>SBAS01000101.1 GCA_005240145.1 Nitrosomonadales bacterium | reverse complement strand
TTCAGGCCGGCGACGCGGATCTCGAAGAATTGGACGAAACAATGGTGACGAAACGCAGCCGCTCCAGCAGCGGCACCGAATCATCGGCCGCCTGCGCCAGCACGCGGCGGTTGAATTCGAGCAGGCCCAGTTCCCGGTTGAGAAAATGGGACGGCTGAAGATTCTTTTTGACCATGGGGAACCGCGGGGGAAATACGACTACGCGTTGGACCAGCCTACACGACAAATGTTGCGGCATTGTGAAACGGCGCACGCCGCAAATTTGTCGACTTATCCACAGGGTGTAAGCTTTTGATTGCCATGGCCCGCTCCGATGTGCTCGCCGCGATCGATCTTGGATCGAACAGCTTCCACCTGCAGGTGGGCAGGGTCGTCGACGGCCAGATCTATCCGCTCGACTCGCTGCGCGAAGTGGTGCGCCTGGGAGCGGGACTCACCGCCGACAAGCGCATCGACCGCGCGACGCAGGCGCGCGCGCTCGAAGCCCTGGCGCGCATCGGTGAGCGGCTGCGCGGCCTGCCGCGCACCGCGGTGCGCGCGGTGGGCACCAATACGCTGCGCGTGGCGAAGAACGCGCCGCAGTTCCTGCGCGAAGCGCGCGCCACGCTCGGGTTCCCGATCGAAGTCATCGCCGGCCGCGAGGAAGCGCGCCTCATCTACCTCGGCGTCGCGCACGCCATCGCGCCGGCCGCCCATGGATCGGACAACCGGCGGCTGGTGGTGGACATCGGCGGCGGTTCGACCGAGTTCATCATCGGCAAGGGCCTCGAGCCGCTGCTGACGGAGAGTCTCTACATGGGCTGCGTCAGTTACAGCCTCGCCTATTTTGCGGAAGGCCGGATCGAAAAATCGCGCTTCAGGAAGGCCGAACTCGCGGCGCGCCAGGAACTCGCCAGCATGGCGGGCGAATACCGCGCCGAAGGCTGGCAGGAGGCCGTCGGCTCTTCGGGCACCGCGCGCGCGCTGGAATCGATCCTGCGCGAAAACGGCTTCAGCGAGGAAGGCATCACGCTTGAAGGCCTCGAGCGCCTGAAGAGCCTGCTCCTGAAGCACGAACGCGCCGACCCCGACCGGATCGCCGGCCTGCGCAAGGACCGCGCCGTGGTGATACCCGGCGGCCTGGCCATCATGCTTGCCGCGTTCTCCGAGCTCGGCATCGAGCGCATGGCGGTTTCCGATGGCGCCCTGCGCCACGGCGTGCTCTACGACCTGCTCGGGCGCGTGCAGCATCGCGACATGCGCGAGGCCACCGTCGCCCAGTTCATGCGCCGCTACCATGCCGATGCCGCGCAGGCGGAACGCATCCGCGCCCTGGCTTTGCGAATTTTTGACTTGCTGAATCCGGACAGGGAAGAAAAAGAGCCCGATCGCCTCCTCGTCGACTGGGCGGCGCGGCTGGCGGAGATCGGCCTTTCAGTGGCGCACGCCCAGTACCACAAGCATTCGGCCTATATCCTGTCGAACGCCGACATGCCGGGCTTCTCGCGCATGGAGCAGCAGCGCCTCGCGCGCATCGTACTCGCGCACCGCGGCAAGCTCGGCAAGATGCACGACGCGGGCCTCGAGGACGGAGACTGGGCGCTGGTGTTCGCGCTGCGCATTGCGGCGCTGGTGCTGCGCAACCGGACGGATGCGCGTTTTCCGCTGTTACGCGTGGCGGGAGACGACGTCGGTTACGCCATCGACCTGCCGCAGGCCTGGCTGGAGGAAAACCCGCTCGCCGCCGCCGCGCTGGAGACCGAAACGGAACACTGGAAAGCGATCGGCATGAAATTCTCCGTCAACAGCCTGTCGGAGAAGAAGGTCGCGCAGTTACGAAACTGAGGCGCGGCTAGATCAGGTCCGGCGCGATCACCGCGCGCGCCACGACCTGGGCTTCGCCGCCACGTTCGCGGTCGCTGAGCCACCACAGGCCGCCCTTCTTTACCGACCACTCGGCCTCGGCGCCGGCGAGCAGCAGCGCCGCAACCCGTCCCAGGTCCGGCTGGTGGCCGACCACCACCACCGCGCCCTTGTGCGACGGCCAGCCGCAGACCTCGAGAATTTCTTCCGGCGCCGCGCCAGGCGCGAGACGTTCGACGACCTTGTAATGCACACCCAGCGCGTCTGCGGTCTCGCGCGCCCGGCGCGCGGGGCTCGCGAGCACGGTGTAGCGGCCCGGCAGACGCGCAATCAGCCAGGCGCCGACGCGCTCGGCCTGCTTGCGGCCCCTGGCGGTGAGTTTGCGCTCGAGGTCGCGGCTGCCGGGTGCCGCATCGGCATGGCGCCAGAGGATGAGGTCCATCGCTAGGTCACGGGCGGCACGGCGTACCCGGGCGCCTCGGCGGCAGCGTGCTCGCGCGCTCGGTGAGGGATTCCAGAAACGCCACCAGGTCGGCGGACTCCTCGCGGTTCAGGCGCAGCGGCTTGAGCAGGCTCTCGCCGTCGGCGTGCAGGCGATCCGGACTGATCTCGGAGTAGTGCCTGACCACGTCCGCCAGCGTCGCGAGGCTGCCGTTATGCATGTACGGCGCGCTCTGCGCGACGTTGCGCAGGCCGGCCACCTTGAATTCGCCGAAGTTGCGGTGCTCGAGCGCGACGTGCTTCGTTCTGGTCGCGCTCGCGCCTTCACGGTCGTCGTTGTGCGGGCCCAGGAGGTTGAACGGATTCGACTGCAGCTTGCGGATGCCGCCGTGGCGCCCCGGATCGGCGCCGCCGGCGACGAAGAAGGGCACCCCGACGTCGTGGAATTCACCGTTGGCGAAGTTCGGCCCGAAATGGCAGGCGCTGCAGTTGCCGCGGCCGACGAAAATGCGCAGGCCTCGCTGTGCCGCTAGCGGATAATTTTTCATGGCAGAGAAATCATTCCTGGCGAGCGCATCGCGGAAATCGTCGAATGGCGAGCGTCCGCTAACGATCGTCTCCTGGAACGCGGCCAGCGCCTTGCCGATGCCGGCGAGCACGAGCGCATCGTCGGCCGGCGGCGGCGCGCCGAAAGTCCTGGCGTAACCGCAGGAGAGTTCGGGGTCGCTGCGCACCAGCGTCGCGGCCTGGGCCTGGCTGCCGCCCATTTCACGCGCGTCGAGGATCGGACGCAGGCTCTGCGCCCACAACGAATCGCCCGCGCCGTCCCAGCCGAACCAGCGGTTGTAGCGCACGTTGACCACGCTCTGGGTATTACGCTCCGCCTCCGCCAGCCCGAGCGCGCGCGCCCGGCCATCCTGCCAGCCGCGAAACGGCACGTGGCAGGTCGCGCACAGGACTTTGCCCGAGGGCGACAGGCGCGGCTCGAAGAACAGCCGCTCGCCGAACCCGATCGCCTCCGCGGCGCCCGAGACGCGGTTCGAAGGATCCGGCGCCCAGGGCGCGGGCCAGGGACCGTGGCGCAGGATGGCGCGCCTTTCGGCGTCGGTGAAATCGAGCACCTGCGCCTGCGCGCCCGCCGAAGCCAGCAGCGCGAGGACGAGAAAACGCAACAGCATCACTCGATGCGCACGCTGTGCGTCAGGCGCTCGGCCTCGACGTCGAAGAGGAATTCCCAGCGTCCCGGCATGTGGAATAGCCAGCCCTCGGAGCGGTAGCGGCCGCCGCCCACGGCCTTGACGCTGGGCAGGTAATTCATGCCGTGCCTGTGCTCGGGCATGTGCGCGTCCAGTTTCAGGCGTCCGGGCAGTGCGCTCCCGGCCTTCGGGCAGGCGGCGAGCTCGAGCACGAACTGCTCGCCGACGGCGATCTGCGCGGGAATGCTGCGGTAGCTGAGCGAGAAGCGCGGCGACTCGAGGCGCGTGCCGGCCGGCAGCTCGCAGGACTGTGCGACGCCGGCGCCGCACGCCGCCGCCGCCGCGATCAGTGCTCGCTCAGCATGTCGCCGAAAAGTCTCTCGCCGTTTTTCCAGGCAATGCGCTCCGCGACCTCTTTGGGCAGATCGGCGAGCCACTGGCGCGACCAGTTCGCGTGCTCGCCGATGTAATACCAGCGTTCGGGCGTATAGGAGTCGGTGCCGACCATGAAGCGATCGGGAAACTCGAGGAACGCCGCGCGCCAATCCGGATCCACCTTGCCGGCGCGCGCGTGATCGGTGCGAAAGGCGAGGTCGCACCACAGGTTCGGGTGCTTGCGCAGCATCTCGCGCACTTTCTCCGGCCGATCGAAGCCAGCATGGGCCCAGAGGATTTTCGCCTCGGGCCACTGCTTGAACAGCCGCTCGACCGCATCGACGTCGGAATGCGCGTGGAGGAAAAGCTTGTGCTGGCGGGCGAGCTGCACCATGCGCCGCGGCACGGGCAATTCGGCGTCGGCGCCATAAAGATGGAACTCGCCGATGCCGGCGTAGCGGTATCTGCGCAACCGGTCCTCGAGGTAGGGAATCACGCTCTGGTCGCGGAACCAGGAGCCGATCTCGCCGCGCGAGCGGTAGGGCCGCAACTCGGGAATCACCAGGTCGGGCGCCTCGGCATACAGCCGCTGCTGGCCCTCGTCGCCTGAGCTCGAGATCAACGCCCGCTTCAGGCCCGCCTTGCGCAGGATCGCGATCGCCTGTTTCGGCGGCAGCTGGTCCCAGGCGTCATGGCTGTAATGCAGGTGCGCATCGAAAATCGGCAGTTCCGCCGCGCCGGCGCTGCCCGCGAGGCAGAGCAGGCTCAGCGCGAGGCAGCGCGCGACACCGGCAACGAAGCTGCGCGGTCGCACGGCGCGCGGCCTTATTCCCTCGCTCCGTTACGCTGGAGCAGCTGCACCATGGCGGCGCCCGCGCTGCCGCGCGATTTCGCGATGGAAAGGGCGCTCGTGCTGCCCGCGCGCGGATTCGGGTCCGCCCCCTTGGCGAGCAGCAGCGACGCGATCTCGGTGTCGCCGTTGGACGCGGCGACCATGAGCGCGGTGAAACCGTCCTTCTGCCGCACGTTCGGGTTCTTGCCGTCGTTGAGCAGCTCCGCCACCGCGGCGCGATCCCGCATCACGGTTGCGGTCGAGACGTCGTTATAGCGCGTCTTGTAGATGTCGCGCACATTGTCCGCGCGCCGGTAGCCCGGGACTTCCACCGGCGCCGCGGGCGCGGCAACCGGTGCCGCAGCGGCGCTCGGCTCCTCGACCCTTGCGACCGGTGCCGGTGCCGCCGGCGCCTTGGCGGCCGCACCGGCGCGCCTGGATATGGCCAGCCTGCCGACTTCGGCGCCCGCTTCGCGTGCGCGCGCCGCGAGCAGGGGCCGCACGGCGTTGGCGAGCACTTCGTTGCCCCAGCGGCCGTTATCCGTGTCAAGCAGCTTCACGTACTCGCCGATTTCCTCGTCGCTCGCGCCGCGATAGGTCGCATGCAGCACCGCGCGGATCTGCGTGCGCGCCTGGTCGCGCATCGTGTTCAATTGCGAGCCCACCATCTGGCGCGCTTCCTTGGGAACGTTCTTGCCCTTCTGCAATTCGGCGAGCATCGCATCGACCATGCTGCGCGCGAGAATCGAGTTCATGTCCAGCGCGACTTCGGTGGTGCGCGTCACGTCGTCGAGGTCCTGCAGCAGCTTGGCGCGCGCCGCCGAGGGCGGATTCTTGCGCTGCTCCTCGATGCTGTCCCTGATCGCCTCCGCCGGCTGGCTGCGGACTTCCGCCGCCGTCATTTTCGTCACGATCGGCTGGCGCAACAGCTCGAGGAACCTGCCCATGCGCTCGACGTCGAGGTTGCCCTTCAGGTTCGTCGCGAGCTCCGCGCCCATCTTCCCGGGCTCGTAGACGCGCTCGAAGACGTCGCTGATGGCGCGCGCTTCCACCGGCCCCGGGGCGCCGCTGCCCACGTCGACCTTCATCACCGCTTCGCGCGCGAACACCCGGAACTGCGCCTTGATGCCCGAAGTCTCGATCACCTCCGCGAGCAGCTTGTCCGGATGGGCCGGAATCGGCTTCGCCGCAGGTTTGGCGGCGGCCGCAGCTTTCGGCGCCTCTGCCTTCGGCGCCTCGGCGGCCGGCTTCCCGGCATCGGCTTTCTTGGGCGCGGGCGCTACGGCCGCGGGTTTTGGCGGCGGCTCGCTCAGGAATTCCTCAAGGAAGAATATCCAGGCCAGTGCGCCGATTACGACCAGCAGCACCACGGCGGCCAGGATCTTGGTTCGATTGCTGATTTCAATCGCCATATGCGTTTCCCCCTGAGATCGCCCTGCAGCAATGACCATCATACCGCGCCCGTTCCCCGGCGCGATTCCACGCCGCGCCATGGGGTAGACTTTGCGCATGTCGAAACAGGTGGCCGCAGCATTGAAAGCCATGGCGCTGTGCCACACGCTCGCGGACGCGGAACTGGAGGCGATCGCCGCCATCGTCGAATCCCAGGACCTCCCCGCGGGCAGGGACCTGTTCCGCGAAGGCGACCCCGGCAACGGCCTTTATCTCGTCGTGGCGGGCGAGATCGACATCACCAAACGCGGCCCGCGCGGCGAGCGCTCGCTGGCGCGGCTGGGGCCCGGCGGCGTCCTGGGCGAGATGTCGCTCGTCACTGCGGATGTGCGCTCAGCGACCGGCCGCGCGCTCATGAACACACAGGTACTGCGGATCCCGGCGCAGCCTTTCCGCGTGCTGCTCGACGCGGGCTCGAGCGCGGCGCTCAAGATCGCCGCGGTCATCGCGGCATTGCTGGCGCGCCGCGTCGCAACGATGAACGGCCTGGTGCTCGAATTGGCCGACCAGGTGGATCCCGCCGGCAAAAAGCTGCCGGCGATGCAAGACGCCGAACTGGCCGAGCTGCACCGGACGATGCAGGTCTGGTCGATCTAGAAAATCAGGGACAGTCCACGTTTTTCGTGGCAGCCGGGCAAATGCCCGCTCTAGAAAAACGTGGACTGTCCCTGTTTTTCCTTAGACGTTGAAGCGAAAGTGCATGACGTCGCCGTCGTGCACGACGTATTCCTTGCCCTCGACGCGCAGCTTGCCGGCTTCTTTCGCGCCGGCTTCACCCTTGCCGGCGATGAAGTCCTCGTAGGTTGTCACTTCCGCGCGGATGAAGCCGCGCTCGAAATCGGTGTGGATCACGCCCGCGGCCTGCGGCGCGGTGGCGCCGACCGGCACGGTCCAGGCACGCGCTTCCTTCGGGCCGACGGTGAAATAAGTCTGCAGCCCGAGCAGCTTGTAGCCGGCCCGGATCACGCGCGCGAGGCCCGGCTCGGCCATGCCCATGTCGGCAAGGAAGATCTGCTTGTCTTCGTCCGGCATGTCCGCGATCTGCGCTTCCATCGCGGCGCAGATGGCCACGACCGGCGCGCCCTCTTTTGCCGCGTGCTTTTCCACCGCGGCGAGCAGCGGATTGTCCTTGAAGCCGTTTTCGGCGACGTTCGCCACGTACATGGTCGGCTTCATGGTGAGGAGGAACAGCGGCCTGAGGACGACGAGTTCTTCCTTCGACCAGTCGACCGAGCGCACCGGATCTCCGCGGTCGAGCGCAGCGATCGCCTTCTCCAGCACCGCGACCAGGCGCTGCGCTTCCTTGTCGCCGCCGGTCTTCGCGACTTTCACGTTCCTCGACAACTGCTTCTCGGCCGCCGCGAGATCCGCCAGCGCCAGTTCGGTGTTGATCACCTCAATGTCCGAGAGCGGATCGACCTTGTTGGCGACGTGAATCACGTTCGGGTCTTCGAAGCAGCGCACCACGTGCACGATCGCATCCGTTTCGCGGATGTTGGCGAGGAACTGGTTGCCGAGCCCCTCGCCTTTCGACGCGCCGGCCACCAGTCCGGCGATGTCGACGAATTCGACCGCGGCCGGGATGACCTTCTGCGATTTCTCGATGGCCGCCAGGCCACCCAGGCGCGGGTCGGGGACTTCGACGATGCCGACGTTGGGCTCGATGGTGCAGAACGGATAGTTCTCCGCGGCGATGCCCGATTTCGTCAGGGCATTGAACAGCGTGGACTTGCCCACGTTCGGCAGGCCGACGATCCCGCAACGAAGACTCATTTCTTCTTGCCGAACAGCGAACCGAAAAGGCTTTTTTTCTCCGGCTCGGGTTTCGCTTCCACTTTCGGTTCAGGCTTGGGTTCGGGCTTGGCGACAGCCTCGGGAGCTTCGGGCTTTTTCGCGACCGGCTTTTCTTTTTCGACGTGGCTGTGCAGCTTCTGCATCGCGCCCTGCGTGTCGCCGGCGAGGCACAACGGCAGGATCTCGATGCTGCGTCCGATCGCGGCGTCGATCGCCTCGCGATCTTCGGCCGGGGGTTTCTGCAGCACGTAATCCGCCCCCGCGTTCCTGTCCCCCGGACGCCCGATGCCCAGGCGCAGGCGCCAGTAATCGTGCGAGCCCAGGCGCTGCGAGATGTCCTTCAGCCCGTTGTGGCCGGCGATGCCGCCGCCCTGCTTCAGCTTCGCCACGCCAGGAGCGAAATCGAGCTCGTCGTGAATCACGAGGATCTCGGCCGCCGGAATCTTGAAGAATCCGGCCAGCATCTGCACCGCTCGCCCACTCGCATTCATGAAGCTCTGCGGCAGCACCAGCCAGGCGCCGTTCCCCTCCAGCCTGCCTACCAGCGCCTGGTACTTGCCGTCCTTGCGCAGGGCCACCCCCGATTGCACGGCAAAGCGCTCCACCAGCCAGAACCCGGCGTTGTGGCGCGTGCGTTCGTAGTCCTTGCCCGGGTTGCCCAGGCCAACGACGAGACGGATGGCACCGGGCAAGGTTTACTTCTTCTCTTTTTTCTCGGCCGATTTTTCCGCCGGCTTGCCGCCCTTGTCGCCGCCGGCCGCCGCATCCGCCGCCTTGTCCGGCGCGGTCTGCTCGGTCGTCGGCACGTCGGCCGCCGCCACCGTCTCGGCTGCCACCGTTTCTTCCTCGGTGATCAGCACCGGCTGGATGACGGTCGCCACCACGGGGTTCTCGCCCTTGCGCAGCACGGGCTCGACGCCCTTGGGCAGTTTCAGATCCTTGACGTGCAGCGCATGGCCGATGGTGAGATGGCCCATGTCGACCTCGATGACTCCCGGCAGGTCATCGGGCAGGCAGGTGACGTTGAGCTCGTTGATGACGTGGTTCGGCACGCCACCCTGCTCCTTCACGCCGGGCGATTTCTCGGCGTTGATGAAGTGCAGCGGCACCTTCATGTGGATCTTCTTGTCCTTGGATACGCGCTGGAAGTCGATGTGCTGCACGTGCCCCTTGTAGGGGTGCATGTTGAACGCGCGCAGCAGGACGTCCTCGGCCGTGTCCTCGACCTTGAGC
This sequence comes from Nitrosomonadales bacterium, assembly GCA_005240145.1. Taxonomy (GTDB): domain Bacteria; phylum Pseudomonadota; class Gammaproteobacteria; order Burkholderiales; family SG8-39; genus RBG-16-66-20. The sequence continues at coordinate 621 of SBAS01000101.1, read as the reverse complement.
GTCAGGATCGAGGCGTGGAAGGCCTCGTTCGACAGGTGCTGGTAGAGCTCCTTGTGGTCGAGCTCGATCGTCACCGCGCCTCTGTCGCCGCCGTAGATGATGCCTGGAACGTTGCCCGTACGGCGGAGACGGCGGCTCGCACCCGTCCCTTGCACCGTGCGCTTGCGCGCGTTGATTGCTATTTTCATCGTGGTACTCCTTGGGTTTCCGCCGTGTCCGCGACCAGACTGCGGCGGGGTTGGTGAATCTATTCTATGAACAGCGAACTCACCGAATCCTCGGTGAAGATCCTGAGTATGGTTTCCGCGAGCAGGCCCGCCACCGACAGGTTGCGGATCTTCCTGCAGGCGAGCGCGTCGGCGCGCAGCGGAATCGTGTCGGTGACCACCAGCTCGTCGAGCGCCGATTCGGCGATGCGCGCCACGGCGTTGCCCGAGAGCACCGCGTGCGTGCAATAGGCGACGACCTTGATCGCGCCCTCGGCCTTGAGCACCTCGGCCGCCTTGCACAGCGTCCCCGCGGTGTCGACCATGTCGTCCATGATCACGCAGGTGCGGCCCTTGACCTCGCCGATCACGTTCATGACTTCGGAGACGTTGGCGCGCGGCCGGCGCTTGTCGC
>SBAS01000106.1 GCA_005240145.1 Nitrosomonadales bacterium | reverse complement strand
GTACACTTATCCACAAACCAGACTATGACGGGAAGGCAAAAGCCCCTGGTCAAAATTCAACGCGCAGAGCTGGTCAAATTTAAACGCGCGCCGACACCCAGGATCAACGCCAGACCAAGCATGCGGATATTCATGATTTCCCCCTCTTGATGGCGTTAGTGTGCCAGATGGCGGGGAGGAGCGCCTCACCGCCCGCCCGGCGCAACGGCAATTTGAACGAAGGTGAATATTCACGCCGGCTTGCGGCGCGCCTTGCGAAAGGCCTCCACGCGCCGCAGCGGCTCGCCGGATTCGTAGGAACGCGCGAACTCGTCGATGCTCACGCGCACGCTCTCGGCAAGCGGCGCCTCCTCCCATAGCTTGCACAGGCGCTTTTGCGCCCGGATCGCCTCCGGCTCACCCGCGAGAATGGCGTCGAGTGTTTTGTTTATTTGATCGTCCAGGTTTTCCAGAGGGCAGATTTTTTCGACCAGACCCCAGACCAGGGCTTCCGCCGCACCGATGGTTTCGCCGGTGATGACCAGCCAGCGGGCGCGGCCGGCGCCGACGAGGCGCGGCAGCACGGCGGCTTCCACGACCGAGGGAATGCCGAGGCGCACTTCGGGCATGCCGAAGGCCGCGGTGTCGGCGGCGATGCGCAGGTCGCAGCAAGCCGCGATCTCCAGTCCTGCGCCGAGGCACCAGCCGTTGATGCGCGCGATCACCGGGACCGGGCACTCGCGCAGCGCGGCGCAGGCGGCGTGGATGAGGCCGATGAATTCGCGCGCCGAGGCCGGATCGAGCGAACCCAGCGTTTCCAGGTCGGCGCCGCCGATAAAGGCTTTCTCGCCTGCGCCGGTCAGTACGACTGCCCTGAGGTTTGATTCTTTTTCCATGGATTTGAATTCCCGGGAAAAAGAGCGCAAAACATCAGGCGTAAGAATATTCAGCTTGCGCGGATTGTCGACGGCGACACGCGCCACCACCCCGCCGGGACGGGTTTCGAGTTCGGTGCGGATCAAGCGGCGGCGCGGGTGAGTTGCGCCACCGCGGCCTCGAGCTTGCGTGCGTCGGCGTCGAACTTGCGGATGCCGTCGGAGAGTTTTTCCACCGCCATGGCGTCGCTGTTGTGCTGCCAGAGGAACGTCTGGTGTTCGAGGGGTGTTTTTTCGATTGAATGCCTTTTTGCATTTTCAATCGTGAGTTTCGGCATGACCTCACCGTCAACTGACGACAGTTTTTGCAGCAGGTCAGGAGCAATCGTCAGCAGGTCACATCCTGCAAGAGAAAGAATCTGCTCGACCTTGCGGAAGCTCGCGCCCATCACCTGCGTCGCGTAGCCGTGCTTCTTGTAGTAGTTGTAGATCTTCGTCACCGAGGCGACGCCCGGGTCCTCGGCAATCGGGATGTCCTCCAGCTTGCGCGCGGCCTTATGCCAGTCGTAGATGCGGCCGACGAAGGGCGAGATCAGGGTCACGCCGGCGTCGGCGCAGGCCACCGCCTGCGCGAAGGAAAAAAGCAGGGTCATGTTGCAGTGGATGCCCTCGCGCTCGAGGCGCTCGGCGGCGCGGATGCCCTCCCAGGTGCTCGCGAGCTTGATCAGGACACGCTCGCGCTTGACGCCACGGGACTCGTACAGAGAGATGAAACGCCGGGCTTTTTCGACCGATTTTTCCTCGTCGAAAGACAGCCTGGCATCGACCTCGGTCGAAACCCGTCCCGGTATGTGCTTCAGGATCTCGCAGCCGAAATTGACGAAAAGCTGGTCGATGTCGCGCACGATGAGGTGCTTGAAGCGCGCGTCCTGGGCCGAGGCCAGCAGGAGCGAGGGGTTGGTGGTGGCATCCTGCGGGCGCCATTTCGCCACCGCGTCGATGTCGCCGGAATCGGCCACCACCACCGAGCATTTCCTGAGGGAATCGAGCAGGCTCGCCACGGCGGAATTTTACAGAACCTCGCATTCCGCGTCCCCAGGCCGGCCGTAGGGTTTTGAAAACTAACACTTTCCTTGCTCCTCTCGGCAGGGTAGACTGCGACGCACCAAAAAACGATCCCGGGGGGACCGGCGTTGCAGCCAACCGACATCAAGAAGCCCGACTACTTCCACAAAGTCGTCGATTGCCAATGGGCCTGCCCGGCCCACACACCCGTCCCCGAATACATCCGGCTCATAGCCGCAGGCAAGTACGGCGACGCGTACATGGTCAACTGGGAATCGAACGTGTTCCCGGGGATTCTCGGGCGCACCTGCGACCGGCCCTGCGAGCCCGCGTGCCGTCGCGGCCGCGTCGAGGACGAGAATTCGCCCAAGCCGGAACCCGTCGCGATCTGCAGGTTGAAGAGGGTTGCTGCGGATTTGAAGGACGGCGAAGAAATTGCGGCAAGGATCAACACCAACAAAAAAAAGAAATCCAACGGTAAAAAAATAGCTTGTGTCGGTGCAGGGCCTGCGTCCCTCACGGTCGCCCGCGATCTGGCTCCCCTCGGCTACGAGGTCACCGTGTTCGACCAGGACCCGAAACCCGGCGGCATGATCTGGTCGCAGATCCCGCGCTTCCGCCTGCCGGAGGAAGTGATAGACGAAGAGGTTGGATATATTTTGAATTTAGGGGTTTCTTTTGTTCAAAAAAAGATAACTTCAATGAAAAGCCTTCTGACCGAAGGCTATGACGCGGTTTTCGTAGGTTCGGGCGCGCCCAGGGGCAGGGACCTCGACATCCCGGGCAGGAAAGAAGCGGCGAAGAACATCCACATCGGCATCGACTGGTTGTCGTCTGTTTCCTTCGGCCACACGACGAAGATCGGCAGGCGCGTCATCGTCCTTGGCGGCGGCAACACCGCCATGGACTGCTGCCGCACCTCGCGGCGCATCGGCGGCGACGACGTGAAAGTCATCGTGCGCTCGGGCTTCGCGGAAATGAAGGCGAGCCCCTGGGAGAAGGAAGACGCCGCGCATGAGGGCATCCCGATTTTAAATTTCCTCGTGCCGAAATCCTTCCAGGTGACCAACGGAAAACTTTCCGGCATGGTGTTTGAAAAAGTAAAAGCCGAATATAAGGACGGCAAGAGAAATCTCGTCAATGCCGGCGAACCGGATCAATTCTTCGAATGCGACGACGTGCTCGTCGCGGTGGGCCAGGAAAACGCCTTCCCCTGGATCGAGCGCGATTCGGGCGTAGAATTCGACAAGAGCGGCATGCCGAAATTGGATCCCGTGACCTTCAAGGCTTCCCTGCCGAACGTGTTCTTCGGCGGCGATTCGGCCTTCGGCCCGAAGAACATCATCTGGGCGGTGGCGCACGGCCACGATGCCGCGATTTCGATCGACAAGCTGCTGAACGCGGAAAACATCGCCGAGCGGCCGATGCCTGGCATGAGCATGCTGTCGCAGAAGATGGGCATCCACGAGTGGAGCTACGACAACGAGATCGCCAACGACCAGCGCTTCCCGGTGCCCTGGGCGGACATCAAGAAGACGCTGAAGAACGTGAAGATGGAGGTCGAGCTCGGCTTCGACGCGGCCACGGCGTGGAAGGAAGCGCAGAGGTGCCTCAACTGCGACGTCCAAACCGTATTCACCACGCAGCTGTGCATCGAGTGCGACGCCTGCGTCGACATCTGCCCGATGGATTGCATCACCTTCACGCCGGATGGAGATGAAAAAGAATTGAGAGGCAGATTGAGTGCCCCGGCATTGAACCTGATTCAAGACCTTTATATATCGGGCCCTCTGAAGACAAACCGAATCATGGTGAAAGACGAAGACGTCTGCCTGCACTGCGGCCTGTGCGCCGAGCGCTGCCCCACCGGCGCCTGGGACATGCAGAAATCGCTCATCAAGATGACGACCGCGGGTCCCGCGGCCCGCTCGCCCCTCAAGCGCAGGGACAGGAAAGCGGCATGAAAAAAAGAATCGAAGCCGTCAACGATTTCGTCGTCAAGTTCGCCAACGTCAACGGCTCGGGCTCGGCCTCGGCGAACGAGCTCTTCGCGCGTACCTTCCTGCGCATGGGTGTGCCGGTGTCGCCGAGGAACATCTTCCCCTCCAACATCCAGGGCCTGCCCACCTGGTACGAAGTGCGCGTGACGGAAAAAGGCCACCTCGGCCGGCGCGGCGGCGTCGACCTGATGGTGGCGATGAACCCGCAGACCTGGGCGCAGGACATGAAAGAGATCGAGCCCGGCGGCTACGTCTTCTACGACAACACCAAGCCGCTGCCGCCGTCCAAGTTCCGCGACGACGTCAACATCATCGGCATGCCGCTGACGGAGATCTGCAGCTCGGCCTACAGCGACCCGCGCGAACGGCAACTGTTCAAGAACATCATCTATCTCGGCGCGCTCGCCGCGCTGATGGACCTTGAGCCCGGCGCCATCGCCGAGCTGATCGGCGAGCAGTACAAGGGCAAGGAAAAGCTGCTCAAGCCCAACCTGAATGCGCTGCAGCTGGGTTTGAACTATGCAAAAGTGCATTTGAAAGACACTCTGGGGCTGAAAGCAAAAAGAACCTACGCCGTCGGCGACAAGATTTTCATCGAAGGCAACGCCGCGGCGGCGCTGGGCATGGTCTACGGCGGCGCCACGGTCTGCGCCTGGTATCCGATCACGCCTTCGTCTTCGCTGGCGGAGGCCTTTCAAAGTTACTGTTCAAAACTAAGAATAGATAAAGAGACAGGCAAGAATAAATTTGCCATCGTCCAGGCCGAAGACGAACTCGCCTCGATCGGCATCGTCACCGGCGCGGGCTGGAACGGCGCGCGCGCCTTCACCTCGACCTCGGGCCCGGGCATCTCGCTCATGACCGAATTCATCGGCCTGGCGTATTTCGCCGAGATCCCGGTCACCATCGTGGACGTGCAGCGCGGCGGGCCCTCGACCGGCATGCCGACGCGCACCCAGCAGGCCGACCTCATCGCCTGCGCCTACGCGGGGCACGGCGACACCAAGCACCCGATGCTGCTCCCCGAGGATCCGGCCGAGTGCTTCGAGTTCGCGGCGCAGTCGCTCGACCTCGCCGACCGGCTGCAGACGCCGATCTTCCTCATGACCGACCTCGACATTGGCATGAACCACCGCCTGTGCAAGCCGCTGAAGTGGGACGACGCCCGTGTCTACGACCACGGCAAGGTCATGACCCACGCCGAACTGGAGGCGGGCAAGGACTTCGGCCGCTACCTGGACGTGGACGGCGACGGCATTCCCCACCGCACGCTGCCCGGCACGCACGAGAAGCGCGGCGCCTACTTCACGCGCGGCACCACCAAGAACGCCTACGCCAGCTACTCCGAGACGGGGCCGGACTACGTCTACAACGTGCAGCGCCTGCTGAAGAAATTCGAGACCGCCAAGTCCCTGCTGCCCAAGCCCGTGCTCACGCCGGCCAAGGAACCGGCAAGGTTCGGCGCCATCTACTTCGGCTCGACCAGTCCCTCAATGCTGGAAGCGCTTGAATCCCTTGCTCTCAAATCCATATTCATAAATGCGCTCCGGATTCGCAGCTTCCCGTTCCAGGACGAAATCTTCGACTTCGTGCAGTCGCACTCCAAGGTCTTCGTCATCGAGCAGAACCGCGACGCGCAGATGAAGACGCTGCTCGTCAACGACGCCGGCATCAACCCGGCCTCGCTCATCTCCATCCTGCACTACGACGGCACGCCGATCACCGCGCGCTTCATCACCCAGGAAATCGCCCAGGTCGTCGCCGCGCTCAACGTGCGCCCGATCAAGAAGGACAAGGCCGCCTAACCCTCAATTACCGTCGTCCCCGAAATCTTTAATCGGGGACCCAGGTTTTAACCCATGACCTATCTGACCAAGCCCAAGCTCCACCACCCGACCCTGAAGAAGAACAAGGTCGGCTACACGCGCCGCGACTACGAGGGCAGAGTCAGCACCCTGTGCGCGGGCTGCGGCCACGACTCCATCAGCGCCGCGATCATCGAGGCCTGCTTCGAACTCGATGTCCAGCCGCACCGCCTGGCGAAGCTCTCCGGCATCGGCTGCTCGTCCAAGACCCCGGACTATTTCCTCGGCAATTCGCACGGCTTCAACACCGTGCACGGGCGCATGCCCTCGGTGCTGACCGGCGCCAACCTTGCCAACCGCGACTTGATCTACCTCGGCGTCTCAGGCGACGGCGACTCGGCTTCGATCGGCCTCGGCCAGTTCGCGCACGTCATGCGCCGCGGCGTCAACATGCTCTACGTGCTGGAGAACAACGGCGTCTACGGCCTCACCAAGGGCCAGTTCTCCGCCACCGCCGACGCCGGCTCCAAGGCCAAGCGCGGCGCAATCAATACGGATTCGGCAATTGATACGGTTTCGCTCGCCCTCCTGATGGGCGCCACCTTCGTCGCGCGTTCCTTCTCCGGCGACAAGAAACAACTCACGCCCCTCATCAAGGCCGGCCTCGCGCACTCCGGCGCCGCCTTCATCGACGTCATCAGCCCCTGCGTCGCCTTCAACAACCACGCCGGCAGCACCAAGAGCTACGAATACATCCGCGACCATAACGAAGCCGTCAACCGGCTCGACTTCTGGCCCAACCGCGAAGCCATCAACATCGACTACGACGAAGGCGCCGTCATCGAAGTGCCGCAGCACGACGGCTCCGTCATCAAACTGCGCAAGACCAACACCGCCTACGACCCCACCGACCGCATCGGCGCCGCCACCCAGATCCAGGCCCACGCCGCCAAAGGCGAAGTCCTCACCGGTCTCCTCTACGTCAACCCAGACTCCGAAGACCTCCACGCCCACCTCAACACCTTCCCGCAGGCGTTCAACACGCTGGGGGAGAAGGAGCTTTGTCCGGGGAGTGGGATGCTGGAGAAGATCAACGCGGCGCTTAGGTAGCGATTCGCTTGGCCGGTTAGCGCAGCTCTGAAATAGGGGACTGTCCCCTATTTCACTACTATTTCACCCTATTTCAGGAGTTTTTCCAGGTCCGCTTCGCCGGGTATGAGCCCCGTCTCGAAGCGCGAATAGACGAGTTTGCCCGCGACGGTGATGTCGAACTGGCCGGTCTTGCCGGCCTGGATCTCGACCGGTCCGCGCCCGCGGGCTTCAAACCAGGCCTTCACACGGAGGGCCTCGGGTTTGTAGCCTCAATGCGCGCAGTAGTGGATGACGATGGGCATGGCGGGCCCAGTTTACCGCCGGCGCCGGCCAAAGGCACCCCCGCAATGCTGCTTCCTTCTGTAGCATTTGCGCATGGCCAAGAGCATCGAAATCGACCGCAAGAAACGCCTGCGCGACGAGCCGGGCAAGGGGCATAACCGCTGGCACCCGGACATCGCGCCGGTGATCGAGGTCGCGGCGGGCGAGGAGGTGGCGCTCGAGACGCGGGATGCGAATGATCTGCAGATAAATTCAAAAACGACGGCAAAAGATCTCGAAAAGCTCGAGCGCACGGTGGCGCACCCTCTCACGGGGCCGGTGTACGTGAAGGGCGCGGAGCCGGGCGACCTGCTGGAAATCGAGTACCTGGACATCGTGCCAGAGCCCTATGGCTGGACGCGCTTCGCGCCGGGCGGCGGTTTCCTGCCGGACCTCTTCGACTACCACTTCGTCGCGCACTGGGATATCACGCCCGAGTACGCGACTTCGCCCCAGCTGCCGGGGGTGCGGATTCCGAACGGCGCGTTCATGGGCACGGCGGGCCTCGCGCCGTCGCACGAGCAAATGAAGAAGTGGAACGACAGGGAAATGGAATTGCTCGCGCGCGGCGGGCGGGTATTTCCGCCGACCGAGGCCGCGGCAGTGCCGGCGGGCGGCAAGGTGGCGAAGGAGGGCCTGCGCACGATCCCGCCGCGCGAGAACTGCGGCAACGCGGATATCAAGCAGCTGACGAAAGGATCGAAGCTCTTCATCCCGGTGGCGGTGGACGGGGCGCTGTACTCGGTGGGCGACGGGCACTACGCGCAGGGCGATTCGGAGTGCTGCGGCACGGCGATCGAGATGGGAGCGACGGCTGTCGTCAGGTTCAAGGTTTTGAAAGGGGAAGCCAAAGCGAAAAAAATAGTCTGGCCGCGCTTCTCGCACCCGGGTTATTTCCAGGACCCGAAGCACGCGATGCCGCGCAATTTCATCGCCACCATGGGCATGCCGATCACGGCCGAGGGCAGGAACGAGAACTGCGACCTCTCGCTCGCGGCGAGGAACGCCGTGCTGGAGATGATCAAGCTGTTGCAGGAACGAGGCTGGACGCGCGAGCAGGCCTACGTGTTGTGCAGCGTGGCGGTGGACCTGCGTGTCTCGAACGTGGTGGATGTGCCGAACGTCACGGTTTCGGCGCTGCTTCCGGAAGACATCTTCGGTTAGAAAAACAGGGACAGTCCACGTTTTCCGGAAAAACAGGGACAGACCCCGATTCGGTAATTCTGAATCAGGGTCTGTCCCTGTTTTTCGGGGGGTTCTGCTACTATAGCTTGGCGCATTTCCCGCAAGGAATCATAGGGCTAGGATGTCCACGCCATCCACCACCGTTTCCACCACGGTCCTGAAATCGGTGCCGATGTTCGGGCGCTTTCCGGACGAGCAGCTGCGCGCGCTGGCGACGATGGTGACGCGCCGCAGCGCGCCGCGCGGCTCGGCGATCATGCGCGCAGGCGACGTGACGGATTCGCTCTACATCATCGTCTCCGGCCGGCTCAAGGTGATGATGGGCGAGGCCGACGGCAAGGAAGTGATCCTCAGCATTCTGGGGCCCGGCGAGTTCTTCGGCGAAATGGGCCTCATCGACGACAGCCCGCGCTCGGCCAGCGTGATCGCGATCGAGCCCTGCGAGCTGCTCTCGGTCACCAAGCACGCCTTCAAGAAAGCCCTGGTCGAGCATCTCGACGTGGCGATGGCCGTGATGCGCGTGCTGACGCGGCGCCTGCGCGAAGCCGACCGCAAGATCGGCAGCCTGGCGATGCTCGATGTCTACGGCCGCGTCGCGCGGCTGCTGCTGGACATGGCGGAGGACGTGAACGGCGTGAAGATGGTGACCAAGCGCCTGCCCAAGCAGGACATCGCCAAGATGATCGGCGCCTCGCGCGAGATGGTGAGCCTGGTCATGAAGGACCTGCAGTCGAGCGGCTACATCGAAGTGCGGGGCTCCACCATCGTGCTGCGCGAGACGGTCGCGCCGCCGCGCTGATGGCGAAGGAGCTGGCCGTGCCGGCACCCGTGACGGCGACAGACGCGGACGCCTCGGTCAAGATCGACGCCGAAGAGTTCGCCCGGTTGGAAGCGGAGGCATCGGCGATCGCGGCGGCGAAGGAGGAAGAGCGGCTTTCGCTCGAGCGTAACGCGCACTTCGAAAGGGAAGAACAGGTGCAGCAGCAGCTCGCGCAGCGCGCCTGGCGCGAGCAGCAGCAGTACGCCAGCGCCGTCGCCGACCTGAAGAAGAAAGTCCGCTGGCGCGAATCGAGGCGCAAGCGGGCGATCGCGGCGCTGCTTCTCGTCACGCTCGCCGCGCTCGGCGTGCTCCTCTACAACTACCAGCTCGCGCAGGATCGCGCTACTGCGGCCGAGGCCCTGCGCATCGCAGCCGAATCGCTCGCGCGGCAGGAGGAGGAAAGGCGGACAACAACCGAGGCCAAGCCCGCTGCCGAGCCCGTGGAAGATCCGGAGGTGAAGGCGCGCGCCGAGGCGAACTCGGAAAAAGCAGCGAGGAAGGCAGCGGCGGAAAAGGCCAGGGTGCTGGCGCTCAGGATCGAGGAAGGAGCGCGGCGTCTCGCCGACGTCGTGGCGAAGAGGCAGGCGGCGGCGATGGCGCAGGCCGAAGAACGGGCCAGGGCGGACGCCGCAAAGGTTGTGAAAGAGGCCCCGCGCGCGGTGCCGCGGCCGGGCACCGTCTTCCAGGACTGCGCCGATTGCCCGCGCATGGTCGTCCTTCCCGCGGGCGAGTTCACCATGGGCTCGCCTGCGGCCGAGGCCGGGCGCGGCTTCGACGAGGGGCCGCAGCGCGTGGTGTCGATCGCGCAGCCGTTCGCGCTCGGCCGCGCCGAGGTGACGGTGGCCGAATTCAGGCGCTTCGCCGATGAGTCCGGCTACAGGACCGAAGCCGAGCGCGACGCGCGCGCGCAAGGCTGCTCCGGCTTCATCTACGCCGATCCCGCCGCCGCCAATCCCGGTGGCCCGGCGGTCACGAGCTGGCGCAGCCCGGGCCTGACGCAGGCCGAGTCGCACCCGGTGCTGTGCGTGAGCTGGAACGATGCGCGCGCTTACGCGCAATGGCTGTCGAAAAAAACCGCCCGGCGCTACCGGCTGCCGAGCGAAGCCGAATGGGAATACGCCGCGCGCGCGGGCAGCGTCAGCGCGCGGCACTGGGGCGAAGACCCCGTGCAGGCTTGCCGCTTCGCCAACGTCGCCGACCAGAGCCGTTTCCAGACCTGGGGCTTCGGCCAGAAGCACGAGTGCACCGACGGCCATTACTTCACGGCGCCGGCGGGCGGCTACGCGCCCAACCGCTTCGGCCTGTACGACATGCTCGGCAACGCCTGGGAATGGACCGAGGATTGCTGGGACGCGAGCTATGCGGGCGCACCCGCGGACGGGGCCGCCGCGTCTACCGGCGATTGCGCGCAGCGCGTCCTGCGCGGCGGCTCCTGGAGCACGGTGCCGCGCTTCGCGCGTTCGGCGACGCGCTACCGCAACACCGCCGACCACCGGGACAACCTCACCGGGTTTCGTCTCGCCAGGATCGTCGAGTGATCAGCCACTCCGCGACTGACAACGCGCGCGCGTCGTCGCCGATCCGGCCGATGACCTGCACGCCCACCGGCAGGCCGTTGGGGCCCTGGCTGCAGGGAATATTGAGCGCGGGCACGCCGAGCAGCGTCCAGATGCGGTTGAACACGGGGTCGCCGGTCGCGGTGAGCCCGCGCGGCGCTTCGCCGGGGGCGCTGGGCGCGACGATCACGTCGGCATCGCCGAATACTTCGCCGAGCATCGCGCGGCAGGCGGCGGCGAGGGCGCGCGCCTGGTCGTAGCGCGCGGCGTCGACCTTCGCCGCGGCTTCGAGCAGTTCCCGCAGCCAGCTGCTCAGGGCGGTGGCGTGATGGACGCGTTCGTGCGCGAGCCCGTGATACGCCTCGTAGTTCATGACGTCGGTCTGCGCCTGCACGAGGTCCGCGAATGCGGCCGGCAACTCGAGCTCGCGCACCCTCGCGCCGGCTTGCGCGGCGGCCTTCGCCGCGTGCTCCAGCGCCGCCGCGGTTTCGGGCAGCGCGGCGGGCCATTCGTGGGTGCGGCAGAGCGCGATCTTCGGCGCCGAATTTGACCCCGAATTTGACCCCGAATTTGACCCCCATGCGAGCCCCGAGGGCAGCAGGTTGCGCCCGCTCAGCGCGCCCACCAGCAGTGCCGCATCGCCGGGGCTGCGCGCCATCACGCCCAGCGTATCGAGGCCTTCGGCGAGCGCCTTGATGCCGGAGCGCGCCAGCGTGCCGTAGCTCGGCTTGTAGCCGACGATGCCGCAATAGCTCGCCGGCCGCACGATCGAGCCCGCGGTCTGGGTGCCGAAGGCGAGCGGCAGCATCGCGTCGGCCACCGCCGCGGCCGATCCGCTCGAGGAGCCGCCGGGCGTGTGGGGCGCGGCGTTTTCCGGCACGCGCGGATTGGCGGTCTTGCCGGGGTTGCGCCAGGCGAACTCGGTGGTGACGGTCTTGCCGAGCACGAGCGCACCGGCGGCGCGCGCCAGCGCCACGCAGCCCGCATCCGCGGCCGGGCGGTGCCCGGCGTAGATCGGCGAGCCGCAGCAAGTCGGCATGTCCGCCGTGTCGATGATGTCCTTCACGCCCAGCGGCAGCCCGTGCAAGGGTCCGCGCACGGCACCGGCATCGAGTGCGCGCGCCTGTACCAGCACCGCATCCGGATCGAGATGGATCCAGGCGCCCACATAAGCGCTAAGATATAAACTGTTGCCAGTTGTCGCTCTGATACCGCCTACGCCTGCGCGGCGGTTCACGCAGCGCAGAGGCGATGCGGTTC
>SBAS01000100.1 GCA_005240145.1 Nitrosomonadales bacterium | reverse complement strand
TCGCGCGGGTTGAACGGCTTGGGCAGGTAGTCGTCGGCGCCCATCTCCAGCCCGATGATGCGGTCGACTTCGTCGCCCTTGGCGGTGAGCATGACGATGGCGGGGGCGCTGTTCTGCGCCCGCAGCCGCCGGCAGATCGCAAGCCCGTCCTCTCCCGGCAGCATCAAGTCCAGTACCACCAGATCGCAGCGTTCCTTCGCCAGCTGCTTGTCCATTCCTGCGGCGTCGGACGCCGCGCGCGCTTCGAACCCTTGTTCGCTCAGGTAGCGCACCACCAGTTCACGCAGGCGCTGGTCGTCGTCCACTACGAGAACTCTGGTTTTCAGGTCTGACATGGGCGCGCAGGGTACCTTGCTGGCAGCTTGCCAATGAAACAACGTGTTACCTCGGACAGCGGTGGACATGAATTGTTACAAAAATCGGCGGCGAGGGCATTCTGCGGCCGCCAGCGTCCACGTACCATGGCGGCAACCATGAAATCGCTGGCCGCCCTTGTGCTCGCACTCGCGCTTTCCACGGCGCTCGCCCAGCCGGGCCCGGGGCACGGCCATGCCCCCGGCATGCGCCAGATGCCGCCGCCCGAGCGGCGCATGAGCTGGGAGGATCGCCAGCGCCTGCGCGAGCAGGTGCACAACGGCAGCATGACGCGCGACCAGGCGCGCGAGCAGTGGCGCGACGAGCGCGAACGGCGCGGCCTCGGGCCCCACCGCAGTCCGGAAGAGCGCGAGAAGTTGCGGCGTGACGTCCTGGAGGCGGGCCGGGACGCAGGCAAGCGCTGAGCGCCGACGGCCCTGCGTTACGGCAGCAGGTGCGCGATCGAATTGGCGTAGTAGCGGATCAACGGCAGCTCGGCCGGCCGCACGGCATACAGGCCGTCTTTTTCATCCACCAGTCGCCGCAGCGTGAGCATGCGCAATCCCACCGTGACCGCGTAGTCGAGATCCTGGCGCGGAATGTACACATGCGCTCCGGCGGCTTCCAGCTTTACGATCAACTGCTCCACGTCGGATTTCAGTTCCAGTTCCGATATCGGCTTGTTTTTTGCCAGGAAAACTGCGGCAATGAGCGGTACGGGAACGACCGGCACGATGCGGCCGACCGCCGCCATGAGGTGCGTGCCGAGGGCGCCGATTTCGCGCTTGCGCTCCTCGCCCGTGAGCTTCTGGAAATCCAGGCCGCGCAGGGCGCAGTACTCGCGCATGGAAACCGGCGCGCCGAAATTGACGCAGGCGTAGCCGAAACGCCGCCAGGAGCTCTTCAAAAGCAGGCGCAGGTTGTTGGCAGCGAAGCCGAGCGTATTCCAGACCGCCCAGAAGCGCCCGGGCTTGCGCGCTTCCGGGTTCGCCGAAAGCAGCAGCGTGCGGTCTTCCAGCACGCGGTCGTAGTTCAGCCCCAGCGGCACGAACACCAGGTCGCGCGCCCCGTCCAGCCAGAAGCCGCGCAGCATGTAGTCCACCACGCCCAGGCGTGGCTCGCGCATCAAACCGTCGCGCGTCAGGCCGCCCTCGGGAAACACCGCCTGCGGCACGCCGGCCTGCGTCGCCATGGCGATGTAGCGCTCGAGCACGCGCCGGTAGAGCGCGTCGCGCGAGTTGCGGCGCACGAAGTAGGCGCCCATGGAGCGGATCAGCGCCGCGAGCGACCAGATGCGCGCCCACTCGCCGACCGCATAGCTCAGCGCTGCCTGGTCCGCCGCGAGGTAGCCGGCGAGGATGTAGTCCATGTTGGAGCGGTGGTTCATCACGAATACCACCGTCGCGTTCTCCGGCACCGTCTTCAGCGCATCCGCGTCGACGAAGCCGAGGCGCACGCGGTACAGGCCCTGCGCGATCCTGCGGCCGATCCAATAGCCGATGCGGAAGTAGAGGTAAGCGTTGAAGGCAGGGACGATTTCGCGCGCATAGCCTTCGACCGTCGCCAGCACCACGGGCAGGGGAATCTTGTGCTGCGCGGCGTGCTGTTCGACCGCGGCCTGCACCTTCGGGTCGCCGAGCAGGCGGTGGATGAGGATCTGCCGCCGCGTGCGCTGGAAGGGACGCACGCTGATGCGCAGCCGCGTCGAGACTTCGTCCAGCACGACGTTGGTCCGTCCGGCCACGAACCAGCGCAGCGCCGGGACCAATAGCTTGTCGAACGCCGCCCAGGCCGCGAGCGCGCCGCCGAGCACCGCCAGCCAAAGCGGAATCGAGACCAAGTTTCTTGCCTCCCTGAGGGGGAGTCTAGCCTACGGCAGCCTCCGCCAGCTCACCGAACTTCTCCTGTCAACTGTGATGCTCAATTCGCGCGCGTAACCACGCGGTAGGCACGGACGGGATCGGAAATATTCTTGAGCTCATGCTCGCCGGAAAATTCATAGGTGACCGGCAACCGGCTCCCGACGGCGAGTCGCACGCTTTCCGAAACGAGCACCCCTCCCGGTTCCGCGACGCCCTCGAGACGCGCTGCAATATTGACGCCATCGCCATAGATGCGTTCGCCGTCGAAAACTATGTCGCCGAGGTGCACTCCGATCCGGAGCAACATGCGCCGGTCAACCGGGATCTGTTCGTTACGTTCCTCAAGGTGTCGCTGCAACTTGAGTGCACAGCGCACCGCCTCGACCGCGCTGGGAAATTCACCGAGGAGATTGTCGCCAGGAGAATCCACGACGCGCCCCGCGTGCTCGCGGATTACGGCGAAAGCATCCTTGCGCAATTCTGTAAGGGCCCGGATCGTGGCCTCCTCGTTCTGACCCATAAGCCGGCTGTAGCCCTTGACGTCGGCGCTGAAAATGGCAGCTAGCTTGCGCGGAAGACTGACCGAGTCCTCGCCTCCGGCGTCTGCAGTGCGCGCCCCCAGGGCCACACTTTCCGGATCGTGCGGCACGAAGGCATTCAACTCCTCGAAGAAACGCTGAAACGCGGGTTCGTGCGCTAGCAGAATGTGATTGTCGGTATCGAGCGGGACAAGGCGGGCATTCGCAATCAGGCCGGAGAGAATGCGACCTTCTTCGAACGGCGCGCGACGGTCGCCGCGCGCGTGGAGCAACAACGTTGGACACGTCAGGCGCGCCGCTGAATCGCGTACGTCGATCATGAAGAAAGTGCGCATGATGCGTACCGTATTCTGCGGCGACGACGCCGCGCGCTGCAGATCGCTCAGGGAGTTGATCTGCTCCAGCGTGGCGCCGGGCGCGAACTGCATGGCAAACATCTGCCGGTATGACGCATCATCGCGGCCCCAGCCTGTTTCGACTAGCTTGAGCTGCGCTTCCAGTTCTGCCATTCGATCCGGCGGCAGTCCGCGTTTCATCCAGCCCCGAGCATATCCGCCAAGAATCACGAGGTGGCTGACACGTTCCGGATGGCGTACGGCGTACTCAATCGCGATGGATCCGCTCTGCGAGTGGCCGAGCAACGCGAAACGCTCCAATCCGGCAGCGTCCACTACGGCTTCCAGGTCGCGCACCCAGGATTCCATCGAGATTTCCGCGACATCCCAGTCCGACAAGCCGCTTGCCCGCTGGTCCATCCGGAGGAGCGTGTGATCCCTGGACAGCGCTTCGATCCACGGTCTCCAGAGCGGGCTCTGGATCTCGTAATCGAGATGAGATAGCCAATGATGGGCCTTGACGAGCGGCGGCCCCTTGCCGGTAACGGCGTAGGCAATTCGCGTCCCGTCGAAGCTGTTGCAGAATCGGATCTGCTGATTCATCGCGGCGCTGGGCGAAAGTGTACTGAAATCCGGCGGATTCGGTCCCCCGTTGCTACAGCGCTTGTTTTACTGCGTTGGTAACGGCGCGCGTATCGTGCACGCCGCCGAGGTCCGGGGTGAAGACCTGTTCCTCGGTCGTGCGCTCGATCGCCTTCATCAGGCGCGCGGCGGCTGTGGGTTCGCCGAGGTGCTCGATCATCATCGATGCCGTCCAGAAGGTGGCGATCGGGTTGGCGATGCCCTTGCCGGTGATGTCGAAGGCGGAGCCGTGGATCGGTTCGAACATGGACGGAAACTTCCGCTCCGGGTTCAGGTTCGCGGTGGGTGCGATGCCGAGCGAGCCTGACAGCGCCGCGGCGAGGTCGGAGAGGATGTCGGCGTGCAGGTTGGAGGCGACGACGGTGTCGATCGACTCCGGTTTCAGGATCATGCGCGTGGTCATGGCGTCGACCAGGACGCGGTCGGTTTGCACGTCCGGATATTTCTTTGCGACCTCATAAAAAATTTCATCCCACAGCACCATGCCATGCCGCTGCGCATTTGATTTTGTTACCAGGGTCAGGTGTTTGCGCCGGCGTCCGCGGGAAAGTTCAAACGCAAATCGATGAATTCGTTCAACACCCACGCGCGTGAATACGGAGGTCTCGGTGGCGATTTCCTCCGGCAGGCCACGGTGCACGCGCCCGCCCGAGCCGGAATACTCGCCTTCCGAGTTCTCGCGGATGATGACCCAATCGATCCTGTCGCCGCCTTCCAGCTTCGACTTGATGCCGGGCAAAACCCTTGTCGGGCGGACGTTGGCGTATTGGTCGAAGCCCTGGCAGATGGGCAGGCGCAGGCCCCAGAGCGAGATGTGGTCGGGTACGTCGGGTGCGCCGACTGCACCGAAAAAGATGGCATCGAAGGTCTTCAGCTTCTCGAGCCCGCCTTCGGGAATGTAGGCGCCGGTCCTGAGGTAGCGCTCCGAGCTCCAATCGAAGGACTCGAAGTCCAGCCTGAAGTTTTCCTGTTCGGCCAGGGCATTCAGAACTTCAACGCCCGCCGCAATGACTTCCTTGCCGATTCCGTCCCCTGGAATCGACGCGATTCGATAGGATTTCATCGTCCCAGCTTACACGTAAGGATTACCAATGGAAATCAACAACCCGCAGGTGCAAGCAGAACTCCTCAAGCAGTTCGACAGGTATCAACAGGCCGTCATCGACAACGATGTTGCGGTCCTGAACGAACTCTTCTGGGATAACGCGCTCACCATCCGCTATGGGATCGGCGAGAATCTCTACGGGTACGCCGCCATCGCCAACTTTCGCAGCACGCGCAATTTGCAAGGCTTGGCACGCGTCGTGGGAAAAACCGTGGTCACAAGCTATGGGGGCGACGCGGCGACCACGAACATCGAGTTCACGCGTGCGGGTCGCAACGGCCGCCAGAGCCAGGCGTGGATCCGCATGCCTGAGGGCTGGCGCATCGTGGCTGCGCACGTCAGCTTCATGCAAGAGACAAGCTAAAAACCAGCAAAAAGCCCAGGTCCGGCGTCAGGCGGCTATTTTCGAGGCGCTGCGCAGAACATTCGCGACTGCCGCGCCGACCTCCGACGTGGAGGCTTTGCCCTTCATGTCCGGCGTATGCGGACCGTCGAGGATCACGCGCTCGATGGCGCTGACCACGTCGGCCGCTGCGGCAGGATGGCCGAGGTGCTCCAGCATCAGGGCGCCGGACCAGATCTGGCCGATGGGGTTGGCGATCTTCTTGCCGGCGATGTCCGGCGCCGAACCGTGCACCGGCTCGAAGATGGAGGGCGCAGTCCGTTCCGGATTGATGTTGCCCGATGGCGCGATGCCAATAGTGCCCGCCGTGGCGGGGCCCAGGTCGGAAAGAATGTCGCCGAACAAGTTCGAGGCCACCACGACGTCGAAGCGGTCCGGATTAAGCACCATCTGGATGGACAGGCCGTCGACGTGATACTGGTCCGTGCGCACATCGGGATACTTTTTCTTCATTTCGGCGAAGCGCTCGTCCCAGTAGGGCATCGTGATCGAAATGCCGTTCGACTTGGTGCAGGACGTCACATGTTTCTTGCGCGTCTTCGCCAGCTCGAATGCGTACTTCATGATCCGGTCCACACCCTTGCGGCTGAACACAGAGAGCTGCGTCACGACTTCGTTCGGCGTGCCTTCGAACATGCGACCGCCGACATTGCCGTACTCGCCCTCGGTGTTCTCGCGGATAACGTAGTAATCGATGTCGCCGGGCTTTCGTCCGGCCAGAGGGCAGGGCAGGCCTTCGAACAGGCGCACCGGGCGCAGGTTCACGTAGAGGTCGAACCAGCGGCGGAAATTGATCAGCAGGCCCCAAGCCGAGATATGGTCGGGAACGATCGCCGGATTGCCGACGGCGCCAAAATAGATGGCGTCAAAGGCGCGCAAGATCTGGGGTGCGTCGTCCGGGCACATCTTTCCGTGCACCTTGTACCAATCGCAGTTCCAGGGGAATTCCTGCCACTTGAACGATATGCCGTGTTTCGCGCCGGCCGCTTCCATTACGCGCACGCCTTCGGGCATGACTTCGCGTCCGATGCCATCGCCGGCAATTACTGCGATTTTGAATTCAGCCATAGACCTCAGTATAGCTAGAATGCGCCATGAAATTCGCCGCCTTCGAGACCTCGACGGAGTGGTGCTCGGTCGCGCTGTGGCGCGATGGCGAAATTTTCGCGCTGGAGGAACGCGCCGGCAACCGGCACGGCGAACTCGTGCTGCCGATGCTCGAGCGCCTTGCCGGGGCCGCCGGCATTGCGCTCGCCAGCCTCGATGCGGTTGCCTTTGGCGCGGGCCCTGGATCGTTCACCGGGCTGCGCATCGCCTGCGGCGTGGCACAGGGCCTCGCTTTCGCGCGCGGCTTGCCCGTGGTCGGCGTTTCCAGCCTGGAAGCCGTGGCGGAGGAATCCGGCGCCGCGCGCGTCGTCGCCTGTCTCGATGCGCGCATGCGCGAAGTGTATTATTCGGCGATCGAAAAGACTGGCGGCCGTTGGCGGGAACTGATGCCGGCGCAGTGCGTGGCCCCGGCCGCGCTGGTGTTGCCGCCGGGCGAGGGCTGGATCGGTTGCGGCAACGGGTTCGCCGCTTATGGTTCCATGGGGCTGGCCAAGGTGATGCCGGACGTTCATCCAACGGCGGTCGCAGTCGCGCGACTGGCGGCACCGCGTTTCGCCGCGGGCGAGGGCGTCGACGCCGCACTTGCCGCGCCGGTCTACGTGAGAGACAAGGTGGCCTTCACGGTCGAGGAGAGAAATTCGCAATGAGTGCCGTGCTCAAGGATGCGCCGCGCCTCGCGCGCATGCAGACCGGCGATCTTGCCGCAGTGCTGGCGATCGAGAACGCGGTCTACACGCACCCCTGGACGCGCGGCAATTTCGGCGATTCCCTGCGCGCATCCTATGAATGCTGGACCTGGCGCCACGACAACGAATTGCTCGGCTACTTCGTCCTGCTTGTCGCCGCTGGAGAAGGCCACCTGCTCAACCTGTCGGTGGCCGCGGCGCGCCACCGTGCCGGGCACGGCAGCGAGTTGCTGAAGGAGGTGTTGGTTCTCGCGCGCCACCGTGGCGCGCAGCATCTTTACCTTGAAGTGCGGCCGAGCAACCTGGCGGCAAAGGCGCTCTACAGCCGCTTCGGCTTCCGCCAGGCCGCGGTGCGCCCCGGCTACTACCCGGCGCACGGCGGGCGCGAGGATGCGCTGGTCCTGACCCTTGCGTTGTGACCCGCCGCAACGCAATTCTTGCCGAGATGGGGCTTGCTCCAGTCTGGAAATTGCGGACCGGGGCTTCTCATTCGGAGACCACAGAAAAAAACCCAGAAACCGAAATATCAATCATGAATTGGGTGCAGTTGAAGGCGAAGGTCGCCGGCTGCACCGACTGCAAGCTGCGCGCGGGCTGCGGCCAGACCGTATTCGGCGTGGGCGACGAAAAGGCGCGCTGGCTGCTGGTGGGCGAGGCGCCGGGCGCGGAAGAGGACAGGGTTGGCGAACCCTTCGTCGGCCAGGCCGGCAGGCTGCTCGACCACATGCTCGCGGCGGTCGAACTGGCGCGCGGCAGGAACGTTTACATCGCCAACGTGCTCAAGTGCCGTCCGCCCGGTAACCGCAATCCGGAGCCCGACGAGGTTGCGAAGTGCGCGCCGCACCTGCGGCGGCAGATCGAACTCATACAGCCGAAGATCATCCTGGCGATGGGGCGTTTCGCGGCGCAGACGCTGCTCGGCAGCGACGCCACGATCGCCAGCCTGCGCGGCAAGGTCCATCGCTACATGGACGTACCGCTGATCGTCACCTACCACCCGGCGTATCTGCTGCGGAACCTGCCCGACAAATCGAAGTCCTGGGCCGACCTGCTGTTGGCGAAAAAGGTCGCCGCCGAATGCTAGTGGTGGCCGCTTTCGGTCCTGGCAAAGGCGAGCAGTTTCTCGATCTCCTGGCCATGCAGGCGGCAATTGACCCGGTACCAGATCAGCACCGCGGTCATGGTGCCGGCGACGAACAGGCCGAATAGCGCGATCACCCAGTAGATCGACAGGCCAGAGGCGAGCAGGAGCGAATACAACGCGATCATCACCAGGATCGAGGTGTTTTCGTTGAAGTTCTGCACCGCGATGGAGCGCCCGGCGCCGACAAGATGGTGGCCGCGATGCTGCAGCAGCGCGTTCATCGGCACGACGAAAAATCCGGCCAGGGCGCCGATCAGCACGATCAGGGGCACGGCGAACCAGACGTCGCGCACGACGTCCATCAGGATCACGATCAGGCCCATCGCGATGCCGAGCGGAATCACTTTTACGGCGTGGTCGAGGCGCACGCGCAGCGAGGCGAGCACCGCGCCGATGGCGATGCCGAACGCGCAAACGCCCTGCAGGATCGAAGCCTGCGACAGGTTGTAGCCGAGCGCGGCACTCGACCAGTCGATGACGATGAACTGCAAGGTCGCGCCCGCGCCCCAGAACAGCGTCGTCACCGCGAGCGATATCTGGCCCAGCCTGTCGCGCCACAGGCTGCCGACGCAACGCATGAATTCACGCAGCGTCTCCAGCGGGTGGGCCGGCAGCGGCTTCATCGCCACGCCGGTGCGCGGTATGTACAGGTTGAACAGCGCCGCAATGGCGTAGACGGCGACGATGATGGCGATCGCCGCATCGGGCGGGGTGTCGATGCCCGTCTCGACGAATGGCAGCTCGAAGCCGAGCAGCACGTCGGCGACCCCCGGGCGGATCAGCGTGCCGCCGAGGACCACGCCGAGGATGATCGAGGTGACGGTCAGCCCCTCGATCCAGCCGTTGGCCAGCACCAGCTTCGAGTGCGGCAGGTACTCGGTGAGGATGCCGTACTTGGCCGGCGAATAGGTAGCCGCGCCGAGGCCGACCAGCGCGTAGGCGAGAAGCGGGTTGACGTCAAACAGCATCATGGCGCAGCCGGTGATCTTGACGGTGTTGGCGATGAACATCACCGTGCCCTTGGGCAACCGGTCGGCGAACACGCCGACGTAGGGCGCGAGCAGGACGTAGGAAACGACGAAAAAGAATTTCAGGTAGGGCGTCAGCCACGCCGGCGAGTCGGCCTGCGCGAGCAGGGCGATCGCCGCGACCAGCAGCGCATTGTCGGCGAGCGAGGAAAAAAACTGCGCCGCCATGATGACGTAGAAACCGGAACCCATGTCGGCGGGTTTTATAGCACGTTGGGATGACCTTTGCCCGCTGCGCGGGTATCCTGCGCCACATGCCCAGGCCGATTCGCGCCACCATCAGCGCCGCAGCGCTCGCGCACAATCTTGCAATTGCGCGAACGCAAGCCGGCGCGGCGAAAATCTGGGCGGTGGTGAAGGCGAATGCCTACGGCCACGGCATCCTGCGCGCCGCGCAGGCCTTGCACGAAGCTGACGGTTTCGCGATGCTGGATTACGTCGAAGCGCTGCGCCTGCGCAGCTCCGGCATCACCAAGCCGATCCTGCTGCTGGAGGGCTTCTTCAAGCCCGAGGACATCGTCACGCTGCTGAAGTACAAGCTGACGCCGGTGATCCACAGCATCGCGCAGATCGAGATCCTCGAGAAAGTCAGCTTCGAGGGCAGCCTGGACGTTTACCTCAAGGTGAATAGCGGCATGAACCGGCTGGGTTTCACCGAGAGCAACCTGCGCCTGGCGTGGAACGCGCTCGAAGCGCACAAGGGCGTCGGCGCGGTGACGTTGATGACCCATTTCGCCGATGCCGAAGGCGAGGATGGCATCCAGGGGCAGCTGCAATGGTTCGGCCTCCTGACGCGATCGTTCCATGCGCCTCGCTCGTTCGCGAATTCGGCCGCGCTGCTGCGCTTTCCCGAGGAGGCGCGCGCCGACTGGGTGCGCCCGGGGATCATGCTCTACGGCTGCTCGCCGCTGCCCTTCAAGAGCGCCGAGGAGATCGGCCTCAGGCCCGCGATGACGCTCAGCTCGGAAATCATCGGCGTGCAGCACCTCGAGAAGGGCGAGCGGGTCGGCTACGGCTTTTCCTACCAGGCGGCGCAGGAGATGACCATCGGCGTGATCGCCTGCGGCTACGCCGACGGCTATCCGCGCCACGCGCCCTCGGGCACGCCGGTGCTGGTGGCCGGGAAGCGCACGCGCACGGTGGGCCGCGTGTCGATGGACATGCTGTGCGTGGACATCAGCGACATCGAACAGGCCTACGTTGGCACGCCAGTGACGCTGTGGGGCGAAGGCCTGCCCTGCGATGAGGTGGCCCAGGCCGCGGGGACGGTGAGCTATGAATTATTGTGTGCTTTAGCGCCCCGAGTTCCGGTTGTAGAAATTTGAAAAAAGCCAAGACAGCCTACGTCTGTTCCGACTGCGGCGCGACGGCGTTGCAGTGGTTCGGCGCCTGCCCGTCCTGCGGCGCCGCGGGCACGTTGGTGGAAACGGCGTCCGAGCGCGGAGCGGCGAAGCGCCTGTCGGGCGCCGCGCCGGGCGCGGTGTCCCTGCAGGACGTGGCGACGCGCGAGCTCGAGCGCCTGTCCACCGGGATCGCCGAGCTCGACCGAGTGCTGGGCGGCGGCCTGGTGGCGGGGCAGGTGGTGCTGATCGGCGGCGATCCGGGGATCGGCAAGTCCACGCTGTTGCTGCAGGCACTGGCTGCCCTGGGTTCCGCTCACAAGGTTTTGTACGTTTCGGGCGAAGAATCCGCTGAACAGATTGCAATGAGGGCGCGGCGCCTGGCACTGAATGCGGGGGCCGTAAATCTCATCGCCGAGATCCAGCTCGAGCGCATCGCGGCCTCGCTGCAGGCGCAGCGGCCGGACGTGGCGGTGGTGGATTCGATCCAGACGCTCTGGTCGGAGGCGCTGGAGTCGGCGCCGGGCTCGGTCGCGCAGCTGCGCGAGTGCACGGCACAACTGGCGCGCCACGCGAAAAAGAGCGGCACGGCCCTGTTCATCATCGGCCATGTCACCAAGGAGGGCGCGATCGCAGGCCCGCGGGTGCTCGAGCACATTGTCGACACGGTGCTCTATTTCGAAGGCGACACGCATTCCAGTTTCCGCCTGGTGCGCGCAGTGAAGAACCGCTTTGGCGCCGTGAACGAGCTCGGCGTCTTCGCCATGACCGACAAAGGGCTGCGGGCGGTGAGCAATCCTTCCGCGCTGTTCCTTTCCAACCACGGCAAGGACGTTCCCGGCTCCTGCGTGCTGGCGACGCTCGAAGGCACGCGGCCGCTGCTGGTGGAGATCCAGGCGCTGGTGGACAGCGCGCACACGCCCAACCCGCGCCGCCTTTCGGTCGGCCTGGAGCAGAACCGCCTCGCCATGCTGCTCGCGGTGCTCAACCGCCATGCCGGCATCGCGACCTGGGAGCAGGATGTGTTCGTAAATGCGGTGGGCGGCGTGCGCATCGGCGAGCCGGCCGCGGATCTTGCCGTTTGCCTGGCGGTTGTTTCTTCTTTAACTGATAGAGCAATAAAGAATAAAACAGTCGTGTTCGGCGAAGTGGGACTCGCGGGCGAAGTGCGCCCGGCGCCGCGCGGCCAAGATCGTTTGAAGGAAGCCGCCAAGCTCGGCTTCGAGAAAGCCGTCGTTCCGAAGGCCAACCTGCCGAAAGGGAAAATCGCGGGCCTGGAAGTGATCGGGGTGGAGCGCGTGGACCAGGCGGTTCAGGTACTGCGGAATCTCTGACTTAACGTTCCGCCACCGACGCGCGCCGCTTTTGCGCGCGCCTCGTGCGTGCGGGGGTTAGGTAGCATCTATTCTTCTCGTATACGTGCATCTGGGGAACGCGCGGCACCCTAGAAACGGTCGGCCGTCGCTCGTTGGCTTCGTTGACCGTCGTTCCACCAACGCACCTCCGCACTTCGGGCAGGTCGTTGTATTGGAGAAGCGGGCATGGAGGTGTCCAACATGTTTCTCGAGTGCCGCTTTCGATGACCCGGATTCGAGAGCTCGAAGCACTTCGCAAGCTTTTGAAACCTCGATGTCTGTAAGCCGGATTCCGTCCATTCTCCGAACATAATTCTCACAGCTACCAACAAGCACGTTCGCTGGCGTTGGCGTCTTCAGTTCGCAATCCCCCGAGAATACAACCAACGAATGAAATCTATCTTTTGGAAGGCGTAGCCGCGCGACGAGCGCCATGACGTGACGAAAGTTCTGGCGAAGCGGATTCTGAAATTGATGCGTCGACCCATCGATGTAGCGCGCAGTCCACCTTTCGTCGCCCTCTGCCCCAAAGATCCAAGCGTTGTATTCCTTAGATTCAATCACGAAGACGCCAGTGTTGCCAACAAAGACGGCGTCAATCTCAGTAGTGCCGCGTTCATCGGGAACGATGACGTTTCTGAACGCGAAGAGCTTGAGACCCCTTGGAACGGAGATGCCGCCAGCATGCCTTGAAGTGCCGCCCAATAGCAGCGCGAGCACGACGCC
This sequence comes from Nitrosomonadales bacterium, assembly GCA_005240145.1. Classification (GTDB taxonomy): domain Bacteria; phylum Pseudomonadota; class Gammaproteobacteria; order Burkholderiales; family SG8-39; genus RBG-16-66-20. Next base: position 203 of record SBAS01000100.1, on the reverse strand, counting down.
AACGATCGTGAGAAAAACAAGCAGAACGGCGATCGTGTCCACCTAACTTGAATTAGGCAGCAAAAGTGCTGGATAACATAGTTCAGCCGGCAGGAACGCTGGATATCTGACCTTGCCCCTGTTTTCCGTATCCCATAGCCGAGGCCATTATGCGGCCCGCTTTTCCTGAGCGGCGAGCCAACGCTTCTCGAACTGCATCGGGC
>SBAS01000008.1 GCA_005240145.1 Nitrosomonadales bacterium | reverse complement strand
TAACTTTCAGAAAGAGCTAACGGTCCTGCGCTGCGGCGCAGGCAGTTTCTGCGCCGCAGCGCAGCGTCGTTCTTCTATGCGCTGGCAGCGGGCGCGGCGGCACCCTGGGCGCCGTCGGCCGGCGGGCTTGGCGGGGTGCTCGGCGAGGGGACCTTGGGCGGGCGCGGCGGCTTGCCGGCCATGATGTCGCCCAGCTGGTCGGAATCCAGCGTCTCGAGCTCGAGCAGCGCCTTGGCCATGGCTTCGACCTTGTCGCGGTTGTCCTCGATCAGCTTGCGCGCGACCTTGTATTGCTCGTCGACGATGCGCCGGATCTCGGAGTCCACCTTCTGCAGCGTGGTCTCGGACACGTTCTTGTGCGTGGTGATCGAGCGGCCGAGGAACACTTCGCCCTCGTTCTCGCCGTAGACCATCGGCCCGAGCATGTCCGACATGCCCCACTGCGTGACCATGCGCCGCGCGATCTCGGTCGCGCGCTCGAAGTCGTTCGAGGCGCCCGTGGTCATCTGGTGCATGAAGATTTCCTCGGCGATGCGGCCGCCGAAGAGCACCGAAATGGTGTTGAGGAGCCGCTCGCGGTCCTGGCTGTAGCGATCCTCGGAGGGCAGCTGCATGGTGACGCCCAGCGCGCGGCCGCGCGGAATGATCGTGACCTTGTGCACCGGATCGGTCTTCGGCAGCAGCGTCGCCACCAGCGCGTGGCCCGACTCGTGGTACGCGGTGTTCCTGCGCTCTTCCTCGGGCATCACCATCGAGCGCCGCTCGGCGCCCATGATGACCTTGTCTTTCGCGCGCTCGAAATCCTCCATGTCGACGAGGCGCTTGCTCTTGCGCGCGGCGAAGAGCGCCGCCTCGTTGACGAGGTTGGCGAGGTCCGCGCCGGAGAAGCCCGGCGTGCCGCGGGCGATGATCTCGGCCTTGACGTCAGGCGCGAGCGGCACCTTGCGCATGTGCACGACAAGGATCTGCTCGCGGCCGCGGATGTCGGGCAGCGGCACCACCACCTGGCGGTCGAAGCGGCCCGGGCGCATCAGCGCCGGGTCGAGCACGTCGGGGCGGTTGGTCGCCGCGATGACGATGACGCCGACGTTGGCCTCGAAGCCGTCCATCTCGACCAGCAGCTGGTTGAGCGTCTGCTCGCGCTCGTCGTTGCCGCCGCCGAGGCCCGCGCCGCGCTGGCGGCCGACCGCGTCAATTTCGTCGATGAACACGATGCAAGGAGCGTGCTTCTTCGCCTGCTCGAACATGTCGCGCACGCGCGCCGCGCCGACGCCGACGAACATCTCGACGAAGTCGGAGCCTGAAATGGAAAAGAACGGCACTTTCGCCTCGCCCGCGATGGCACGCGCGAGCAGGGTTTTGCCGGTGCCCGGGTTGCCGACCATCAGCACGCCGCGCGGGATGCGCCCGCCCAGCTTCTGGAACTTGGACGGATCGCGCAGGAAGTCCACCAGTTCGGAGACCTCCTCCTTCGCCTCCTCGCAGCCGGCAACGTCCGCGAAGGTGACGGTGTTGGTCGATTCGTCGAGCATGCGCGCCTTCGACTTGCCGAAGCTGAAGGCGCCGCCGCGCCCGCCGCCCTGCATCTGGCGCATGAAGAAGATCCAGACGCCGATGAGGAGCAGCATCGGGAACCAGGAAACGAAGATGTTCATGAGCAGCGACGGTTCCTCCTCTGGCTTGGCCTCGACCTTGACGCCGTACTTGAGCAGGTCGGAAACGAGCCAGATGTCGCCCGGTGAATAGCTCACCACGCTCTTGCCCTCGGTAGTCGTCGCCTTGAGCTGGCGGCCCTCGATCGTCACCTTGGCGATGCGACCGGCCTTCACTTCATCGAGGAACTGCGAATACTCCATCGGCGAGCGCACCGCCTGACGGGTGTTGAACTGGTTGAACACGGTCATCAGCACCAGCCCGATGACGAGCCAGATGACCAGGTTTTTCAGCATGCTATTCAAACACTTGCTCCTTTTGCGGCGTACCCCCGCCCAACTGCCATACTACGCGCAATTCGGTACTTGGGGGCGGCGGCGTGCGATATCAACTTTGATACGCTACGCACGGATTCATTCCATATGAGGCCACAAATCTTTTGCGCCTTCGCCCTGACAGGCTGGCAGACTATCGCGACCAATGGCTGAAACCCTCCTAGTTTATTCTCTCACCGCCACAGGCCAGGAAGCCCTGTCGGCGGCGGACGTCGGCGAGACGGATTTCCCCCTCGAGGTGGATTTTCCTTCCGACTACCGGCGGCTCCTTGCCATGATCGAGGTGGGGGGCCATATCGAGGTGATCCGCGGGCGGCTGCGCCGGTTCCCCAACCAGCTGATCGACGAATGGCTGAAGGAACTCGTGGACCTGCGCATGGTCGAGTCGCGCGAAGCGGGCGACCTGGACACGATTACCTTCACCGGCGCGGCGCTGCCGCTGCTGCCGCCGCTCTCCGACGAGGACCGCAAGCGCCTGGCCAAGCGCGGGCGCGACGCTGCTGCGCTCCGGTTCCTTTCTTTCCGGGGACCGCATCGCCAACCTGCCGCGGCTCGCCAAGCCGCGCGCCGAGACCGTGATCCTGCTGGTGGAGGACGACCCGGACCAGGCGGCGCTCGCGGAACTGCGGCTGACCATGGCGGGCTACCAGGTGCACGGGGTGGACCGGGCCAAGGCGCTGTCGCGCTATCTGCGCCAGCAGGCGCGGCCCGACCTGTTGCTGCTCGATGTCATGCTGCCGGACGGCAACGGCTTCGACATCCTCGCCCAGTTGCGCGGCCGCCCCGAATTCTCCACGCTGCCGATCGTGCTCCTCACGGCGAAGGCCGAGCTGGTCGACATCCGCAACGGGCTCGCGCTCGGCGCCGACGGCTACGTCACCAAGCCTTACAGCAAGAACCAGCTCGTCGAAGTCATCGGCTACGTCCTGAAGCAGGCTTAGGACCTGCTTTTCAGCCTTCGGGCGAGCAGGTAGGTTTCCCGCGATTCCTCGCGCGAGGCGGCTGGTTTGCGCGTCTGCACTGCTGCGAACGTATGTTTCAGCTCCGCGTGAATCGCGGCGAATTCTTCGCCCTGAAAGACCTTTACCAGAAAGGCGCCATCGGGCTTGAGAGATTCGCGGCAAAACTCCATCGCTGCCAATACCAGCTCTGCAGCGCGCGCCTGATCGGCTGATGCGATCCCTGAAACGTTGGGCATCATATCCGACAGGACCAGGTCCGCGGTACCACCCAGTTCTTGCCGGATTGATTCCTGGATCCCGGGATCAAGAAAACTCCCCCGGAAAAAACGCACGCCCGGCAAGGGCACCATGTCGAGCAGGTCCACGGCGACCACTCGTCCGGTCGGGCCGACCTTCTGTGCCGCCACCTGGCTCCAGCTGCCCGGCGCGGCGCCCAGGTCCACTACCGTTCCTCCCGGCCTGAGCAGCCGGTCCCGTGCATCAATCTCGAGTAGCTTGTAGGCGGCGCGCGAGCGATAGCCCTGCTCCTGCGCCTTGCGGACGTGCGGGTCCCTCACATGCCGCTGCAACCATTGGTTGCTCGATTTGCCGCGCGCCATCTAAAGTACCGCCATGGCCGGATTGTCCCCCATCGAGCGCAAGAAGCTCAAAGCACGCGCCCACGCACTCGATCCGATCATTCACCTGGGCGGCAAGGGCCTGACCGAAGCGGTCATCGCCGAGATCGGCCGCGCCCTGGCCGCGCACGAACTGATCAAGGTCCGCGCGGGGAGCATGGAGCGCGACGAGCGTGAGGCGGCGCTGGCGGAGATCTGCGCCCGGCTGGAAGCCCAGCCGGTGCAGCACATCGGTAAAGTGCTGGTTCTATACCGGAAAAAGCCTGAGGCGTCGTAGCAGACCGGCAGACGTACGCTTATCTGTACGTTATAATGCTCTTTTTCCAGTCACGGAAAATGGGAGAATCGCGCATGGCCATCGCCTCTACGGACGTCATCCCTCTCACCCAGGCGCGCGCCACGCTCTCAGACCTGGCCGATCAGGCGAAGGCGGGAGCCGAGAAGATCATCACCAAGAACGGTGAAAGCTACGTCGCGCTCATCGATGCGGACCGGCTGGACTATTACCATCGCCTGGAGCGCGAACGCATCCACCTGCTGCTAATCGAAGACGCGCGCCGGGGATTCGAGGACATCGCCGCGGGCCGTGTGCAGGACGCCGACACTGCCCTGGCCCGCATCCAGCGGCGCCGCGCAACGGGGGCAAAGGGCAAACCCGCTCGGCGTGGCTGACGGGGATGGCTGAAAAGCGGTTCAGCGTCGAGCTGACTGCCAGCTTCGTCGAGCGCTTGAATTCGATCGAGTCGTTTCTCGCCGAAGCCGGCGCGCCGAACGCATACGACGACCTGCTGGCAGTGTTGCGCGAGCGCGTATTGCCCAATCTGCGCCGATTTCCACGCATCGGCAGGCGGTACCTCGACAACCCGCCGCGCTCAATAGAAGCGCTGGATCAGTTCGCCCGACTACCCGGCCACGCTGCCGACGGATTGCGCGAGTACCTGACGGGCGACTACCTGATCCTCTACAGCCTCGCAGGCTCGACCGTCTACCTGCTGTCGATTCGTCACCACCGCCAGCTCTCGTTTGACTTCGGCAGGCTGTGGCCCGGAGGCTGACCGCTATTCGTAGCGGATGTCCAGAATCTCGTAGTGCTTCACGCCGCCGGGCGTCTGCGCGTCGACCCTGTCTCCCGATTCCTTGCCGATCAGGGCGCGCGCGATCGGTGAATTGATCGAAATGCGGCCCTGCTTGATGTCGGCCTCGTCGTCGCCCACGATCTGGTAGGTCGTCGCGGACTTGCCCTCCTCTTCCAGCTCGACCGTGGCGCCGAAAACGCAGCGCCCGTCCGCGTCGAGCAGTTTCGGGTCGATGATCTGCGCGTTGCCGAGTTTCGCTTCGAGTTCGGAGATGCGGCCCTCGATGAAACCCTGCTGCGCGCGCGCCGCGTCGTACTCGGCGTTTTCCGACAGGTCGCCATGCGCGCGCGCCTCGGCGATCGCGGTGATGACGTTGGGGCGATCCACGGTCTTCAAGCGGTGCAGTTCCACGCGCAGGAGTTCGGCGCCGCGCGTGGTCATCGGGGTTTTTGCCATGGCCGGAGTTTAGTGCAGTTTGGCGTGCAGATCCTGCAACCTGTAGGGTTCGGGCTCGTCCGCCTTCATGCCGGTGCAGGCGGCCCTGGCGCCGGCCACAGTGGTGTAGTAGGTGACGCGCCGCGCGAGCGCGGTGGTGCGGATCGAGCGCGAGTCCGAGATCGCGGTGCGCGTGTCCTCGACGGTGTTGACGATCAGGCTGATGTCGCCGTTCTTGATCATGTCGACGACGTGCGGCCGGCCTTCGGCGACCTTGTTGATGGTGACCACCTGCAGGCCGTGCGCTGCGATCACCTGCGCCGTGCCGCGCGTCGCCACCAGGGTGAAGCCGAGCTGCGCGAGCTCGCGCGCCACGCTCACGGCGGCGAGCTTGTCGCCGTCGCGCACGCTGACGAAGGCGCGACCCGCCTTCGGCAGGCGCACGCCCGCGGCGATCTGCGACTTGATGAACGCCTCGCCGAAAGTCTGGCCGATGCCCATGACTTCGCCGGTGGATTTCATTTCCGGCCCAAGGATGGTGTCCACGCCCGGGAACTTGACGAACGGAAAAACCGATTCCTTCACCGAGAAGTAAGGCGGCACCACCTCCCGGGAGATCCCCTGCCTCGCGAGGGAAATGCCCGCCATGCAGCGCGCCGCGACCTTCGCCCATGGCACGCCGGTTGCCTTGGAGACAAAGGGCACGGTGCGCGAGGCGCGCGGGTTGACTTCCAGAACGTATACCGTCTCGCGCTGGATCGCGAACTGCACGTTCATGAGGCCGACGACGCCGAGGGCCTTTGCCATGAGCACCGTCTGCCGGCGCAGTTCGCGCTCGACGTGGCTGGCCAGCGAATGTGGCGGCAGGCAGCAGGCCGAATCGCCCGAATGCACGCCGGCCTGTTCGATGTGCTCCATGATGCCGGCGATCAGCACCGTGGATCCGTCCGACACGGCGTCCACGTCTACTTCGATCGCGTCCGACAGGTAGCGGTCGAGCAGCACCGGGGAGTCGTTCGACACCCTGACCGCCTCCTTCATGTAGCGCTCGAGTTCCGACTGCTGGTGCACGATCTCCATCGCCCGGCCGCCCAGCACGTAGCTCGGCCGCACCACCACCGGATAGCCGATCTCCTCGGCCTGCGTGATCGCCTCCGGCGCGGAACGGGCGGTGCGGTTGGGCGGCTGGCGCAGCTTGATCTTGTGCAGCAGCTTCTGGAAGCGCTCGCGGTCCTCGGCGACGTCGATCATGTCGGCGCTGGTGCCGATGATCGGCACGCCCGCGGCGGCCAGGTCGCGCGCCAGCTTGAGCGGCGTCTGGCCGCCGTACTGCACGATGACGCCGAACGGTTTTTCCTTGTCGACGATCTCGAGCACGTCCTCCAGCGTCAGCGGTTCGAAGTAGAGCCGGTCGGAGGTGTCGTAGTCGGTCGACACGGTCTCCGGGTTGCAGTTGACCATGATGGTCTCGAAGCCGTCGTCGCGCAGGGCCATTGCCGCGTGCACGCAGCAGTAGTCGAACTCGATGCCCTGGCCGATGCGGTTCGGCCCGCCGCCGAGCACCATGATTTTCTTCTTTCCGGTCGGGTCGGCCTCGCATTCCTCCTCGTAGGTGGAGTACAGGTAGGCGGTGCGCGTCGCGAATTCGGCGGCGCAGGTGTCGACGCGCTTGTACACCGGGCGGATGTTGAGCGCATGCCTTTTCGCCCTCACCGTGTTTTCATCCGAATTGAATAGATAGGCCAGCCGCCGGTCTGAGAAGCCCCTTCTTTTCAGCTGCCGCAGTGTTTCCTTGTCGATGTCTGCAAGCTTCTGGTCATCCAGTTCCATCTCCAGATCGACGATCTCCTTGATCTGGGCGAGGAACCACGGGTCGATGTGCGTGAGCCGGTGCACTTCTTCCATGGAAAAGCCGTTCTCGAACGCGTCGCCGACGTACCAGATGCGCTCGGGGCCGGGATCGCCCAGCTCGCGTTCCAGCGTCTCGCGGTCGCGCGTCTTCTGGTTCAGACCGTCGACCCCGACTTCCAGCCCCCGCAGCGCCTTCTGGAACGACTCCTGGAAGCTGCGGCCGATCGCCATCACCTCCCCCACCGATTTCATCTGCGTCGTGAGGCGGTCGTTGGCCTGGGGAAATTTCTCGAACGCGAAACGCGGCACCTTGACGACCACGTAGTCGATCGACGGTTCGAAGGATGCCGGCGTCGCTCCGCCCGTGACATCGTTGGCGACTTCGTCCAGCGTGTAGCCCACCGCGAGCTTGGCCGCCACCTTGGCGATCGGGAATCCGGTCGCCTTGGACGCGAGCGCGGAAGACCTCGAGACGCGCGGATTCATCTCGATCACCACCATGCGCCCGTCCTTCGGGTTGATGGCGAACTGCACGTTCGAGCCGCCGGTATCCACGCCGATTTCGCGCAGCACCGCGATCGAGGCGTCGCGCAGGATCTGGTATTCCTTGTCGGTCAGCGTCTGCGCCGGCGCCACTGTGATGGAATCTCCGGTATGCACGCCCATCGGGTCGAGGTTCTCGATCGAGCAGACGATAATGCAGTTGTCCGCCCTGTCGCGCACCACTTCCATCTCGAATTCCTTCCAGCCGATGAGCGACTCCTCGATCAGCAGCTCCCGCGTCAGCGAGGCTTCGATGCCGCGCTCGCAGATGGCGACGAACTCCTCACGGTTGTAGGCGATGCCGCCGCCGGTGCCACCGAGCGTGAAGGACGGCCGGATCACCACCGGGTAGCCCAGGCTCGCCTGCACCTGCAGCGCCTCCTCCATCGAGTGCGCCAGGTAGGAGCGCGCCGAGGCGAGGCCGATCCGCGTCATCGCCTGTTTGAACTTCTCGCGGTCCTCGGCCTTGTCGATCGCCTCGCGCGAGGCGCCGATCATCTCGACGCCGAATTTCTCCAGCACCCCGTTCTTCGCCAGATCCAGCGCGCAATTGAGCGCGGTCTGCCCACCCATGGTCGGCAACAGCGCATCGGGGCGCTCCTTCTCGATGATCCGCGCCACCGCGCGCCAGGTGATCGGCTCGATGTAGGTGGCCTGCGCCATTTCCGGATCGGTCATGATGGTCGCCGGGTTGGAATTCACCAGCACCACCCGGTAACCCTCCTCGCGCAGCGTCTTGCACGCCTGCGCGCCGGAATAGTCGAACTCGCAGGCCTGGCCGATCACGATCGGCCCCGCACCAATTATCAGGATGCTTTTGATATCAGTTCTTTTGGGCATCGCTCATCATTTTCGCGAAGCGATCGAACAGATATCCGATATCGCGTGGACCCGGGCTTGCTTCCGGATGCCCCTGAAAGCAGAACGCCGGACGGTCGGTGCGAGCCAGTCCCTGCAACGAGCCGTCGAAGAGCGAAACGTGGGTTATTCTTAATTTGGATTTTATGCTCGAAGAGTCAACGGCAAAACCGTGGTTCTGGCTCGTAATCGCGACGCGGCCGGTGTCGAGGTCCTTCACCGGGTGGTTGGCGCCGTGATGGCCGAACTTCATCTTCAGCGTCTTCGCGCCCGAGGCGAGCGCCATCAACTGGTGTCCGAGGCAGATGCCGAACACCGGGACGCGCGTGCCGTCGAGGATTTCGCCGATCGCCTCGATCGCGTAGTCGCAGGGCTCCGGATCGCCCGGGCCGTTGGAGAGAAAGACGCCGTCCGGTTTCATTTCTAAAACTTGTTGCGCAGAAAAAGAAGCAGGCACAACAGTGACCCGCGCGCCGCGCTCGACGATCAGGCGCAGGATGTTGCGCTTGATGCCGTAGTCGTAGGCGACGACGTGGAAACCGGTTTCGGCTTTCTTCTGTTGGCCTTTGCCGAGCGTCCACGGGCCTTCGGTCCACGCGTACGGCTTGTCCACGGTGACGACCCTGGCCAGATCCATCCCCGCCAGCCCCGGAAAGGCTTTTGCATCGGAAAGTGCACGATCAAGATCCACTTGCCCCGCCATCAGACAACCGCCCTGCGCACCCTTCTCTCGCAGGCTCCGGGTGAGCTTGCGCGTATCGATGTCGGCGATCGCAACGATCTTTTTCTCTTTTAAGTAGGAACTTAGATCTTTCTGGCTGCGCCAGTTCGAATGCAGCGCCGGCAGGTCGCGCACCACCAGGCCCGCGGCATGCACCTGCGTCGATTCGTCGTCCTCGGCGTTGGTGCCGGTGTTGCCGACGTGCGGATAGGTGAGCGTGACGATCTGGCGGCAATACGAGGGATCGGTGAGGATCTCCTGGTAGCCGGTCATCGCCGTGTTGAAGACCACTTCGCCGGCCGAAGAACCGTGCGCGCCGATGGAGCGGCCCCGAAACACCGACCCGTCGGCAAGGACGAGGACGGCGGATTCGAGCGCTGGCACGGCGAACTCCTGATCTAGATGCGAAAAAGCGGAAGCGGCCGCTTGTTGCTTATGGGCCCCTCCCGCTCGATTTGAGCGACGAATTATACCGGGTTTGCTACTTCAATCCAAGCACGTCATTCATGTCGTAGAGCCCGGCGCGCTTGCCGCGCAGGAACTTGACCGCGCGCAGCGCGCCCAGGGCATAGGTCATCCGGCTCTGCGAGCGGATGGTGACTTCGACCCGCTCGCCCGTGCCGGCGAAAATCACCGTGTGCTCGCCAACGATGTCGCCGCCGCGCAGGGCATGGAAGCCGATCTGCCTGGCGGGGCGCGCGCCGGTATCGCCCTCGCGGCCGTGCCGGGCGACTTTTTTCAGGTCTCGTTTCAGCGCCGCGGCGATGATTTCGCCCAGCTTGAGGGCCGTGCCCGAAGGCGCATCCACCTTGTGGCGGTGGTGCGCCTCGACGATTTCGATGTCGTAATCGTCGCCCAGGATGCCCGCCGCCACTTCGGCCAGCTTGAAGACTGCGTTCACGCCGACGGCAAAGTTGGGCGACATGACGATCGCTATCCTGCGGCCGGCCCGCAGGATGGCGTTCTTCAGCGGGTCGGGGAACCCGGTGGTGCCGATGACGATGGCCTTGCCGAGGCGCGCGCACACCTCGAGGTGCTCGATGGTCCCTTCGGGGCGCGTGAAATCGATCAGCACGTCGGCCGCGGCGATCGCCTTGCGCATGTCCGACCCGACCTTGAGGCCGCCGATGTTCATGCCGAGCGCGGGACTGCCCTTCACGTCGAGCGCGGCCACCAGCTGCAGCGATTTGTCCGCGCGCACGCCTTCGATGAGCGTCTGGCCCATCTTGCCGCCCGCACCCGCGACCGCGACCTTGATGGCAGCGCGCTTCACAGGCCGATCTTCTGCCGCAGGCGACCGAAGAAACCAGGTTCCTTCTTCTCTTCCGCGGCAGGCTCCTGCTCGGTTTTGGCAGGCGCGGATTCGGACTTCTTCTCAGGTTCCGTCGCAGTGGTCCAGTTCTGAGCGCCAGGCGCGGCGGCCCCGGCCGCTGGTTTCTCGGCTTCGGCGACCGGCTTGGCCTCGGGTTTCGGCGCCGGCTTCGGGCGCGCATCCGGCTTCACCTGGGTCTCGAACCCGCTCGAGCGAACCGTGCCTTCGGCGGGCATCAGATCGCCCAGCACACGCGCGAGCTTGCTGTTTTCGAACACCACCGACAGATTGCGTTGCTCGCGCTTGCCGTCGGCGCTCTGGCGAAAGAAAACATAGTCCCAGCGGTCGGCATGGAAGATGTCGGTGACCAGCGGCGTGCCGAGAACGAAGCGCACCTGCTCCTTGGTCATGCCGGGTTTCAGCTGCGACACCATCTCCTGCGAGATGAAGTTGCCCTGCTGGATCACCATGCGGTAGGGCGTGACGCCCGGAACCTTGGGAACGTCGATCGATTTGCAGCCGGGCAGCAGCGCGGCAAGCACGAGCGGCAACGCGCGGGCTGCGGCACGGTAGGCAACTGTATTCATGAGCCTATAATGATACCGGATGACCAGCGCTCAAAGCCTGCAGGAGATCGGACTCAAGGCCACGCTGCCGCGGCGCCGGATCCTGGAGCTGTTCGAGGCGAGCAAGGTCCGGCACCTGTCCGCCGAGGACGTGTACCGGGCGCTGATCAGCGAAGGCATGGACGTTGGACTCGCGACCGTCTACAGAGTTCTGACGCAGTTCGAGCAGGCCGGGTTGCTCGCGCGGCAGCATTTCGAGACCGGCAAGGCGGTGTTCGAACTCAACCAGGGCGGCCACCACGACCACCTGGTGTGCCTGCAGTGCGCCCGGGTCGAGGAGTTCTACGACGGCGAGATCGAAAAGCGCCAAAGCGAGATCGCACGCAAGAACGGCTTCGAACTGCGCGGCCACTCCCTCGCCCTCTACGGCGACTGCACCAAGCAGAACTGCCCTCACAGGCCCGCCTGACGTCATCCCCGCGGGGCCTGGTCCCGAATGAAGCTATCGGGGTGCGGGGATCCAGGTTTTTATTTCCCCAGCAGTTCTGCGGCGTGCTTCCGGGTCGTTGCGGTTATTTCCGTGCCTCCCAGCATGCGGGCCAGTTCTTCGATCCGTCCGGCACGGTCCAGTCGCACCACGGCGCTGCTGAGCTTGCCTCGCGTTGCGGACTTCGACACCGACCACTGCGCGTCGGCCTGCGCCGCGACCTGAGGCAGGTGCGTGACGCAAAGCACCTGCCGTTCGCCGCCAAGCTTCTTCAGCGCGCGCCCCACTTTTTCCGCCACGGCGCCGCCGATGCCGCTGTCCACCTCGTCGAACACCAGCGTGCCGATAGGGGATGCCTTTGCCGCCACCAGCTGGATCGCAAGGCTGACGCGCGAAAGCTCGCCGCCGGAGGCTACTTTGGCGAGCGGCCGTAGCGGCAGGCTCGGATGCGTTGCGACCTCGAAGGCGATGCTCTCGGCGCCTGCGCTGCCGGGTTCGGCCAGGGACTCGAGGGCGACGCCGAAACGTCCCCCGGTCATCGCCAGGTTCTGCATCGCCTGCGTCACTTCGCGCCCCAGGACCTGCGCGGCGCTTCTGCGCTTGGCCGACAATTTCTTCGCTGCGGCATCGAAGCGACCCTTCGCCGCCGCGACTTCGCGCTGCAGCGCTTCGGGACTGGCTGCGAGCTCCAGTTCCTTGAAACGCAGCAGCAGGTCCTGCTCCAGCGCCGGCAACGCCTCGGGCCTGACGCGGTACTTGCGGCCCGCGGCATGCAGCGCCTCGACGCGCAGCTCCACCTCGCGCAACGCTTCAGGGTCGAGCTCGACGCGCGAGGCGTAGTCGCGCAGGTCGCGCGCGGCCTCGGTCGCCTGCGCTTGGGCCGATTCGAGCGTGTCGACGATCCCTTTCAGGTGGACGTCGTGCTCCGACAACACGCGCAGGCGGCTGGCCACTGCGGAGAGCTGCGGCAGGCAGGCACCGTCTGCTTCCGACAGGGCTTCGAGGGAGGATTGGGCGCCGGCGAGCAGGCTCGAGCCGTGCGCGAGGCGCTGGTGCTGCGCCGCCAGCGCCTCCCATTCGCTGCTCTTCAAGCCGAGCTTCTTCAGATCGGCGACTCGCTCCTCCAGATCCGCGCGCTCGGTCTCGCGCCGGGCGAACTGTTGCTCGGCTTCGGTGGCAAGCGCGACCAGGCGCTTCCAGCTGCGCCACGCATCAGCGCAGGCAAGCGCCAGATCCCCGGCGCCGGCGTGCGCATCGAGCAGCTCGCGCTGCGCCGCCGCGCGCAGCAGCGACTGGTGCTCATGCTGGCCGTGCAGGTCGACGAGGAATTCGCCGCACTCCCTGAGTTGCGCAAGCGTCGCCGAATGGCCGTTGATGAAGCAGCGCGAGCGGCCCGAGCGGTCGATGGCGCGGCGCAGGATGACGCTGTCCGGGTCTCCATCGAGCCCGGCGTCGGCGAGGAATCGCTGCAGGGATGCGTTCTTCGCTGTATCGAATTCGGCCGACAGTTCCGCGCGCTCGGCGCCGTCGCGCACAAGCGAGGCGTCGGCGCGCCCGCCCACCAGCAACTCGATGGCGTCCACCAGAATCGATTTTCCGGCGCCCGTCTCGCCGGTCAGCACCGTGAAGCCGGCGCCGGTCTCGAGTTCGACCCGCTCCACGATGACGAAATCCCTGACGGCCAGCGCGCGCAGCATCATTCATTCTCCCGCATCGGCAGGAGCCAGAGCAACACCGCAAGCTGCAGCACGCCGACGACACCGAACGCGAGCAAATAACCATCGGCGGGCCAGAGCCGCAGCAGCAGGCCGATGCCCCACTGGAATGCGAACGAGGCGAGGAACATGAAGATGTTCGACGCCGTGATGACGCGCCCGGTGAGCGCGCGCGGGAAGTGCTGCGAAAGAATGGCGTAGGGCAGCGCCGCGGCGCAGGCGCCGAAGCCGTAGAGCATGACGATCCAGAGCGCGCCCTCGCGCAGCCCGGCGGCAATGGCGAAGAGCGCGGCGACGGCGAGCGCCATGCCGGCCTTGTATGCCGTGAGCCGCGCTTTCATGCGGTCCGCAAGCGTGCCGAAGATGACCGAGCCCACACCGTAGGCGAGCGACCCCGCGAGCAGGGTGCGCGCAACCTCGGGGCGCGACTGGCCGGCAATATCGGCGAGCCAGGGGGCGAGCCAGAGTCCTTGCAGCGCCTGGTAGGCGCCATGCACGAGGACCAGTGGCAGGACCACGCGCCAGAAGAACAGGTTCGACAGGATCTGGCCAATCTCGGCGAACTGGCGCGACCAGGTCTCCCCCGCCCCCGGCAGCGAGCGCTCCGGCACGACAAAAAAGATAAGTGCCGCGACAGCGGCGCAGCATGCGGCAAGGACGTAAAACACCGCGCGCCAGCCGGCAGCGCCGGCGAGCGCTTCCACCGGCGCGGTCGCCGCCATCCCGCCCAGCGCGCCGATGGCGAGGATCCAGCCGTTCAAGGTCGCCAGGCGCGAGAGCGGAAACCAGAGTGTGAAGGCCTTGATGGATCCCATCAGGCAACCGGATACGCCGAGGCCCAGCAGCGCGCGCCCCAGCGCCAGCGCGCTGGCGCCCTGGGCGAGGCCGAAGACCAGCGCGCCTGCGGCGGCAAAGGCGAGGAGCGTGGCGAGCACGCGGCGCGGCCCGAAGCGATCCAGCAGCACCCCGAGCGGAATCTGGAACGCGGCGAAAACGAGGAAGTACGCGCTGGTAAGCAGGCCCAGTTCCGAGGGCGAGAGCGAAAAATCCGCGGCGAGGTCGCGCGCGACGACCGCGTTGACGTTGCGCAGGAGAATAGAAAGGAAGAAGCCGCTGGCGAACGGGATGAAAACGAGCGCGATCAGCTTCGCCGGCAGCGCGTCGCGATCCTCCGGCGAATCCGCAGTCATGCCCCGATTCTAATGCGCCGGGGCGATGCGATAATCGGCGCGTCAACCTGGGGAGCCACGCCATGAACGCACCGGATTCGTCCGCCCTGCTCGATGCCGCGATCGTCGAGCATGCCGACCGCCTGGAACAGCAGGTCATCCTGTGGCGCAGGCACATCCACGCCAATCCGGAGCTCGGCAACCGCGAATTCGAGACCGCGAAGCTGGTCGCGGCGCACCTGAGGAAGCTCGGCTTGGACGAGGTGCGCGAAAAAGTCGCCTATACGGGCGTCGTCGGCGTGCTGAAGGGCGGCAAGCCGGGTCCCTGCGTCGCCCTGCGCGCCGACATGGACGCCCTGCCGGTGACCGAGGAAACCGATGTCCCCTTCAAGAGCGTCGTGCGCGCGCCGTGGAACGGCGCCGAGGCGGGCGTCATGCACGCCTGCGGCCACGACACCCACGTCGCCATGCTGATGGGCGTGGCCGAGATCCTCGCCGCGATGCGCAAGGAACTGCGCGGCACGGTGAAGTTCATCTTTCAGCCCGCCGAGGAAGCGCCGCCGCAGGGCGAGGAAGGCGGCGCGCGCATCATGATCGAACAGGGTTGCATGAAGAATCCGGACGTCGACGCGATTTTCGGCCTGCACATCACGTCCCGGCAGCACGTCAACAGGATCGGCTACCGCTCCGGGCCGCTCATGGCGAGTTCGGACACCTTCTACATCGCCTTGCGCGGCCGGCAGACGCACGGCGCGCAGCCGTGGGCCGGCGTCGACCCGATCGTGGTGGGGTCGCAAATCGTGCTTGGCCTGCAGACCATCGTCTCGCGGCGCATGAACATCACCGAGGAGCCCTCGGTGGTGACGGTCGGCAGCTTCCAGTCCGGCAACCGCGGCAACATCATCCCCGACGAGGCGAAGATGGAAGGCACGATCCGCGCCTTCGACGAGGGCCACCGCAACCACCTGCACGAGTGCGTGCACCAGATCTCGACGCTGATCGCGCAATCCGGCGGCGCACGCGCCGAGGTGAAGATCGGACGCGGCTATCCGGTGACCTCGAACAACGCGGCGCTCACCGAATGGGCGGTGCCGGTGCTCAAGCGCGTCGCGGGCGAAGGCGCCGTGGGCATCGTGCCGAAGACCTGCGGCGCGGAGGACTTCTCGTTCTACCAGCGCGAGGTGCCGGGCTTCTTCTTCTTCCTCGGCTGCACGCCGAAGGACCGCGATTGCAAGAAAGTCGACGCGAACCATAGCCCGCGCTTCTACGTCGACGAGTCCGCCCTCAAGCTCGGGGTCAAGTCGCTGGCGACGCTGGCGGTGGATTGGCTGGCGGCAAACCAGCCCTGAGTCAATCTTCCAGCTTGTTGCCGACCGCTTTGCTCCAGCGCAGCTTCTCGCGCAGCATCGTGAAGTAGCTGTAGCCGGGCGGGTGCACGAAGCGGATCGAATCGGCCGAGCGCCTGAGCACCAGCCGGTCGCCCTCCTGCAGGTCGGTGAGCGCAAAGCCGTCGAAATGCGCGCGCGCATCCACCGCGTGCATGAGCGTAATCTCGATCACGCTGCGGTCGCTCACGCTCACCGGCCGCGCCGAGAGCACGTGCGGATTGAGCGGCACGAGCGCGAACGCAGGAACCGTGGGCTGCAGGATCGGGCCCTGCGCCGAGAGCGCATAGGCCGTGGAACCGGTCGGCGTGGCGACGATGACGCCATCGGCGCGCAGGCGATAAACGTACTCGCCGTCGATGGTGAGCTTGAATTCGATCAGGCGCGCCTGCGAGCCCTTGGTGAGCACCGCTTCGTTCAACGCCACCGTGCGCAACACGGAGCGGGTGCCGCGCAGGATCTCGGCCTCGATCAGCGCGCGCTCTTCGACGGTGTGCCGGCCCTCCAGGATCGCGCCCACCGACTGGCTCATGTCGTGCAGCGCAATATCGGTCATGAAGCCGAGGCGTCCCAGATTGATGCCGGCGAGCGGCACCCGGTGGCGCGCGAGGTTGCGCGCCGCGGCGAGCATGGTGCCATCGCCGCCCACGACGATCGCCAGGTCGGCGCCGCTGCCGATGGCGTCGTAGCCGGCCGCCGTGCCGCCCTCGCCCGCGCTGGCCGCGGTGTCGCGTTCCAGCATCACTTCGCAGCCGCGAGTGCGCAGGAAATCACGCAACGCGCGCAGCGACTGGGCGATCTCGGGAGTCTGTTTGCCGATGAGCGCGACGCGCTTGAAGGCGGGGGGCATCGCGCGATTCTAACTGTAGAATCCAGGCATGCTGGATAAACGCTCGCAGATCCTGCTCAAGACGCTGATCGAGCGCTACATCGCCGAAGGCCAGCCGATCGGCTCGCGCACCCTGTCGCGCCACGCCGGGCTCGACCTCTCGCCGGCCACGATTCGCAACGTGATGTCGGACCTGGAAGAGATGGGCCTCATCGCCAGCCCGCACACCTCGGCCGGGCGCGTGCCGACGCCGCTGGGCTACCGCTTCTTCGTCGATACGCTGCTGGTGGTGAAGCAGCTCGGGCTTGGCGAGCTGCACCAGCTCGAAGACCAGCTGCATCCGGACAACCCGCAGCGCGTGATCCAGGCGGCCTCGCAACTGCTCTCGCAGCTAACCAATTTCGCCGGCATCGTGATGACGCCGCGCCGGCGCGCCCTCACCTTCCGCCAGATCGAGTTCCTGCGCCTGTCCGACAAGCGCGTCCTGCTGATCGTGGTCACGCCGGACGGCGACGTGCAAAACCGGATCCTATTCACCGATCGAGACTACACGCCATCGGAGCTGGTGAGCGCCGCGAACTACATCAACCAGCACTACTCGGGGCACAACTTCGAGGAAATCCGCCAGCGTGTGCACGAGGAGCTGAGCGAAATCCGCCAGGACATGATGTCGCTCATGAGCGCGGCGCTGGAGGCGAGCAGCAAGGTCGTGTCCGAGGGCAGCGAGCAGTACGTGATCTCGGGCGAGCGCAACCTGCTCGCGGTGCGCGACCTGTCGCAGGACATGAGCCGCATGCGCCAGCTGTTCGAACTGTTCGAGCACAAGACCTCGCTGGTGCAGATCCTCGACCTGTCGCTGCGCGGCGAAGGCGTGCAGATCTTCATCGGCGGCGAGTCCGGCGTCACGGCGCCGGACGAAGTGAGCGTGGTGACCGCGCCCTACAAGGTCGGCGGCGAAGTGGTGGGAACGGTGGGCGTCATCGGGCCGACGCGCATGGCCTACGACCGCGTCGTGCCGATCGTCGATGTCACCGCGAAGCTGCTCTCCAGCGCGCTGTCACAACCCTGAAAGGCATTCTTCTCGTCAACCTTGGCACGCCGGCGGCCGCCACGCCCGCCGCGGTGCGCGACTTTCTCGCCGAATTCCTCTCCGACCCGCGCGTGGTCGAGCTGCCGCGGTGGCTCTGGTTGCCCGTTCTTCATGGTTTTGTATTGAGAAGCAGACCAAAGAAATCGGCTCGGAAGTACGCCGCCATCTGGACGGCCGAAGGTTCGCCCCTTGCCGTGCATACGCGGCGCCAGGCGCTGCTGCTCGGCAAAATCCTCGCCGAACAGCACGTCAAGGTCGCCTACGCGATGCGCTACGGGAAACCTTCGATCGCCGACGGCCTGAAAAGCCTGGCCGGTTGCGAAGTCATCGCCCTCCCCCTCTACCCGCAGTTTTCCCGCAGCACCTCGGAGAGCGTGCGCGATGTGCTGGGTTCGAAAGTGACGATGGTCGAGAGCTTTCATGATCATCCGGCCTATATCGGCGCCCTCGCGGCCGTGGTGCAGCGCCACTGGTCGGCGCACGGCAAGGCCGACAAGCTGGTCATGAGTTTCCACGGCCTGCCCAAGCGCGCCGTCGACCAGGGGGACCCGTACCAGGCGCAGTGCATCGTCACCGCCAAGATCCTGGCCGGCGTGCTGCGCATCGCTCCGGCCGACTACGCGATCACCTTCCAGTCGCGCTTCGGTCCCGCCGAATGGCTGCAGCCGTACACCGAGCCGACGCTCATCAATCTGGCAAAGCAGGGCGCAAAGCGCGTGGACGTCGTCTGTCCCGGATTCGTCTCGGACTGCCTCGAAACGCTGGAAGAAATCGCGATTGAATGCCGCCGGGCATTCCTGGGCGCTGGCGGCAAGGAGTTCCATGCCCTGCCCTGCCTGAACGAGAGCCCGGAATGGATCCTGGCGCTTGCGAAAATAGTCGCAGACTCCCCTTGAAGACGCGCTAGCCGCCCCCACTTGGGTCTGGCCATATGTCTGAAACCACTCATTCGCAAGCAGAAGACGCCCCTGCCGCTCCGCAGGAGAAAAGCCTCGACACGCTGCTAGCCGAGGCCCAGGCCCGCATCGAGGAACAGCGCGACGCCCACCTGCGCGCCGTCGCCGAAGCCGAAAACATACGCAAGCGCGCCCAGGCCGATGTCGCGGCCGCGCACAAGTTCGGTGTCGAGCGCTTCGCCGAAAGCCTGATGCCGGTGATGGATAGCCTGGAAGCCGCGCTCGCGGCGGCCGCCGATTCGCCCACGGCGCTTCGCGACGTCCTTGCATCAGCGCTGCGCGACGGGCTCGAGCTCACCCTGAAGCAACTCCGGGCGTCCTTCCAGAAGGCGAATCTGGTCGAGGTCCTGCCTGCGGCCGGCGAGCGCTTCGATCCGCACAAGCACCAGGCGATGGCAGCCGTGGAGGCGCCGAACGCGGAGCCGAATTCGATCGTGACGGTGATGCTGAAGGGCTACCGCCTGCACGACCGGGTGCTGCGGCCCGCGCTCGTTACCGTCGCGAAAGCCCTTGAAAACAGGGACGGAAACCCCATATCCGACAGTAACTTGAACACGAATTGAGGACCTGACATGGGCAAAATCATCGGCATTGACCTGGGCACCACCAATTCCTGCGTTGCGATCATGGAGGGCGGCAAGCCCAAGGTGATCGAGAACTCGGAAGGCGCCCGCACCACCCCTTCCATCGTCGCCTACACCGACGAGGCGGACATTCTCGTCGGCGCATCGGCCAAGCGCCAGGCGGTCACCAACGCGAAGAACACCCTGTTCGCCGTGAAGCGGCTGATCGGGCGCAAGTTCGAAGAGAAGGAAGTGCAGAAGGACATCAGCCTGATGCCCTACGGCATCGCCAAGGCCGACAACGGCGACGCGTGGGTGGAAGTGCGCGGTAAAAAGCTCGCGCCGCAGCAGGTCTCCGCCGAGGTCCTGCGCAAGATGAAGAAGACGGCCGAGGACTACCTCGGTGAGGAAGTCACCGAGGCCGTCATCACGGTGCCGGCGTATTTCAACGACTCGCAGCGCCAGGCCACCAAGGATGCCGGCCGCATCGCGGGCCTGGACGTGAAGCGCATCATCAACGAGCCGACCGCGGCCGCGCTCGCCTTCGGCATGGACAAGAAGGAAACCAAGGACCGCAAGATCGCCGTCTACGACCTGGGCGGCGGCACCTTCGACATTTCCATCATCGACATCGCCGCGGTGGAGGGTGAGCACCAGTTCGAAGTGCTCTCGACCAACGGCGACACCTTCCTCGGCGGCGAGGACTTCGACCAGCGCCTCATCGACCATATCGTCGAGGAGTTCAAGGCGAAGAGCGGCGTCGACCTCGCCAAGGATGCGATCGCGCTGCAGCGGGTCAAGTCCGCGGCCGAACGCGCCAAGATCGAACTGTCCTCGAGCCAGCAAACCGAGATCAACGAGCCCTACATCGCGATGGCGAACGGCGCGCCGCAGCACCTGGCGACGAAGATTACCCGCGCGAAATTCGAAGCGCTGGTGGACGAGCTGATCAACAAGACGATCGAGCCCTGCCGCGTCGCGGTCAAGGACGCGGGCGTGAATCTCACCGACATCCAGGACGTGATCCTGGTGGGCGGCATGACGCGCATGCCCAAGGTGGTGGACAAGGTGCGCGAGTTTTTCGGCAAGGAGCCGAGGAAGGACGTCAACCCCGACGAGGCGGTTGCGGTCGGCGCCGCGATCCAGGCCGGCGTGCTGAAAGGCGACGTCAAGGACGTGCTGCTGCTCGACGTCACGCCGCTGTCGCTCGGCATCGAGACCCTGGGCGGCGTGATGACCAAGTTGATCCAGAAAAACACCACCATCCCGACCAAGGCACAGCAGGTGTTTTCGACCGCGGAGGACAACCAGACCGCGGTCACCATCCACGTGCTGCAGGGCGAGCGCGACGTGGCGAACGGCAACAAGTCTCTCGGCCAGTTCAACCTCGCCGACATTCCGCCCTCGCAGCGCGGCATGCCGCAGATCGAGGTCATGTTCGACATCGACGCCAATGGCATCCTGCACGTCACCGCCAAGGACAAGGCGACCGGCAAGGAAGCCAAGATCAAGATCCAGGCCGGCTCCGGGCTGACCGAGGAGGAGATCAAGCGCATGGTGGCGGACGCCGAAGCGCACGCCGAGGAGGACCGCAAGGCACTCGAACTCGTGAACGCGCGCAACCAGTGCGAAGCGCTGGTGCATTCGGTGAAGAAGTCGCTCGGCGAGCACGGCGACAAGCTCGACGCGGGCGAGAAGGAAAAGATCGAGGCCGCGCTCAAGGAGGCTGAATCGGTTCTGAAGTCGGAAAATAAAACCGAAATCGAAGCGAAAGCGAAAGCGCTCGCGGAAGCTTCGCAAAAGCTCGGCGAGAAGGTCTATGCCGACGCCCAGGCTAAACAGCAGGCCGAAGCGCAGGCTGCGGCGCAGGCCGCGGGCGGCGGCGAAGCCAAGGCGTCGTCGGAAGCGAAAAAGGACGACGGCAACGTTGTCGACGCGGAGTACACGGAAGTCAAAGACAAAAAAACCGGCTAACTGAGGAGAAAGGCTGGAGTGGCGAAGCGTGACTACTACGAAGTACTGGGTGTAAACCGGGACGCCCCCGAGGAAGACATCAAGAAGGCGTACCGGAAACTCGCCATGAAATGGCATCCGGACCGCAATCCGGACAACCCCAAGGCAGAGGAGCACTTCAAGGAGGCGAAGGAAGCCTACGAGGTCCTGACCGACGCGAAAAAGCGCCCGGCCTACGACCAGTACGGCCATGCCGGCATCGACCCGTCTGCCGCCGCGGGCGCCGGCGCGGGCTTCGGCCAGGCCGGCTTCGGCGACGTCTTCAGCGACATCTTCGGCGAGATCTTCGGCGGCGCGCGCGGCGGCCGCTCCACGGTGTTCCGCGGCGCGGACCTGCGCTACAACCTCGAGATCAATCTCGAACAGGCCGCGCACGGCTTCGAAACCAAGATCCGCATTCCCGCGCTGTCCGAGTGCGCCACCTGCCGTGGCTCGGGCGCAAAGGCCGGCACCCAGCCTCAGACCTGCGCCACCTGCCGCGGCGCCGGGCAGGTCCGCGTTTCGCAAGGTCCGTTCTCCATCGCGCAAACCTGCCCGCGCTGCCATGGCACTGGCAAGACCATCGCCAACCCCTGCGCCGCCTGCAACGGCGCCGGGCGCATCAAGACGCAGAAGACGCTGTCGGTAAAGATTCCCGCCGGCGTGGACGAAGGCGACCGCGTGCGCCTGTCAGGGGAAGGCGAAGCAGGCGTCAACGGCGGCCCGCCGGGCGACCTCTACGTCCAGGTGCACCTCACGCCGCACGCCGTGTTCCAGCGCGATCATGACGACCTGCATTGCGAAATGCCGGTGTCGTTCACCGTCGCCGCGCTCGGCGGTGAAATCGAGATCCCGACGCTGGATGGCAGCGCGCGTATCAAGGTGCCGGCCGAAACCCAGTCCGGCAAGACCTTCCGCCTGCGCGGCAAGGGCATCAAGGGCGTGCGCAGCCAGGCGGCCGGCGACCTCTTCTGCCACGTGGTGGTGGAAACACCGGTCAACCTCACGGCGCGCCAGCGCGAATTGCTGCAGGAGTTAGAAGCCATCAGCCAGAAAGACGCTGCGCGCCACAATCCGCGCGCCAAGGGCTGGTTCGACAAAGTTAAAGAATTTTTCGAGGGCTAGGAAAACAGGGACAGTCCACGTTTTCCGGATTGCAATACGTACGGGAAACGTGGACTGTCCCTGTTTTACGCGCCTGTCTTACGCGCGACGCCAGGTCGTGCCTCCCGCGGCATCTTCGAGGACGACGCCGGCGGATTCCAGCTGCTTTCTTATCCTGTCGGCCTCGGCGAAATTTTTCTGCCTGCGCGCCGCGAGGCGCGCTTCGATGTGCGCGCGAATCTCCTTGTCGGACAGCGCGCCGCCGGGCCCGGCTTGCAGGAAGGCTTGCGCGTCGCGCTGCAGGAGACCAAGGAGCCCGCCC
>SBAS01000063.1 GCA_005240145.1 Nitrosomonadales bacterium | reverse complement strand
TGCCTAAAAATTAGGCAGGATAGGTTGAACACCCTGGTCAATTTTGAACGCGCAGTACCCCGTTCAAATGGTCAATTTCCATCGCGCGCCAACACCTGTGGAATTGGTGCTCATCTAATCCGCACCATGTGGTGGATCGAATCGAGCAACGTGTCCCGTTTCGTGTTTACGTTTTGTCGTTTCCTCGCACGAGCATCAAGCCATGCTAAAATTGACAACATATTAAACGCACCATTAGCAAGGTTGTCAGATGCCCAAATTACGCGAATCGCCCAAACATTTCGTCGCCTACTACCGAGTAAGCACCCAACGGCAGGGAGCCAGCGGCCTTGGCCTGGAGGCCCAACGAGAGGCCGTATCACGTTATCTAAAAGGCGCCGGCACACTTTTGGAGGAATACACGGAAATTGAAACTGGCAAAGGCTCCAACGCACTGAACAAGCGTCCACAGCTTCGACGCGCCCTTGACGATTGCAAGAAGCGAAATGCGGTGCTTGTAATCGCAAAACTGGATCGGTTAGCGCGCAATGTCCATTTC
Organism: Nitrosomonadales bacterium; assembly: GCA_005240145.1. Lineage (GTDB taxonomy): Bacteria > Pseudomonadota > Gammaproteobacteria > Burkholderiales > SG8-39 > RBG-16-66-20. The sequence continues at coordinate 20,279 of SBAS01000063.1, read as the reverse complement.
GTTTCTGGCCTAATGGAAAGCGGCGCTCGATTTGTTGCATGTGACTTGCCCGAGGCAAGTGAACTGACCCTTCACATGATGGCCGTATTTGCAGAGCACGAATCCAGATGTATTAGCGAGAGGACCAAGGAGGCCTTGGCGCAAGCAAAGCTCAATGGAACGAGGCTAGGAAGGGCCGGCTGGAAGAACCTTCGACCACACCTTAAGGAGCGCAAGCTAAAGGCAAAGGAGTTCGCAGCTCGCCTCAAAGGTCAAATAGAGGGTTGCCGGTTACGTGGCCTTAGCCAACGAGAGATAGTTGCCGAATTCAACAAGATCGGGATTTCTGCCCCTCGCGGTGGCCAATGGTCACTTATGCAACTCCAGCGCACGCTCGCTCGGATATGAGAACGCCCCTTTTTTCGTCACTTCACATGGTGTGGTCTCTGTATTGTCTTACCTTGGGTTCATGTGACAGGTACGATGCACTCTCCAAAGGAACGTATCGATGAAGCGCAGCGGACGGATGCGATTTGCAATTTTCGTGAGAGTTTCGTCAAAGGGTCAGACGAAAGGAGAATCGCCGCGGGTTCAGCGCAAGCTCGGCGAGCAGTACGTTAGTAGGAATGGCGCAGAAGTAGTAAAGGTTTACGACGGCGTTGAGTCGGGCACCAAGCCGCTGGCTGATCGAGGGCTATTGCAGGAGGTCCTGCGTGACGCGCTTAGCGGGCAATGGGATGCACTATGGGTTTTAGACCAATCCCGCCTCACCCGATCACCCGATACCTTGCTTGCCATTGCATCTGCCTTCAAGGTGTCGGGGCTAGAGCTGCATACCAACAATGGCCGAACCCAGCTTGAAACACCCGAAGGGGAGTTACATGCCGGTATTCAGTCTCAAAGTGATCGCTATTTCGCCCAGAAAATTACTCAACGGACACGGCATTCTCGCTTGGAGCTTCTTAGCAAGGGACGCCACGCATTTGGGCGACATCCCTGGGGTCGAATTTGGGACAAGGAGAGCGACGAGTGGCTGATTGACAGAAAGAAGCACGCTTTGATCCAAAAAGCCTACGCGCTATATATCGACGAAGACCTGAGCATCGCCGACGTAGCTAAGCGACTTCCGGGAATTGGACCGAATCAGAAGCACATGGCCAAGAGTAGCTTGGCAAAGGCCTTTCGATCAGCCGCCTCCACGGATTGGCCACGCACGCTCCAGACCCCGGATGGTCCTCGCAATTTTGTTCACAAACTTCCCGCATTGCTCAGCGCGGCACAGGGTCTAGCAATAAAGCGGAGGAGCTTGCGAAATGCAACCGTGCGCCCTGGTACCAAGAAAGCTCGCTCGCTCCTTCAGGGGGTAATTCGTTGTTGGCACTGTGGAGGCAATCTTTCGAGGATGCCGAGTCGAAAGGGCGGCGGCGTCGACTATCCCGTTTATCGCCACTTACCGTCAACTCGTAAGGCTAAGTGCCTTTGGCATGTACCCGCGACTCTCATAGAGGACAGTGCCGTTCAGGCATGCGCCGAAATAGTCCGCGATAGCAAGCTTTTAGTCACGGCCATTAAGTTGGCTATGACGACGCAACAGACTGGTGCAAAAGAAGCCGAGATACGACTTTCGCAGATTGAAAAAGAGATGGTGGACTCACAGCGTCGACTAGATCGAGCACAGGTCGAACTTTTGAACTTGAAGGGTTCAGAGGCCGCATGCATTGAGTTGCGCAATGAGATTAAACGAGCGAGTGCATTGATCGAAGAGCGTACGCTTGAGCGGCGGGAGCTTAGCGACAGGCTAGCTTCTCTCAGCTCGCCAATTCGTGATCCAAAGGCGCTCACTGCTCGCCTCCAGTCTCTCATCGGATTTGGAGGCTATTCGTCGGTAACGATGCTCACGCACGAGCAGAAGCGACAACTAGTCCTGCTCATGATCGGGCGGGACAAGCAAGCCTCCCCCAACGGTGTGTTCGTTCACATGAGCCGCAAGAACGGCCCTAGAACTGGGCTTTGGCATTGGGAGCTTCGAGGCACGTTGGCAATAGCTGAAGGGGCGACTTCCCAATATGACCTACCTGAAGCAACAAGCGCGATTGTTCGGAGACGTAACGACCCTGAACCGGCGGCAATTGCCAAGCTCGCTGAACTTGCCCGCACTCTTAAACCAACGGTCGTGAAGTCGTCTCGTTCATCCTCATCAGGTGCGTGACGCCGGTGCGGTTGAAGAGGCGCCACTCCTCCGCCGAGATGGAACGCTGGTCGCCCACCGCGAGCGCGGCGAGGATGCCGCCGGCCGGCGTCTCGCCCAGCACGCGCTTGAAACGATCACGGACGCTCTCGCGTAATTGTTCGATGCGATCGAAGACGCTGTTTCTCTCCCCCAGTTTTTCCGGCAGCGCTTTTCTGGAAGGACGCACGTACCCGGTCGCACCCACTCCGCGTTCCAGCAACCAGCCCTCGTAGTCGAAACCGTGCGGGTTGGCATGGCCGTGCGGCCGCCGCAGGCGAACCGTGAATCTCCAGCGCTCACCGGGCCGAACCGCAGCGCTGAGAACCGAAGGATTTTCTTCGTCGAGGACGCTCCGGTACCAGGAGAGCAGGATCTTCCCGGGTAATTTCGTCCCGGGCGGCGCGATCACGGCTTCGGGCTCGAACTCGAAGCGCAGGCTGCGCTCTCCAACCGCCGGGAGGCCGGAAATCACGCCCACGAGTTCGATGTCCCTGCCCTCGAGTTCGGGCGCGAGCCGGTCGGCGAGCTTCAGCTGCGCCATGCCCAGCGCCCAGCAAAAACCGACTGCGAACGCGGCCGGGAGAAAAAATATGCGCTGGCGCAGGGACAGGAACAGCAGGAACGCGCACGGCCAGAGCCAGGCCATGCCGGGCAATTCAGGCTGCAGCTGCAGAAATAGAACGCCCGAGGCGAAACCAAGGATGACAAGCGTCATCTAAAATCAAACGCGCCAGCGCCGCCGGCGCTGACTTCGAACCCTCAGGCATGCCGAGAAAATTCTTCCACAGATTCCTGCCCGACCGCGATTCGGTGCGCGCCAACAAGTACCTGGCGTGGCTGGGCAAGGGGCTCTTCCACCCCAGCCTGTGGCGGCTGAACCGCGATTCGGTCGCCGGCGGTTTCGCCATCGGCCTGTTCGCCGGCCTGGTGCCGGGGCCGCTGCAGATGCTCGCTGCCGCGCTGCTTGCCGTGCCGTTGAAGAAAAACCTGCCGGTTGCGCTGCTCACCACTCTCTACACCAACCCCTTCACCATCGTGCCGCTGTACCTGCTCGCCCTTTCCTACGGCCGTTTCCTCATGGGCGCGAACCACCCTGCGGTCGCGGTCGAGCCTTTTGCCTGGGACTGGGCGCACTGGATCGACTCGCTGCAGGCGATGGCCCACTGGAGCATGTCGCTGGGCAAGCCTCTTGCCATAGGCCTGCCCGCGCTCGCCATTTCGCTCGCGCTGCTGGGATACGCGCTCGTGCAACTCGGCTGGCGCGTTTACGTGGTGCTGAAGTGGCGCGCGCGCCAGCGGGCGAGGCGCGGTGCGCGGCCGGTGAACTAGATTAGGATGCGGCCAGCGTCATGGAACACGGCAGCGCCTTCCTGATTCCCAGCGTGGTGTTTCTCGCCTCGGCGGTGTTCGCCGTCGTGTTTTCGCACCGGCTCGGCCTGGGCTCGGTCGCCGGCTACCTCCTGGCGGGGATCGCCATCGGTCCCTTCGCCGAACTGGGCGTGGTGTTCCTTCTCTTCGTCATCGGCCTGGAACTGGAGCCCAAGCGCCTGTGGAACATGCGCACGCGCCTGCTCACGCTGGGCCTGTCGCAGGTCGTCGGCTCGATCGCGCTCATCGCCATCGCCGCCTGGCTTGCAGGCAGCACGCTGCGGGTCGGCATGGTGGCGGGCATGGCGCTCGCGCTCTCCTCCACCGCGCTCGCGCTGCAGCCCCTGACCGAGCGCGGCGCGCTGCAGAACAAGGGCGGCCAGGCCGTGTTCGCGATCCTGCTGTTCCAGGACATCGCGGTCATCCCGATGCTGGCGGTGCTGCCACTGCTGGGCTCCGCGGGTACGCCGGTGAGTTTCTCCTGGTCGGGATTCGCCTTCGCCATCGGCGTCATCGTGGCGACGCTGGTGGGCGGCCATTTCCTCGCCCAACCCGTGTTCCGCCACATCGCGCGCACCAAGCAACGCGAGATATTCACCGCGTTCGCGCTCCTGCTCGTGCTCGGCATCGCCTGGGGCTTCGAATCGGCCGGACTGTCGATGGCATTGGGCACCTTCCTCGCCGGCGTGCTGCTCGCCGATTCCGAGTACCGCCACGAAATCGAAGCCGCAGTGGAACCGTTCAAGGGCCTGCTGCTCGGCCTGTTCTTCATCGCCGTGGGCATGGGCGTGGATTTCGGCCTGCTGTTCAAGCAGCCGCTGCTGATCCTGGGCCTGATCGTCGGCCTGTTCGTCCTCAAGAGCCTGGTGCTCCTGGCGATCGCGCACTTCGCCAGGCTGCCGCGCAGCGAGCGGCCGCTATTCATTCTGCTGCTCGCGCAGGGCGGCGAGTTCGCGTTCGTGCTGCTGACGCTGGGCGTGCAGAGCGAGGTGCTGCGCGCGGATGTGGCGCAGGCGGTGACGCTGGCGGTGGCCTTGTCCATGCTCGCGACGCCGTTCCTGCTCGCCTTGCACGACCGGGTGCTGGTCAAATTGTTCGCCGACCAGGCGCCGCCTGAGCGCGCGCACCTGCCTCCTGAGGCGGGCAAGGTCATCGTCGCCGGGCTCGGCCGGGTCGGCCAGGTGGTGGCGCGCCTGCTCAACGGCAGCGGCTTCCAGCCCACGATCCTCGACGACGATCCGGACCATGTCGAGCAATCGCGCCGCTTCGGCTTCCGCGTGTTCTACGGCGATGCCACGCGCCTCGAGCTGCTCGAAGCCGCCGGCGCCGCGCAGGCGGATTTCCTCATCATCGCGCTGGACGAGCCGGGCGCGACCACGCGCCTCGCCAGCATCGCGCTCAAGCATTTTCCGCAGCTACGGGTCATCGCGCGCGCGCGCGACATGCGGCACATGTTCGAGCTGCGCGACCCGGGGGTGGAAGTCGTCGAGGGCGAGACGTTCCAGTCGGCGCTCGCGCTGGGACGAGCGGCGCTCGCCGCCGTGAGCGACGATGCGGAGCGTGCGAAGCGCGCGGTGCAGAAGTTCTCCGAGCACGACGACCTGGTGCTGTCCAAGCTCTAACCCGTGCACAAGAGCGACATCGACGCCAACATCTCCATCTCCAACGAATTGCGCGAACAGTTTGCACGCACGCTGCGCGAAGACGAAGCGGCGAGGGGCGTCAAGCCCGGCGACAAGCCGGTCTAGGGTTTCGTGCGCGGGCCTGCGGGCCGCAGCGCGCCAAGGCTCAGTTCAAGCACCCGCCCGGCGCGCGCCGCCAGCGCGGCATCGTGCGTGACGAGCACGAACGCCGTGCCGCGCGAGTCCGACAGGCGCACCATCGCCTCGAACACCTCGTCCGCGGTCTGCGTATCCAGGTTGCCGGTGGGTTCGTCGGCGAGCACACAGGCGGGCGCGGTGACCATCGCTCGCGCGAACGCGCAGCGCTGGCGCTCCCCGCCGGAGAGTTCGCTGGGCAAATGTTCCTGCCTTTTCGACAAACCAAGCTCGGCAAGGACGGCGCGCGCGCGCGCCAGCGCAGCGCCCCGCTCCATGCGCCGGATGAACAGCGGCATGGCGACGTTTTCCTCCGCCGTGAACTCGGGCAGCAGGTGGTGGAACTGATAAACGAAGCCGAGCGCGATGTTCCGGCTCTGCCCGCGCGCCGTCTCCGTCATGTCGTTCAACGCCCTGCCCTGCAGCACCACCGTTCCCTCGGAAGGCGCGTCCAGTCCGCCCAACAGGTGCAACAGGGTGCTCTTGCCCGACCCGGAGCGACCCATGATCGCGACGCGTTCGCCCGCGCGCACTTCGAAATCCACGCCGAGCAGGACGTGGACGGGCGCAGGACCAAGGTAGGTTTTCTTCAAATTCCTGCAGCTCAAAACCACTTCACTCATAGCGCAGGGCCTCCGCGGGATTGGTGCGCGAGGCGCGCCAGCTCGGATACAGCGTGGCGAGGAACGAGAGCACGAGCGACACGATACCGATCACCGTCACGTCGCCCAGCTGCACGTCGGACGGCAGCTCGGAGATGTAATAGATGTCCTTGGCGAGGAACTTGAAGCCGAGCAGGTTTTCGATGAAAGGCACCACGGTGGCGACGTTGAAGCCGACAAGCACGCCCAGCACCAGGCCGGCGAAAGTGCCGATGACGCCGATCAGCGTGCCCTGCACCATGAAAATCTGGATGATCGAGCCGGGCGAAGCGCCCAGCGTGCGCAGGATCGCGATGTCGGCCTGCTTGTCGGTCACCAGCATCACCAGCGTGGAAACGATGTTGAACGCCGCCACCGCCACGATCAGCAGCAGGATGATGAACATGACGCGCTTCTCGATCTCCACCGCGCGGAAGAAATTGGCGTGGCTGCGCGTCCAGTCGGTGGCGAAGTAATCGCGCTCGAGCTTCGCCATCAGGTCGCGCGACACGGTGCGCGAGGCGACCAGGTCCTCCAGCCTCAGGCGCACGCCCGACACCGCGTCGCCCATCTGGTAGAGCTTTTGCGCGTCCTCGAGGTGCACCAGCGCGAGACCCGAGTCGAATTCGAACATCCCGACCTCGAACACGCCCACGACATTGAACTGCTTGAGGCGCGGGATGACGCCCGCCGGCGTCACCAGGCCCTGCGGCGCGATCAGCGCCACCTTGTCTCCCCTCAGCACGCCGAGCGCGCGCGCCAGCTCGGAGCCGAGCACGATGTTGAACTCGCCCGCCTTGAGCGCATCGAGCGAGCCTGCGCGCATGTGCTCGCCGATCTCGGCCACCTGCGCCTCGCGCTCCGGAAGAATGCCGCGCACCACGCTGCCGCGCACCGCCTGGCCGACCGCAAGCATGCCCTGCGCATTGACGAACGGCGCCGCGGCGAGGACGCGCTTGTCCTCGAGCGCGAGCTTCGCCACCGAGTTCCAGTCCTTGACCTGGTTGTTCGCGCCGCTCACCTGCACGTGCGAGGCGACGCCGAGGATCCTCGCGCGCAGTTCCTTCTGGAAGCCGTTCATGACCGAGAGCACCACGATCAGCGCCGCGACGCCCAGCGCGATGCCCGCCATCGAAATGGCGGAGATGAAACTGATGAAATGATTGCGGCGCTTGGCGCGGGTGTAGCGCAGGCCGACGAGAAGTTCGTAACGCACGGGGCCCGAGAATACTACAATCGCCTCGATGGCAGACCCCGCGCAATTCGCCTCCGAGCTCGCCGCTTTGCTGCGCCGGGAGCGCATCGCGCATCTCGCCACGCTGAGGCAGGATGCACCGATGGCCTCGATGACGCTCTATCTGCCGGATGCGGCCTTCAGCGCGTTCCATGTCCACGTCAGCCGGCTCGCCTGGCATACTCAGGACATGGCGCTGAGTGCTCGCGTCGCGCTCTCGATCGCCGAGACCGACGACGGCCGCGCCGATCCTTTCACGTTGATGAGAATTTCGATCAGGGGGAAGGCAGAGCAGTTGAAGGGGGAGCAGCCGGATCTGCAAAAGGCATGGTTGAGGAAATTCCCTGAACAGAAAATAAACTTCGAGCTCGCCGACTTCTCGTTCTGGCGCATCGTGCCGACGGATGCGCGCTTCGTCGCCGGCTTCGGCCGCATCCATAACCTTTCCGCCGCCGAACTCGCCGCATGTTCGAGCTCCTGATCGCGGCCGCATTCGGCGCCTACCAGGCGCCCGAATGCCGGGTGGCGTTCGAACGCCACGAGGAAACCCGCCTCGTCCTGCGCCTGCGCCCCGCGTGCGCGCTCGGCTACGGGTCCACCCAGGGCGCGGTGCGCGCGCTGCTCGCGCAGGAAGGCGAGGCGCGCGAGCTGTCGGTTTCCTTCGGACGGATCGAGCGCTACCCGTGGCTCTCCGCGCTGCTGGCGCGCCAGGCCTCCAGCTCGCGGCGCTGGAGCCTCGCTGCGGGCAAGCCCTACGAGGGTCACGAAAACGCCTACGTCGCCGCGGCGCTGCGCGGCATGCCGGAGTTCACGGCGCTGTTCGAACGCTGGCTGGTGGCCGGCGTCGCCGTAGAGAAGGTACTGCTGAAGCCCGCGGCCGAACTTAGCCTCGCCGCCGGCGCGCCGGTGCCGCCCGATTCGAAGCTGCCTTTCGATGCGATTCTCTGGGTGACGCTGAAACGGCCATGACCATCCTGTTTCTCAAGGGGCTGCTCTTCGGCTTCATCCTCGCCGCCACGGTCGGGCCAATGTGAGTGCTGTGCTTTCGCCGCACCCTCGATCAACATGGTCTCCGGGCTGACCATCCTCGGTTTCGCGATCTGGCAGCTGGCAGTGGTTTTGGGCAATGCCTCAGTTTGAGTGTCCGCTTCCGACGGCGGGCCAGACCTCCGGAAATAGCGCTCCGCCGATCCGGTCGCCGTCGTTCAGTCCATGACCTTCGATGGGCGGGGACACCGTACCGGGTCTCGCGCTCCAGCGCACGATGTCGCCCAGATAACGCAGGGCCCATGCGCGCCGTCGCCGGGTGAGGGACCCGTTGCCCGGCGCCCCATGCAGGGTGAGGCCGGTGAAGGCGATCAAGTCGCCCGGTTCCATGTCCCAGCCGAGCAGGTCGTAGCGGTCGCGCTGCGCGTCGATGTCGGGGACTTCCTCCACTGCCGCCGCGCCGGAATCGAATCCCGCCTCCTTGCGGAAGAACTTGGGCGCGTAGCGCTTTCCCCATTTGTGCGATCCACGCACGTATTCGACCGCCGTGTCGCGCGAAACCGGGTCGAGCGGCACCCAGAAAGAGGCGACCCCGTCCATCTCGCCGGTCGTCTGCAGGGGGTAGTACGGGAAGTCGTGGTGCCAGGGCGTCCTTTCCAACGTGCCGGGCTCCTTGACGAGCAGGTGGTCGTGATACCAATTGACCCGGGTGGCCCCCAGCAGTTGCGCGGCGATTGCCGGCAACGGGGACTGGAGCGCGGCCGCGCGACAAGCCGGGTGCCGCTGCCAGAGCTGGAAATCGACGAAGAACCGGCCCGGTTTCCCCGCCGGCGTGTTGAGCCGCACCATCGGTCCGGGCGAGGCGATGTCGTCGTCCACGGCCCGGCGCAGCGTCTCGATCCAGTCCATCTCGAGCACGCGGCGCAGGCACACGGCGCCGTCCTCGCGGAAGGCGCGCACTTCGCGCTCGGTCACGGGCTGGAGAGGTTCACGGTTCATGGCTTGGCCTTGCGGCGACCTCGGGTGGAAGGCCTTCGTCGCGGAGTATAACGGCGGTACCCTGCCATAATCATCAAACTGCTGACGTTTCATTTTCAATCTTAAGAGCGAAGATCGGCCATGGTGGCCATTAAGACTCTCGGGCTCGATCACGTCGTACTCAGAGTGACGAACATTGCGCGCGCCTGCGCCTGGTACAGGGCGGTGCTTGGTTGCAAGATCGAGCGAGTTCTTCCCAGCCTCGGACTGACCCAGCTGCGCGCGGGCGCGAGCCTGATCGATCTGGTCGACGTCAGGGGGAGCGCCGGAAAACCTGGTGGCGCTGCGGCAGGTCGGAAGCGGCGGAACATGGATCATTTCTGCGTGCAGCTCGGCGAATTTTCCGAAAAGAAGATCATCGCGCACCTGAAGCGAAGGGGAATCAAGCCTGGGTCGATTGCGCGCCGCTATGGCGCGCTTGGCCATGGCCCCTCGATGTATTTGACAGATCCGGACGGAAACACGGTCGAACTCAAGGGGCCACCTGAGGCCGACCAGACCGAGAGAGTGCCCGGCGCGATCTTGCCAAGGAAGCGACGCGCGAAAGCTCCAAAACGGAGATCGGACGCAGACTAACCGGCAGTTTTTCGTTGCGGTGCCCGACAACCTGATCCTCGGCCAGGCGAAGTCGTATGCCGACTTCGCCGCCACGCGCAACGACCCGGCGATCTCCGGATTCGGGGAGTTCACAGGCGCTTCTTGTGCGCGCCGACCGGGTGATCGAATAGCGAACCTGCGGATGCCGGCTCCTGGCCGAAAGCGGACGACTCAACTGAGGCACCAGCCGATTTTGCGGTAGATTGCAGGTACTGGATATATACCCACCTGCGATGAAACCGCTATTCGATGCGCCGCTCGCGATCGTCGACCTGGAGACCACCGGCGCGCACCCGGCCTGGGACCGCGTGACAGAGATCGCGGTGCTCGAAGTGGAAGGCGGCGAAATCGTGTCGGAGTGGTCCACGCTGGTGAACCCGGGCACCTCGATCCCGCCCGCCATCCAGGCGCTCACCGGGATCACCAACGACATGGTCGCGGACGCGCCGGATTTCGACGAGCTCGCCGAGGGCCTGTTCGAACGCCTGCAGGGGCGCGTCTTCGTCGCGCACAACGCACGCTTCGATTACGGCTTCCTGCGCCATGCCTTCGAGCGCGCCGGGCTGCGCTTTCACGCGCGCACGCTGTGCACGGTCAAGCTCTCGCGCCGCCTCTACCCAGGTCACGCGCGCCACAACCTCGACAGCCTCATCGAACGCCACCAGCTGCGCTGCGACGCCCGCCACCGCGCGCTGGGCGATGCGCGCGCGGTATGGCATTTCCTGCAGGTGGCGGCCGAGGAACGCGGCGCCGAGCAGCTGCAGAGCATGGTGCAGCAACTCTCGCGCCTGCCGGCGTTGCCCGCCCACATCGAGCGCGCGACGGTGGATGCGATACCGGAGTCTCCCGGCGTCTACCTCTTCTACGGCGAGAACGACGTGCCGCTCTACGTCGGCAAGAGCGTCGCCATGCGCAGCCGCGTGCTGCAGCATTTCTCCGCCGACGTGCACTCGCCGCGCGAAGCGCAGATCGCGCGCGAGATCCGCCGCATCGAGTGGCGGCGCAGCTGCGGCGAGCTGGGCGCGCTGCTGCGCGAAGCGGCGCTGGTGAAGGAGCTGCTGCCGGTGTTCAACCGGCAACTGAGGCGCGCGAATGATCTGTGCGGCTTTTCATTCGCTTCGAATAAACTGAAATTCATTGAAAAAGAAGACATAAACTCGCAAACCATTTCTCACCTGTGTGGCGTGTTCCGCTCCAGGCGCGCCGCCATGGACGCCTTGCGCGGCCTCGCCGACGAGCATCGCCTGTGCCTGCGCACGCTGGGCTTCGAACAAGGCGCAAAGCGCGGCAAAGGCGCCTGTTTCCGCCACCAGATCAAGCGCTGCGCCGGCGTTTGCGCGGGGGCGGAGAACCTGCACGTGCACCAGGCGCGTGCCGCGGCGGCGCTGACCGGGCTCAAGACCTCCGCCTGGCCGTGGCGGGGTCCGATCGGCATCGTCGAGGAGGACGAGGAACGCGAAGCCGCCGAAGTGCACGTGGTGGACAACTGGTGCCTGCTCGGGACGGCGAACTCGGAAGACGCTGTCGGCGATCTGCTCGCAACGCGCAGCCGCGTGCGCTTCGACCTCGACCACTACAAGATCCTCGCGCGCCATCTTTCGGCCGGCCGGGCGCGCGTGGTCGAGCTGGGTGCGCGGCTTCCGGCGGGCGCGCACTGATGCACCTCGAACTCGTCGTGCCGGCGCTCTTCCCGGCGCAGGACCTGCCGCCCGCACTTCTTCCCGCCTCTCTGCCCGCGCTGGAGCTGCTGCTGGCGCGCGGCCGCCGCCGCGCTGCCGTGGCGGCGGATCTCGAGACCTGGCTGGCGCGCGCGTTCGGCCTCGCCGCGCCGCCTGGCGGAGCGGTGCCCGTTCCGGCCGGCGCCCTCACCGCCCTCGCGCACGGCCTGGATCCCGGCGCGCACGAGTGGCTCCGCGCCGACCCGGTCCACCTGCGAGCGGATCGCAACCGCTTGCTGCTCGTACCCAGCCCGGCGTTCGCGCTGAGCACCGAGGAAGCGCAAGGATTGGCAGGCGCGCTTGCGCCGCTGCTGGCGGGAAAATTCGTGCTGCATGCCGTGCAGCCCGACCAGTGGTGCCTGCGGCTCGAAGGCGCGGAGGCAAGCGGCATCGTCGCGGGCGCACCCATCGCCCTGGCGGGCGCCGACATCGATTCGCACCTGCCGCCCATGGCGTGGCGTCGCCTTTTCACGGAAATGCAGATGGCGCTGTATGAGCACCCGGTGAACACGGCGCGCGAGCGCCGCGGCGTACCGGTGATCAACAGCCTGTGGCTATGGGGCGCGGGAAAACTGCCGCCGGCGGCGAGAGGGCCCTGGCAGTCGCTGAATACGAACGATGGTGTAGGGACCGGGCTGGCGCGCAGCGCCGGCATCCCCCATCGCGCGCCCGGCACCGGCGCCGCGGAGTGGCTCGCGCGCGCGCCCGAGGACGGACGCCACCTGCTGGTGCTCGACGAGCTGCGCGGCGCGCATGCGTTCGAGGACATCGATGCCCTCGCGCGTCGGCTGCAGGAACTCGAAGAGCATTGGCTGGCGCCGCTGCTCGCGGCGCTGAAAGCAGGCCGCGTCGGCATGCTGACCATCCACGTGCCCGAAGCCGCGGCCTCGTTCGAGACCGTGCGCGCCGACCTGCGCCGCTTCTGGCGCCGCCGCCGGCCGCTGGCCACGTACAGGATCACGCCAGCGTGATGGTCACGACCGCCCGCGCATGAAGATCGTCTCGCGCCGCTACGCCGAGGCGGACCGCCACCGCCTGGTAGAAGCCGGCGTGCATCCGCTGCTCGCGCGGCTCTTCGCGGCGCGGCGCATCGCTTCGAAGACCGAGCTCGAGCAGGACTTCTCGCAGCTGATTCCGCCCGCCGAACTCACCAACGCCGGCCGCGCCGCGACTTTGCTCGCCGACACGATCGCGCAGCGGAAAAAGCTCCTCATCATCGCCGACTACGACGCCGACGGCGCCACCGCCTGCGCGGTCGGCGTGCGCGCGCTGCGCAGCTTCGGCGCGCGCGTCGAGTACCTGGTGCCCAATCGAATGGAACTGGGTTACGGCCTGACCCCGGAGCTGGTCGACATCGCTGCCCGGGGTGCAAAATCCGGCAAACCCGACCTGCTGATCACGGTGGACAACGGCATCGCCAGCGTCGAAGGCGTGGCGCGCGCGAAGCAGCTGGGCATCGGCACGCTGATCACCGACCACCACCTGCCCGGGGACCGCCTGCCGGAGGCCGAATGCATCGTCAATCCGAACCAGCCCGGCTGCGGTTTCTCCTCCAAGGCCATCGCCGGCGTCGGCGTGATGTTCTATGTCATGTTGGCGTTGCGATCTGAATTGAGGAATCGAAACGCGTTCCAACATGACAGCGAACCCAATCTTGCCGCGCTTACGGACCTGGTCGCGCTCGGCACCGTCGCCGACGTGGTGCCGCTGGACGCGAACAACCGGATCCTGGTCGCGCAGGGCTTGAAGCGCCTGCGCGCAGGCAAGGGCAAGGCGGGGCTCGCCGCGCTCGCGCGCGCCGGCGGGCGCGAGGTGGCGCGCGCCAATTGCTTCGACCTGGGTTTCATTCTCGGCCCGCGGCTGAATGCCGCCGGCAGGCTCGCCGACATGAGCCTGGGCATCGAATGCCTCACCACCGACGACGAGGGGCGCGCCGCCAATTGCGCGCAGGAACTCGACCGCCTCAATCGCGAGCGGCGCAAAATCGAAGCCGGCATGCTCGACGAGGCGAATGCCGTGCTGGCAGGCCTGCACGAGCCGCCGGGCGCCTCGCTCACCATGTTCCAGACAGGCTGGCACCAGGGCGTGGTGGGCCTGATCGCGTCGCGCGTGCGGGAACGCATTCACAGGCCTGTTGTTTGTTTCGCAACATCAAATTCGAATGAATTGCGCGGCTCCGGCAGGTCGATCCCCGGCTTCCACCTGCGCGATGCGCTCGATCTGGTCTCCAAGCGCGCACCCGGCCTTGTGCTGCGCTTCGGCGGCCACGCCCAGGCCGCGGGCCTGACGATTGATGGGAAAAACCTGGAGCAATTCAGGCAAATCTTCGAACAGGCGGCAAGCGAACTCCTCCCCGAGGCAGCGCGCCTGCGCGTGGTCGAAACGGACGGCGAGCTCGAAGCGGCCTATCATTCGCTGGAAGTGGCGCAGATGCTCGAAGCGCAGATCTGGGGCCAGGGCTTTCCGCCGCCCCTCTTCTGCGATACATTCACAGTCGAAAGCCAGCGCGTCGTGGGCGAGCGGCACCTGAAGCTGCGCCTGCGCCGGAACGGACAAAGGCTCGAGGCCATGCGCTTCAACTCGCTCGAGCCGATGCCCGCCAGGGTGCGCGCCGCCTACCGCCTCAGCGTGAATGAATTCAACGGCCTGAAAACGGTCCAACTCAACCTGGAACATCACCAACCGACATGAACCTTCGCGCATTCCACGCCGCGCTGCTTTTGGCGCTCGTTCCTCCCGCCTTCGCTGCCGACAAGCCCCCGATCGACGCCGGCCCCTATGTACCGTCGCTCACCAGCGTGGTGTCGGACATGCTCACGCTGGCCGAAGTAGGTCCGAAGGATTTCGTCATCGACCTGGGCTCGGGCGACGGACGCATCGTGCTCACTGCCGCCAAGGTATTCGGCGCGCGCGGTTTCGGCGTCGAGATCAAGAGCGACCTGGTGCGCGAATCCAATGAAGCCGCCAAGCAACAGGGCGTCGCCGACCGGGTGAAGTTCATGACCCAGGATTTGTTCAAGACCGACATTTCCCAGGCCACCGTGCTCACCATGTACCTGCTGCCGAAGACCGTGAACATGCTCAAGGACAAGCTGCTCAACGAACTGCGGCCCGGCGCCCGGATCATTTCTCACGACTATGGCTTCACCGACTGGCAATCGGAAAAAACATTGAGCATGGACCTCGAGGACAAGGTCGCCATCAGCGGCGTCACCACGACGCTTATTTTCCTCTACAAGGTTCCGGCCAGGGTGGCCGGTAACTGGACCGCAAAGGTTCCCGCCGCCATCAGCAAGGAACCGGTTCCCATCCGGCTCAGCGCCCACATGGTCACGCGCGTGAGGGGCACGCTGCGCGTTGGCGGCAAAGACGTGCCGGTCGACGATGGCGCAATGCACGGTGAGTCGATCGAATTCCAGAGCTCGATCGGCGGCAAGACTTATAAATTCACCGGCCTGGTCAAGGCGGGCAACATCGAAGGCAGCGTCGAGGTCGCTGGCGTCAAGGCGCCCTGGACGGCGGCGCTGGCAAAGTAGATGGAGCGCAAGCGCGTCAATTCCTCGAAGCTGCGCTCGGTCGGCTACGACGAGAAAACGATGACGCTGGAAGTCGAGCTCTCCAACGGGCAGGTGTACCAGTACCCGAAGGTCTACCCCGAGGTGTACCGCCGCTTCATGGCGGCGCCGAATCCGACTGCGTTTTTCGACGACAAGATCGACGAGGAATACACGGGCCGGCGGGTCTGAGCGCGGCGCCGCAACGCATGAGCGCGCCACCGATCAAGTACACCAGAAGCGGCGGGAAGCACATCGCCTATCAGGTTCTGGGTAACGGCCCCATCGATCTCGTGTTCGTTCATGGCTGGGTTTCGCATCTCGAGCTGAACTGGGACGAGCCAACGATCGCGCGCTTCCTCGAGCGCCTGGCGAGCTTCAGCCGGCTCATCTTGTTCGACAAGCGCGGTACCGGCCTGTCGGACCGGGTCGCAGAAAACGAGATGCCGACGCTCGAGCAGCGCATGGAGGACGTGCATGCGGTTCTCAATGCCGTCGATTCCAGGCACGCGGCGCTGATCGGGATTTCTGAGGGCGGCCCGATGTGCGCATTGTTCGCCGCGACCTATCCTGAGCGCACGGCTGCCCTCGTGATGTGTGGAAGCTATTCGCGCTGGATTCGCGACGACGACTGCCCTTGGGCGATGACTCGCGAGCAGCACGAGGCGGCAGCAGCAGCCTTCGAGCGCAATTGGGGGACTCCGATCGGCTTCAAGACCGTCGCGCCGACAGGCTCGAAAGACGAGCGCTTGCGTCACTGGTGGGCGCGTTACTTGCGCATGGGGGCCAGCCCTGGCGCGGGCATCGCGCTTTATCGAATGAACTTCGAGGTCGACATCCGCAGCCTGCTACCAGCAATCCGCGTGCCGACTTTGCTGCTGCACCGCGCCGGCGACAGGCTGATCAGCGTCGAAGCGTCCCGTTACATGGCTCGGCGCATACCGGGCGCAAGGCTCGTGGAACTCCCGGGCGACGATCACCTGGTATTTCTGGGCGATAGCGACACCGTGATCGGCGAAATCCAGGAGTTCCTCACGGGCGCGCGGCCGCCTGCGGCGCAGGAAACGACACTCACCACGGTGATGTTCGTGGATATAGCGAGCTCGACCGAAAAGGCCGTCGCGCTTGGCGATGCGCGCTGGCGCGACCTGCTGGCGGCATTCCATCGCGCCGTGCATGAGGAGCTCGAGCGCCACCGCGGAAGGCTGATTGATACTGCGGGCGACGGCGCGTTCGCGAGTTTCGATGGACCTGCAAGAGCCATCCGCTGCGCCAGCCAGATCCGCGACCGGGTTCGCGAACAGGGAATGAGTGTCCGCGCCGGCGTGCATACTGGCGAGTGCCAGGTCGCCGGCGGCAAGCTCGCCGGCGTGGCCGTCCACATCGGCGCACGCGTCGCCGGCCACGCCGAGCCGGGCCAGGTGCTGGTTTCGAGTACCGTCAAGGATCTGGTCGCCGGGTCAGGCCTGCGCTTTTCCGACGTCGGGCTGCGCCCGCTCAAGGGTGTGCCCGGTGAATGGCGACTGTTCGAGGTTCAGCCGTAACGCCGCCAGCCGCGTAGAGCGCTGATCGCGTGCCCCGGCTCCACGGAACGCGCGCAGCTGCTGCCGGTATAATTCGCCACTTTTCTCGCGACCGATGGAAGCCGAACGCATCAACCAGATCGCCTCGACGCTCGCCGGACTGCAAACGCAGTCGGCCGAGCTGCGGAGGTATCTTTGACTTCGACGCGAAGGAAAAGCGCCTCGCCGCGCTGAACCGCGAGCAGGAAGACCCCAAGCTCTGGGAAAACCAGAAGCGCGCGCAGGAAATCGGCAGGGAAAAGAAGGCGCTCGAAGCGGTCGTCGAGACCTTGAGGCGCGTCGGCGGCGGCATCGCCGACGCGAGCGAGCTGTTCGAGCTCGCGCGCGCCGAGGGCGACGAGGCGACGCTGCTCAGCGTCTCAACCGACACGGAAAAACTGAAAACCGAGGTCGCGGCGCTCGAATTCCGCCGCATGTTCTCCAATCCGCTCGACCCCAACAACTGCTTCATGGACGTCCAGGCCGGAGCCGGCGGCACCGAGGCGCAGGACTGGGCCTCGATGCTGGTCCGGATGTACCTCAAGTATTGCGACAAGAAGGGCTTCCGGGCGGAGATCCTGGAGCAGTCCGACGGCGAGGTGGCGGGGACCAAGAACGCGACGCTGAAGATCAGCGGTGAGTACGGCTACGGGCACCTGCGCACCGAGAACGGCGTGCACCGCCTGGTGCGCAAGTCGCCCTTCGACGCCAACGCGCGCCGGCATACGTCCTTCGCCAACGTCTTCGTCTACCCCGAAGTGGACGAATCGATCGAGGTGGAGATCAACCCGGCCGACCTGCGCGTCGACGTCTACCGCGCTTCGGGCGCCGGCGGCCAGCACGTCAACAAGACCGAGTCGGCGGTGCGCATCACCCATATCCCGACCAACATCGTGGTGCAGAGCCAGAACGACCGCTCGCAGCACCGCAACCGCGCCGAGTGCATGGCGATGCTGAAATCGCGCCTCTACGAGCTCGAGCTGAGGAAGTTGAAGGGCGAGCAGAGCAAGCTGGAGGCCTCGAAGACCGACATCGAGTGGGGACACCAGATCCGCTCCTACGTGCTGGACCAGTCGCGCATCAAGGACCTGCGTACCGGCGTCGAGAAAGGCGCGACGCAGCAGGTGCTCGACGGCGACCTGGACGATTTCATCACCGCCAGTCTCAAACAAGGGATATAGGGGAAACCCGGACAAAATGGAAGACGAAAACAAGCTTGTAGAAGAGCGGCGCGAGAAACTCAAGGCGCTGCGCGCCAGCGGGATCGCCTATCCGAACGATTTCCGCCGTTCTGATTTGGCCGGGAATCTTTTCAAACTCCATGGTGGCAAAAGCAAAGAAGACCTGGAGAAGGAAAAAGTCCCCGCTACCATCGCCGGCCGCATGGTGCTCAAGCGCGTCATGGGCAAGGCGAGCTTCGCCACGCTGCAGGACGGCTCGGGCCGGATGCAGATTTATGTTTCCAATGCGCTCGGCAACTACGAAGACTTCAAGCACTGGGATCTCGGCGACATCGTTGGTGCGTCGGGGACGCTGTTCAAGACCAAGACGGGCGAACTGACGATCCAGGCCACGAGCCTGCGGCTGCTCGCCAAGGCGCTGCGGCCGCTGCCGGAGAAGTTCCACGGCATTGCCGACCAGGAGATGAAGTACCGGCAACGCTACCTGGACCTGATTGTTTCAGACAAAACCAAAGACACCTTTTACAAAAGAATAAAAATAATTCAGGCGCTGCGCGAGGCGATGGGCGCGGACGGCTACCTCGAAGTCGAGACGCCGATGATGCAGCCGATTCCGGGCGGCGCCGTGGCGCGGCCCTTCAAGACGCACCACCACGCGCTCGACATGGACATGTTTCTGCGCATTGCGCCCGAGCTGTACTTGAAGCGCCTGGTGGTGGGCGGCATGGAGCGCGTCTACGAGATCAACCGCAACTTCAGGAACGAGGGCATCTCGACGCGCCACAACCCCGAATTCACCATGATGGAGTGGTACTGCGCCTACGAGGATTGCGAGTACATGATGGCGCATACCGAAAAGCTCGTGCGCGCGGCGGCGCAGGCTGCGCGCGGCGGGACCGTTTTCGCCTATCAGGGAAAAGAACTGAACCTGGAAAAGCGCTTTGAACGAATTCCCATGTCGAATGCGATACGCAATCAAGGCGTCGAGGGGGACTTGAGAGACCGATCCTTCCTCGCGCAGAAATTGAGTTCTCTTTCGGTCAAGTTCGAAGACAGCCATGGCTGGGGCGCGTTGCAGCTCATGCTGTTCGAAGCGCTCGCGGAGAAGCATCTCATCCAGCCGACCTTCGTCACCGAGTACCCGGCCGAGGTCTCGCCGCTCTCGCGCCGCAACGACAGGGATCCCGGCATCGTCGACCGCTTCGAGCTCTTCATCGACGGCAAGGAGATCGCCAACGGCTTCTCCGAATTGAACGACCCCGTCGACCAGGCCGAGCGATTCAAAGGTCAAGTGGCACGCAAGGAGTCAGGCGACGTCGAGGCCATGTACTACGACGCCGACTACATCCGTGCGCTCGAGTACGGCATGCCGCCCACCGCCGGCGGCGGTCTGGGCATCGACCGGCTGGCGATGCTGCTCACCGATAGCCCTTCGATCAGGGACGTGATCCTCTTCCCCCACCTGAGGCCCGAGAGCTGAGCACGTCGTGACGCCGGCGCTGCGCGGCACCCTGCTGGTGGTCATCGCCGTAGGCGTTTTCGCGGTCATGGACACGATCGCGAAGTACCTGGCGCGTTCCTATCCGGTTTCAGGCGTGGTCTGGGCGCGCTACGCGGCCAACCTGCTCGTGTTGCTCGTGTTCCTCTGGGCGCGCGGACAGCTCGGGCTCGTGCGCACCGCCCGGCCCGGCCTGCAGTTCATGCGCGGGCTGCTGCTCGCGGTCGCTTCGCTCCTCTATTTCACCTCGCTCACCGTGCTGCCATTGGCTGAAGCCGCGGCGATCGGCTTCGTCATGCCGCTGTTCCTCGCCCTGCTCGCGGTGCCGATGCTGGGCGAGCGCATGGACGGCGCCAGGCTCGCAGCGGTGCTGGCCGGCCTTGCGGGCGCTCTGGTCATCGTGCGTCCGGGCGCCACGGTGTTCACGCCCTACGCGCTGCTGCCCATCGGCATAGCGCTGTGCAACGCGCTCTACCAGATCCTCACGCGCAAGGTCGCGGGCCTCGAGCACCCGCTCACCTCGCTCGTCTGGGGGGCGATCGTCGGCGCGGTGCTGCTCTCCTTCGCCCTGCCCTTCGCCTGGGTGACGCCGACCGACCCCTCCCACTGGGCCCTGCTCGGCGTCATCGGCGCGCTCGCCTCGGTCGGGCACTTCACCCTGATCCGCGCCTACGACTATGCCAACGCGACGGCACTCGCGCCCTTCTTCTACACGCAGCTCGTCTGGGTGATGCTGCTGGGTTGGCTGGTGTTCGGCGACTTCCCGGACGGCTGGTTGACCTTGCCCCTGTTTTCCGTATCCCATAGCCGAGGCCATCATGCGGCCCGCTTTTCCTGAGCGGCGAGCCAACGCTTCTCGAACTGCATCGGGCTGA
>SBAS01000018.1 GCA_005240145.1 Nitrosomonadales bacterium | reverse complement strand
GCGGGGCCGGTGCTTGCCAAGCTCGAAAGCGCCTGCGCTGCCGCCGCCAAGGAGCCCGCGTTTGCCGCATCGATGAAGCTTCAGGCGACAGGGGTGCGCTACCTGGACCGCAAAGGCTATGCCGGCTGGCTGCGGACGACGGACGAGGAGAACAGGACGCTGGCCAAAGATCTCGGCTTGTTCAAACGGTGAGTCGTGATGGTATCGCGGGGCTCGCGGTACTTGCCGCGAGCCTCGTGCTTTTTGCGCTCACGCTCGACCTGAAGGCCAACCCGATGGTGCCGGTCGGGCCGGGGTTCTACCCGCGCATCGTGCTTGCGCTCACGGCGCTACTGTCGCTGGGATTGGTGGTAAGCGATGTACTGCGTCGCAAAGAAAAACCGGAGGAAAAGCCAAAGCAAAAGCTCAACTACCCGCTGGTGGCGATGAGCTTCGGCGTGTTCGCACTGTATTGCGTAGCCCTGCCCAATCTCGGCTTCCGCATCGCCACGTTCATCTACGTCGTGGCCGCCAGCGCCCTGCTTGCGCCGCCCCGCGGCGCCAGGGGCTGGCTCGGCGCGCTCATCCTCGGCCTCGCCACTGCCTTCATCACCTGGCTGATCTTCGAGCGCTACCTTTCGGTGCTCCTGCCGCGCGGCCGCTGGACTGCCTTCTAGATCATGTTCGAACTCCTCGGCGCGGGGATCGTCAATGTCCTGCAATTCAAGTACCTGCTGCCGCTGTTCATCGGCACACTGATCGGCGTCATCGGCGGCGCCCTGCCCGGCATCACCATCACCATGACGATCATCGTGGTGCTGCCCTTCACCTTCGGCCTGGAGCCGCTGCAGGGCCTGTCCGCGATGATCGGCGTCTACGTGGGCGGCGAAACGGGGGGCCTCATCACGTCCTGCCTGCTCGGCATCCCCGGCAAACCGTCTGCGGTCGCAACCACTTTCGACGGTTTTCCGATGGCGCGGAAAGGCGAACCGGGGCGCGCGCTGTGGCTCGGCATCTGGGCCTCGATCTTCGGCGGGCTGCTCGGCGCGGTGTTCCTCGTGGCCACCACCGGGCCGCTGGCGCGGATCGCGCTGCAGTTCGGGCCTTGGGAATTCTTTTCGCTCTTCGTGCTCGCGCTGTCCATGGTCGCGGGCCTTGTGGAAGCCTCGCTTGCCAAGGGGCTGGTGGCCGGTGCGCTCGGCATGATCGTCACGATCCTCGGCAACGACCCCGTGATGGGCCAGAAGCGGCTCACGCTCGGCATGCCGATGCTCGAAGGCGGCATCGACTTCCTGCCGGTGCTGATCGGCGTCTTCGCCTTCGCGCAGATCATGACCGAGGTCGAGCGCATGGGCGGGACGCACAAGGCGATCGAGGCGGTCGACCGGGGCGTGAGTCTTGTCGTTTCACACGCGAAAATCGTTCTTGAAATCGTAACCAGGCCCTTCCTCCTGCTCTGGTCCACCTTCATCGGCCTGGTGATCGGCGTGCTGCCTGCCATCGGCGGCAGCGCGGCCAACATGCTCGCCTACGACCAGGCGAAGAAGTTCTCGCGCCATCCGGAACGCTTCGGCACCGGCACGCCCGAGGGCATCATCGCTGCGGAATCCTCCAACAACGCCAACGTCGCCGGTTCGCTGGTGACGATCATGGCCTTCGGCATCCCGGGCGACGCGGTCACCGCCGTGATGCTGGGCGCGCTCACCATCCACGGCATCCAGTCCGGGCCCCTCTTCATCGTGCAGAACGCGACGCTCGCCTACGGCATGTTCGCCGCCTACATCGTCGCGCATGCGCTGGTACTGGCGATCCTGCTGCCCGGCGTGCGCTGGATGCTGCGCATCGTCGACATTCCGAAGGCGGCGCTCTTCCCGGTGGTGCTGGTGCTGTGCACCATCGGCGCCTACGCGCTCGGCAACACCATGTCCAACGTCTACGTCCTGCTCATCTTCGGTCTGGTCGGCTATGCGATGGTGAAGTTCGGCTTTCCGCTCGCCCCCTTCATCCTCGGCGTGATCCTCGGCGACCAGATCGAAATCAACCTGATCCGCGCCATCATGACGGACGCAGACCCCTGGCTCTTCCTCACGCGCCCGATTTCCGGGTCGCTGATCGCGCTGTCCGTGGCCTCGCTCGCCTTCTCGATCTGGCAGCACTATCGTCAGCGCGGCAGGGCCGAGGTTGAAGCGGATTTCTGACCTACAGCGCGGAACAAAACCGCTTGCGACGTGTTTGCATGGTCTATTCGACCAAAAAACAGGAGCAATCGATGCGCCATACCGCCCTTTTCACCCGCGTGACCCTGTCGATCGCCGCGCTGGCGTTCGTTTCGGGCGCTATTGCCCAGGATTCGGCCGTGGCGGTCCTGAAGCGCGCATCGGCTGCGATGGGCGAGCCGAGGACAATTCGCTACACCGCAGAAGGCACGGGCTGGACCTTCGGCCAGGCCTTCAAACCCGGCATGCCCTGGCCGAAGACCGACATCCAGAGCCTGACGCGGACCATGAACTACGCCAATAGCTCGATGCGCGAAGAAATCGCCTTCAGCCGCGGCGAACCGCGCGGCGGCGGCGGCTACCCACTCTCCGGCCAGCAGCGCAACGACCAGTACCTGAGCGGCTCGTACGCCTGGAACGCGGTCGCGGTGGCGGCGGCTCCCGGACCGAGGTTCGTGGTCGACCGCACGCACCAGTTGTGGATTTCGCCGCACGGCGTCATCAGCGCCGCGCAGCGCAACAACGCCACCGTCACCTGGCCGGACAAGGGCGGAAAATCGCTCGCCGCCGTTGCATTCATCGAGGCCGGCAAATTCGCCGCGACGGCGTTCATTAACGACGCTTTCCTCGTCGAGCGCGTCGAATCGCGCTTCCCCGATCCGGTGCTCGGCGAGACGAATACCGTCACCGTCTACTCCAACTACCGCGATTACGCCGGCGTGAAGTTTCCGGGCCGGATCCAGCAGTCGCAGGGCGGCCATCCGACGCTTGACGTCAGCATCAAGGACGTCCAGCCCAATGTGCCGGCCGAGTACGCCGTGCCCGATAACGTGCGGGGGGCCAAGGACCGCATCACCACCGACAAGGTTGCCGACGGCGTCTGGTACGTGGCCGGCGCGTCACACCACAGCGTCGCGATCGAGATGAAGGACCACCTGATCCTTGTCGAGACGCCGCTCAACGACATGCGCAGCGGTCCTGTGCTCGAGGCGGTGAAGAGCCTCGTACCCGGCAAGAAGATCCGCTATGTGATCAATTCACACAGCCACTTCGATCATTCCGGCGGGCTGCGCGCGGCGGTAGCCGAGGGCGCCACCATCATCGCCCAGGCGCAGAGCAAGGCGTACTTCGAACGCGCGTTCGCCACGCGCGGCAAGATCGCGCCCGACTTGCTCACGAAATCGGGCAAGAAGGCGACCGTGCGGCCGGTGAAGGACAGAATGACCTTGAGCGACGGCACGCGCACGGTGGAGCTCTACCGCATCGGCAACAGCATTCACGCCGACACGTTCCTCATGGCCTACCTGCCGAAGGAGCGGCTGCTCGTCGAAGCCGATGCCTACACGCCGATCCCTCCCGGCGCCAAGCCGCCGGCGACGCCGAACGCGAACAACGTCAACTTGATCGAGAACATCGAGCGCCTAAAACTCGGCGTGGACCGCATCCTGCCGCTGCACGGCCGCGTCGTGCCGCTCGCAGACCTCTACACCACCGCGGGGAGAACGCCGCCGAAATAGCGGCGCAGGCCGAGGCCGACTTCTGAGCCTATTTCGGGAACCACACGCGTGGTCGCAGCAGGCTCAGGGCGAGGAACACCGCCGCGCCCGCCGCGACGCTGGTGAACGCGAACGCGTAGCCTTGCAGAAACGCCGCGCCCGCCGCCGCGCCCTCGGCGAGCGCGTCGGCTTCGGCAGCGCGAAAGAGCGCTGAGCCAAGCGCAGCGCAACCGACGACGCCGAGCGTGCGCGTAAAGCTGGTCAGGCTGGATGCGACGCCACGCTCTTCCACCGGCAACGCCGCGATGACGATGTCGGCGTAGGCCACCTGGAACAGGCCGATGCCCAGGCCCTGGAGGGCGAGACACAGGCCAATGGCGATCGCGCCGGAGCCGCCATCCCAGGTCGCGGCGATGGCGACACCGGCGAAATCGAGCAGCATGCCGGCAAAGGCGACCCGGCGCGCGCCGAAGCGCATCGCCAGGCGCCCGGCCAGCGCTGAGCCGATGGCCGCGCCGAGCGGCCCGAGCGCGAGCAGGATACCGGCGCCTTGCGCCGAAAACCCGAGCACACGCACAAAGAAGTAGGGGCCGAGAAGAAAAATCAGGAAACCGGCAAAGTGCACTGCCATCGCAGCGAGATTCGGCACCGCGAACGCCGCGCTGCGGAACAACGTGAGGCGAATCATGGGCTGGCGCGAGCGCGCCTCGCGCTTGGCGAAGACGATGAAGGCGACCACGGCCAGCAGTCCGAACGCGAGACCGGCATCGCCCGGCAGGGCGATGCCCAGCAGCAGGCCGCCGGTCCAGGCGGCGAGGAGCAGCGAGCCCACGACATCGAATGTGCGCCCGCCTTTCAACTGCACAACGGGGACGCGGCCGAGCAGGATCCAGGCCGCAAGTGCGATCGGCGCGCGCGCGAGGTACACCGCCTGCCAGCCGAAGGCCTCGACCAGCGCGCCACCGATGGCCGGTCCCGCGGCAAGGCCGACGGCGAACGCCGCCCCGAACCGTGTCAGCACACGGGTGCGCTCCGATTCCGGATAGATCGACAGCGCGAGCGCGGGCGCGGCGCCGAGAACCAGCGCAATGCCGATGCCCTGCACCACGCGCGCGGCGAGCAGCCAGCCGAATTCCGTCGCCAACCCGCAGGCGAGGAAGGCCGCAGCCGAGACCAGCAGCCCGGCGCCGAACACTTTGCGATAGCCGAACAGGTCGCCGAGACGGCCGCCGACGATCACCAGGCAGCTGAAGGTGACCAGGTAGCTGACGACGACCCAGCGGATTGCCGCCACTTCGAGCGAGAACGCCTCACTGATGGCCGGAAACGCCGCGTTCACCGCAGAATCCAGCGGCGCGACCAGGCTGCCGAGCAATACGATCGCGAACGCTTGCGCGCGGGAGCCGTGTGGAGCCATTGCGGCAGGTCAGCCGATGACGATCGATTCGACGAGCGGGCGGCCGTCGAGCAGTCGCTGGAATCCGAGCGCAGCGAGATCCAGCGTCTCGAAGCGCCCGTGCAGGATCAGTTCCGCAATGCCGCGGCCTGCAGCGGGAGCCTGCTGCATGCCGTGGCCGGAGAAGCCGTTCGCAAACCAAAGGTTTGGCGCATCCGGATGCGCGCCGATGACGGCATTGGCGTCGAACAGGTTCATCTCGTAGTACCCCGCCCAGGCGCGCTCGACGCGTAGCGACGCGAACGCGGGTACGCGGTGCGCCATGCGCGCCCATAGCGCCTCGTCGAATTCGGCCAGGTTGGGCTGCAGAGGCAGGTCGTCCAGGTCGGGAAGCGGCGTCGTGCCGGCGATGAAATACCTGCCTTCGGGCCGGAACCAGAATCCGCTCGGATCAATCAGCAGCGGGCAATCCGCGAGCGCCTGCGGGCAGGAGAGGACGAACACGGTGCGGCGCCGCGCGTGCACCGGCAGCGGGATGCCGGCCGCCGCAGCCAGCGCTCTTGCCCACGGACCGGCCGCGTTCACCGCGTGACCACAAGCCAGGCGCGATCCGTCTGCGAGCAGCACCGCGCCGATCCTGCCTTTCGCATCGCGCTCGAAACCCTTCGCCTCGCCGTCGATCAGTTGCGCGCCTTGCGCACGAGCGCGCCGCAGCAGCTCGGCGTGCAGCGCCGGGCCGTCGAACCAGCCTTCGCCCGACAGTCCCAGCGCGCCCATCTCGATGCCGGCCACGTTCAACCAGGGGAAGCGCGCCGACAACTCCGCGGGCGAGAGTAGCGCGATGTCGGCGCCATTCGCGCGCTGCACCGCGTTGATCGCACGCAACGCAGCGGCATTGCCAAGGTACAGATAGCCCCTCTCTGTCACATCGATACCCATCTCGCGCAGGAAGCCGAGGCCGAAGCGCGACAGGTGGATGTTGAGCGGACTGGAGAATTGCTGGCGGATCGAGCTGGCCGAAAGCGCGGACGAGGCTTGCGCGAAGCTCCTGTCGCGCTCCAGGAGCTGCACCGCCAGCGATGGCTCAAGCCTGGTCAGCCAATAGGCGACCGAGGCGCCGATCACGCCGGCGCCGACGATGACGACGTCAGCGATGTTCAGGCCAGCGCTGCTCAAGTCAGCGCTGCGCGGCGATGGCGGCGTCATACACCAGGCGCGCCG
Source organism: Nitrosomonadales bacterium (assembly GCA_005240145.1). Classification (GTDB taxonomy): domain Bacteria; phylum Pseudomonadota; class Gammaproteobacteria; order Burkholderiales; family SG8-39; genus RBG-16-66-20. The sequence continues at coordinate 14,056 of SBAS01000018.1, read as the reverse complement.
CGAACGCGTCCTCCACCGCCTGGCCGAGCGACTTGAAGATCACCGTCGCCCCGGCCGGGGGTTTGGGCCGCGTGCCGGCCAGGATCTCGCCGATTTCGGCGAACAGCTTCGCGCCGGAGAGGATCACGTCGCCGGCCTCGTTTTCCGCGGACTCGCGGCTGTCGGCGACGACGACATTGCGCATTGCTTCGTCGTCGAGCTCGCGCCAGTTGGGGCGCGGCGCGCCGACCGCGGCGACGAACGCGCCGGGCTTGAGCCAGGCGCCGCGCAGCACCGGCTCGGTGGCGTTGGTCAGGGTGCAGACGATATCGGCGCCGCGCACGGCCTCCTCGGCGCTGGCGCAGACGACGGCGCCGGTTTCCGCGGCACAGCGCGCGACGTTGGCCGGGTCTCGACTCCAGATGCGGATCTGCGTTACCGGCCGCACAGCGCGCAGGGCTATGGCGTGGCTGCGCGCCAGCGCACCGCTGCCCAGAAACGCGACGACCTTGGGACCCGGCGGCGAGAGCGCATCCGCGGCCACCGCCGTAACCGCCGCCGTGCGCAGCGCGGTGATCCAGGTGCCGTCCATGACCGCGAGCGGCTCGCCGGTCGACGGGTCCATCAGCACGATGGTGGCGAGCAGCGTCGGCAGGCCGCGTGCCGCATTGCCAGGGATCAAAGTGATCAGTTTCGCCGCAAGCGCGCGCTCGGTCAGCACGGGCTTGATGAGGAAAAAGCCGCTCTGCGCCGGAATGTCCATCACCATGCGCAGCGGCTGCGCCACCTTCCCGGCAGAGAGATCCACCAGCGCCTGCCGCATGGCGGCGAGCAGATCCTCTAGCCGCAGCAGGCGGCGCACGGCCGCGTCGTCGAGGTAGAGTGTCATTTCCGGGATTAGAATATCCGGAAAAGGTCAAACTGCGGTCATGCTTATCGATTTTTTCCTCAAGCTGAAGAGCCACCGCCTGCCGGTCTCCATCAAGGAGTACCTGACGCTGCTCGAAGCCATGAGCAAGGACGTCATCGGCCCGAACATCAACGATTTCTACTACCTCTCGCGCATCGCGCTGGTGAAGGACGAGGCGAACTTCGACAAGTTCGACCGAGCCTTCGCCGAATTCTGGGACGGCGTCGACGCGATTCCCGGCATCGAGGCGCAGATACCGCTGGAGTGGCTGCTCAAGCAGGTCGAGCTCACGCTCACCGAGGAAGAGAAAAAACAGATCGCGGCGATGGGTGGCTGGGAAAAACTCATGGAGACGCTTAAACAGCGCCTCGAGGAGCAGAAAGGCCGCCACCAGGGCGGCTCGAAGTGGATCGGCACCGGCGGCACCTCCCCCTTCGGCGCCTACGGCTACAACCCCGAAGGCATCCGCATCGGCCAGGACAAGGGCCGCAACCGCAGCGCGGTGAAGGTCTGGGACCAGCGCGAGTACCGCAACCTCGACGATTCGGTCGAGCTCGGTACGCGCAACATCAAGATCGCCTTGCGAAGATTGAGGAAATTCGCCCGCGAAGGCGTGCCCGAGGAATTCGACCTCGACAACACCATCAACAACACGGCAAGAAAAGCCTACCTCGACATCCACATGCGGCCCGAGCGCCGCAACGCCATCAAGGTGCTGATGCTGATGGACATCGGCGGCACCATGGACGACCACATCAAGCTGGCCGAGGAACTGTTCTCAGCCTCGAAAACCGAGTTCAAGCACCTCGAGTTCTATTACTTCCACAACTGCCTCTACGACTTCGTCTGGAAGGACAATCGCCGCCGCCACTCGGAGCGCACCAAGACCTGGGAGCTGCTGCACAAGTACGGCCACGACTACAAGGTGATCTTCGTCGGCGACGCGACCATGAGCCCCTACGAGATCCTGCAGCCCGGCGGCAGCGTCGAGTACTTCAACGAGGAAGCCGGCGCGGTGTGGGTCAAGCGCTTCACCGACGTCTACTCCAAGTGCATCTGGCTCAACCCCGAGCCCGAGGAAGTCTGGCCCTACCGGCAGTCGATCCAGATCGTGAAAGAGCTCATGAAGGACCGCATGTACCCGACCACCATCGGCGGCCTGGAAAAGGCCATGAAGGCGCTGGCGAAGTAGCAGGTACGCCCGCCGATCCTTCCCCCCGAGCCGCCCGTGGCCATAAATATGGTAATATGGGACGGTGAAGACGACGCTTGAGATTCCGGATCCGCTGTTTCGCAAGGCAAAGTCGAAAGCCGCCGAGCGCGGCCAGTCGCTGCGGCAGCTTGTCACCGAAGCGTTGCAGGAGAAGCTCGGCGCCAACACCGGCGCGGCCCGCCCCGGCGAGCCCGAATGGATGCGGGGATTCGGCAAGCTGCGCCGCTTGCGCCGGGAGACGCGGCGCGTTCAGGCCAGGATTGATGAGCAGTTCGGGGTCATCGAGCCCGAGGATCGCGCGTGATCCTGGACACCAACGCGCTATCCGCGTTCGTGGACGGCGACGCGGCTGTCGGTGAAGTTCTGCGGCGGCAGCCGCGGGCGGCGATTCCGGTGATCGTCCTGGGCGAATTCCGCTACGGCATCGCGCAGTCCAGGCACCGCGCGGCCTACGAGGCATGGCTGGAGTCCCAGCTTCCTGCCTTTGACGTACTGGCAGTGACGGAGGAAACGGCGATCGCCTATGCGGCGCTGCGAGTATCGCTCAAGCAGACGGGACGGCCGGTGCCGGCCAACGATGCGTGGATCGCGGCGCTGGCGCTTCAGCATCGGCTGCCCGTCCTCAGCCGCGATGCGCACTTCGACGCCGTTCCCGGGCTCGAGCGATCGGCCTGGTAGCGCTCAGGTCCCGATCACTCCGCCGTCGCGCTTGCGAATCACCACCGTCGCGGAACGCGGCCTCGCGCCCGGCTTGTTGTCCGGCCAGCGCGAGAAGCGGTCGGGTTGCGCCGGATCGCTGCGATCGCTGGCCGTCTCGCCCGGGTGCTGGATGTTGACGAACATCGTGCGCAGGTCGGGCGTCCAGGTCACGCCGGTCACCTCGCAGTTGGTCGGGCCGGTGAGGAAGCGGCGCGTCTCGCCGCTGCGCGGATCGCAGGCCAGCATCTGGTTGTTGCCGAAGCGCTGCATTTCGCCCTTGTACATGACGCTCGCATGCATGTCCGTCTGGATCCACAGCACGCCGCGCGAATCGAACGCGATGCCGTCGGCGCAGGCGTAGATATCGCCGTTGATGTTGCCTTTGGCCTCGGGCCGCGCGTTGGCCGGATCGCCGGCGAGGACCAGGTGATTCCAGCCGAAGGCGAGCGCGTCGAAGTCGCCGTCCTCCTTCCAGCGGATGATCTGGCCCATGACATTGTTGGCGCGCGGGTTGGCGGCGTCGATGCCCGGCTGGCCCTTGGCGCCGCGCGAGCTGTTGTTGGTCAGGGTGCAATAGACGACGCCGTTGCGCGGATCGATGGCAAGCCATTCCGGCCGGTCCATCTTCGTCGCGCCCAGCAGGTCGCTGGCCTGACGGCTCTTGATCACGACTTCGCCCTGGTTGGCGAAGCCGCTGGCGGTGGTGAGCGGCCCCTGGCCATGCACCAACGGCATCCAGCGGCCCGTGCCATTGGCATCGAAGCGCGCGACGTATAGCGTGCCGTGGTCGAGCAGTTCGCGGTTCGCCCTTGCGCCGCCCGGCGCGATGCGGTCGCGGCTGACGAACTTGTAGATGTACTCGAAACGCGCATCTTCGCCCGAGTACACCACCGCACGGCCATCCCCGGTCACCGCCACCCAGGCGCCTTCGTGCGCCGCGCGCCCGAGCGCGGTGCGCTTGACGGGCGTCGCCTCCGGCTCCAGCGGATCGATCTCGACCACCCAGCCGAAACGGTTGAACTCGTTCGGATGCTTCATGGCGTTGAAGCGCTCGTCGTGCGCGGCCCAGCGGTAGCCGCTCGCCTTGCGCATGCCCCAACGCTGTTGATGGGCATCGAGCTTGTCGCCGCCGTCGAAATAGAACGCCCAATTTTCTTCCCCGGAAAGGTAGGTGCCCCAGGGAGTCTTGGCGCTGGCGCAATTGTTCAGCGTGCCGAGGACGGTGCGGCCGGCCGGGTCGGCGGCGGTGCGCATCATCGGGTGTCCGGCCGCCGGGCCCTGCACGGTGAACGGCGTCGCCGCCGTGTGGCGTCTGGCAAAGCGCGAGGGGCGCACCATGTGCCACTTACCGCCCTTCTCCTCGACCTCGATCACCGCGACGCCATGCGCCGCCTGCGACTTGCTCACCTTCTCGGCGTTCCAGGTCTTCATGCCGTCGGCGTGCAGCAGGCCGTCGTCCGCGTACTCGTGATTCATCGCCAGAAGGCCGCGCTTGCTGCCCTCGAGCGCGTAGTATTCGATGCCGTCGTGGTGCATGCCCATCTGCACCGCCTGCTCCAGCGCGGTGTTGCCGCCGCCGGCGTGAAATGCGGGGATGTTGCCGGGGACGCCGACGGGTTCGCCCCAGGCGGCAATGACCTCGGCGACGTAGCCTTCGGGCACCACGATCGCGTCGCTCGTGGCCACCGGTATGCCCTTGAACGAGAACAACGGGCCCGACGCGGGCGCCACCGGATCGGATGCACATCCGGCGAGCAAGCCGGGCAGCACCCCGCCGGCAAGCGCCGCCAGGCCGCCTTGCAGGACCAGGCGCCGCGCCGGGTCGCTCACGTCGTAAATGCTCGGGTTCGCCGAGCGGTTGCTGTCTTCCATTTGATCGAAGTCTTTGGCCATCGGGCTCTCTCTAGCGTTGATGTCGCGACTATTTCGTCAACCGGGATATCCGCCGCACCGCGTCCTTGCGCTTGAGCACTGCTGGTTGCAGCTTCGTTCCCAATCCCGGTCCCTTTGGCGCGGTGATGTATCCGTCCTTGACCGGCGGCAACTGCGTCACGAGCTTGCCGTACCAATCGTAGTAGAACGCGCGCACCATCTCCTGCACCAGGGTATTGGGACAATTCATCGACAGGTGCACCGACGCAGTCAGCAGCACCGGTCCGGTGCAATCGTGCGGCGCGATCGGCAGCTGGTAGGCCTCCGCCATGGTGGCGATCTTCTTCGCCTCCGACAGGCCGCCCGCCCAGCCGACATCCAGCATGCACACCGACACCGCCTGCTTCTCGAACAGCGCGCGGAAGCCCCAGCGCGTGGCGATCGTCTCGGAGGCCGTGACCCAGACATCGGTGCGCCGCGCGTAGTCGGCGAGCGCATCGAGGTTGTTCATTTTCACCGGGTCCTCGTACCAGTACGGCTCGAAAGGCTCGAGCGCCTTGGCGATTTTTATCGCCGCGGGCAGCTGCCACATGGAATGGAATTCGACGTGGATGTCCACCCGGTCGCCCACGGCCTTGCGGATCTGCTCGAAGGGGCGCAGCGACTTTTTCAGATCCGCCTTCGAAATGTCGGTGCCGTTGGAGGCTTCCGCCGCCTCGTCGAACGGCCAGATTTTCATGCCCGTGATGCCCATGTCGAGCAGCGATTCGGCGAGCGCGCCGGCGTCGGTGCGGAAGGCAACCAGGTCTTCGTAGGGACGCTTCCTGCGATCGATGCGCGCCGGCAGCCCAAAGTTCGCCGTGCCCTGCACCGGCTTGGCGCGCACGTACCCGTAGCCGGCGCAGGTGTTGTAGACGCGCACCTTGTCGCGCGTGGCGCCTCCCAGAAGCTGGTAGATCGGTTGGCCGGTGGCCTGGCCGAAAATGTCCCACAGCGCGATGTCCACTGCGGAGGCAGCCCGCATCTCCACGCCGACGCTGTTGAAGCCCAGATACGTGTCGAGGAAGCGCCGGCTGTGGGCATCGATGCGCAGCGGGTCCTTGCCAAGCAGGTAGGGCGCGCAGGTTTCGTGGATGTGCGCCGCCACCGGCGCCACCGCGTAGAACGTCTCGCCCAGACCCACCAGGCCATCGTCGGTATGCACCTGCACCCAGAGGATATTGGGGAATTCTCCGAGCGTGATGGTTTCCACCGCCGTGATCTTCAATCGGGCTCCTTCCAGCGCCTGACAAGGCTGCTTTCGATGTCGAACAGATCCAGCACTCGGCCGACGCTGTGGTTGACGAGGTCGTCGATGGTTTTCGGCTTGCCGTAGAAGGCCGGGATCGGTGGCGCGACGATGGCGCCCATTTCCGCGGCCTGCAGCAGCAACCGGCAATGGCCGACGTGCAGCGGCGTTTCGCGCGGCATCAGCACCAGCTTGCGCCGCTCCTTCAGCACCACGTCCGCGGCGCGCACCACGAGGTTGTCGGCGTAGGAGTGGACGATGCCGGACAGGGTCTTCATCGAACAGGGCGCGACGATCATGCCGGCGGTCCTGAACGATCCGCTCGCGATGCTGGCGGCGAGGTCCTGGTCGCTGTGCACGTGCCGCGCCAGTTTCTCGATGTCGCGCGCCTTGCGCCCGGTTTCGAGGGCGGCGGTGAGTTTGCCGCCCTTGCTAAGGATGAGGTGGACTTCGACCTTCGGTGCCTCGCGCAGCGCCTCGAGCAGGCGGATGCCATAGATGGCGCCGCTCGAACCGGTGATTGCGACGATCAGACGCATTCGCGGATAATAGCCCGCTCCACGCACGGCGGGTGAAAGGGAATCGAATGCTCAAGGAACGCAAAGCCGATTTTTCCAGCATGGTCGAGCCCGACCGGGTGCGCAAGGAGGTCTACACCGACCAGCAGATCTTCGAGCTCGAGATGGAACGCATCCACGAGACGGTGTGGATCTACTGCGGACACGAATCGCAGGTGCCCAAGGCGGGCGACTACGCCACGGTGCAGATCGGCCGCCAGCCCATGATCCTGGTGAGAGGGAACAATGGCAAGGTGAACGTCCTCTACAACCGCTGCCCGCACCGCGGCAACATGCTCTGCGGCGACCGCAAGGGCAATACGGGCGAATTCTTCCGCTGCTCCTACCACGCCTGGACCTTCCATCACGACGGCAAGCTGAAGAACATTCCGATGAAGGCGGCCTACGAGGGTACGCGCTACGGAAAGGACAATCCCGACTGCAATGTGAAGAAAGCGGCGCGCGTGCAGAATTACCGCGGCTTCGTTTTTGCCAGCCTCGCCGAGGACGGTCCGACGCTTAAGGAGTTTCTCGGCAAATCGATCGTCGCCTTCGACGACATGTGCGATCGCGCCCCGGCGGGCGAGGTAGAGGTCGTGCCCAACTGCTTCCGCGTCATCCAGCACTCGAACTGGAAGTTGTTCCTCGAGAACCAGCTCGATGCGCTGCACCCGTCGGTGGTGCATCAGTCCACCGGCCGTGCCGCGCATGAAGTGGAGAAAATTCTCGCGCGCAAGGCCAAGGGCGGCGCCGCGCCGCTCTCGTACCACATGCTCTCGGCGTTTGCGACCGTGACCATCGACAAGTGGGACGACTTCCAGACCATCAACTACCCCTACGGCCACTGCATCCTTACCGGCTATATGGGCTTGCGGCCACAGGACCCCGACACGCTCGCCTACGACAAGGTGATGATCAAGGCCTACGGCAGGAAGCGCTTCGAGAAAATCGTCGGCGTCAACATCCACCACGTCCTCGTCTATCCCGGACTCTCGGTGCAGTCGCCGCTGCAGCAGCTGCGCGCGGTGCGCCCGCTCGGCGTGGATCGCACGCTGACCGAGATCTGGCACTTCCGCTTGAAGGGCGCGCCCGAGGCGATCTACCGGCGCTCGCTCGCCTACTACAACCTCGTCAACTCCCCCGCCACGCTGATCAACGCTGACGACCTGGAGAACTTCTGGAAATGCCACCAGGGCCTCGCCTCCGACGGCGGCGACTGGGTCAGCCTTGGTCGCCACCACGGCCGCGACATCGAGAAGGACGGCACGGTCTCTTCCGGCCCGAGGATGGGCACTTCGGAGGCGCCGATGCGCAACCAGATGAAGGCCTGGGCGAAATACATGCAGCCATGAAAGACCATTACGAGGTAGAGCAATTTTTATACAAGCAGTCGGAGTTTCTCGACACCAAGCAGTGGCAGAAGTGGATCGACTTGTTCACGCCAGACGGCGTCTACTGGATGCCGCCCGATGCCAGCTACAAGACCTGGGAAGGCCAGCCCGCCATCTTCGCCGAGGACCAAAACCTCATGACGGTGCGCATGCTGCGCGTGCTGCACCCCGACGCCTGGTCGCAGCGGCCGCTGTGGGAAACGAACCACCTGGTTTCCAATGTTTCCATTGTAAAAACAAATAAAAATGGAGACTTGGAAGTCAAATCCCGCTTCCACATGATGGAACTGCGGCGCGACGATGTGCGCCACTTTGCGGGATCCTATTTCCACAAGCTGAAGAAAACGAAAAAAGGCTATGCCATACAGTTGCAGCGCGTTGACATGACCAATGCGCAGGCCGCCTACGACTACGTGCTGCAGGTGTGGGTGTAGTGAGCCGGTTTCCGCGTCTTGCCCCTGAAGCCATGACGCCCGTGCAACGCGAGGTTGCCGCGGAGATCACCGCCGGCCCGCGCGGCGAGGTACGCGGACCCTTTGTCGCGCTGCTGCACAACGCGGAACTTGCGCGCCGCATCCAGCAGCTGGGTGAGCACCTGCGCTTCCATAACAAGCTGCCGCTGGCGACGCTCGAAATCGCGGTGCTGGTAACGGCGCGCGAATGGGACTGCCAGTTCGAGTGGTACATGCACGACAGGATCGCGCGCAAGGCCGGCCTGGACGCGCGCATCATCGAAGCCATCGCCGAGGGCAAGGAGCCGCCTGGCATGTCGGCGGACGAGGCGCTGGTCTACAAGGCGAGCAGGCAGGCGCACCGCAGCGGGCGCCTGGACGACGAGACCTTTGCCGCAGCGCGCGAGCGCTTCGGCCTCGACGGCACGCTCGACCTCCTGGCGCTGAACGGCTATTACTCGATGATGGCGATGGTACTCAACACCGCCGACATGCCATTGCCAGACAACGCATCGCCCCTGCCCGCACGACGCCGCGGCCTGCAATAGAATCAGCCCGAGCGCACTGAGGCAGGCGCCATGGAATTGACCTTTCGCCAGTTGCACCCGCTCTTCGCCGCCGAAGCCCGCGGGGTCGACCTGCGCAGCGTCGAGGACCGGGCGACGCTGGAGGCGATCCGCACCGGCATGGACCAGTACGCAGTGCTGGTGTTCCGCGATCAACCTTTGGCCGATGACGAGCAGCTCCGGTTCGCCACCCGGTTCGACGGCACCCTGCACGCGAAAACCGGCGCTGCGGTGCTGAGCAGGAACCGTTTCGGCAACGAAGCCCTCACCGACATCTCGAACCTGGACGAAGGCGGCGCGCTGCTCAAGGCCGACGACCGGCGCCGCATGTATGCGCTGGGCAACCGGCTGTGGCATACCGATGCCTCGTTCCAAGATCCTCCGGGGCGCTACTCGATGCTCTCGGCCAAGGTGGTGCCGCCGGTGGCGGCCGACACCGAGTTCGCCGACATGCGCGCGGCCTACGATGCGCTCGATGGCGAAACCCGGGCCATGCTCGAGGGCCTGCGCGTGCACCATTCGATCGCCTACTCGCGCCAGGTGCTCGGCTTCGAGTTCTCGCCCGAGGAACAGGAGCGGCTCAAGGGCGCGGTGCATCCGCTGGTGCGCCGCAACCCGCGCAGCGGCCGCCGCTCGCTCTACCTTGCCTCGCATGCCTCGCACGTGGTCGACTGGCCGGTGCCCGAGGGCAGGCTGCTGCTGCGCGAGCTCACCGATCACGCCGTGCGCCCGGAGTTCGTCTATCGGCACCGCTGGCGGGTCGGCGACCTGGTGATCTGGGACAACCTCGCCACCATGCATCGCGGCCAGCGCTTCGACGACGTGAAGCACCGGCGCGAACTGCGCCGCGTGACGACGCTCGACATCGAGTCCGCCGCCTCGATCTGATAGAGTTCCCTGCCGCCGGTCGCGGCACCGGCCCACCGTCAACGGAGAGAGGAAACCATGAACCCATTCCCCCGCCTTGCCGCGAGCGCATTGCTCGCGGTCGCCGCCAACCTGCCCCTCGCTGCTTCCGTGCAGGCGCAGGAATTCTCCTTGGGCAACGTCAACCCGCCCAAGCACGGCACGTCGCAGGCGGCGCAACGCTTCGCCGACCGGATCGCGGAACTCTCCGGCGGCAAGATGAAGCTGGTGCACCACCATTCCGGCTCGTTGGGCGGCGAGCGCGAAGTCGCGCAGCAGATCCAGCTGGGTTCGGTGCAGTTCGGGCCGATCACCACCGCGCCGCTTTCCACGCTGATCCCGGAAATGTCGGTGTTCCAGCTACCGTACATCTTTCGCGACTATGACCACGTCTTCAAGGCGCTCGATGGCAGCGACACGCTGAACGGCTACTACGACAAGGTGCTCGACGCGCGCGGGCTGAAGCTCATCGGCTTCATCGCCGCCGGCTACCGCGGCATCTACGGCCATTTCCCGATCAACGGGCTGGCCGACGTCAAGGGCAAGAAGGTCCGCGTGCAGGAAGACAAGATCCTGGTGGCGACCTTCAAGGCGCTGGGGATGATCTCGACGCCGATCGCCTTCCCCGAGGTGGCGACGTCGCTGCAGACCAAGGTCATCGACTTCGCCGAGGGCGGCATCAATACCTACTATCACAACAAGTTCTACGACGTGGTGAAGAACGTGGCCGACGTGCGCCACACGCACCAGGCGGTGGCGCTGATCATGGCGAAGGCCGCGTACCAGAAGCTCGACGCCGCAGGCCGCAAGGTGGTGGCCGACGCCTGGGGCGATGCGCGCAAGTTCAACCGCGAATTCATCCTCGACGAGGACAAGTCGATCCAGAACCTGGTGCGCGAGAAGGGCGGCATCATCACCAAGCCGGACGCGGCGCCGTTCCGCGCGGCGACGGTGGAGGTGTACAACGAGTTCTACGCCACGCCGGCCGGCAGGGACGCGCGCAAGATGGTGGACTACATCCTCGGCATCAAGTAGTCCGGTGGCGTCGGCAGGCGAGGCCGGGGCCGGGGCGGCTCCCGCCGGAGGGCGCTGGGCGCAGTTCTATGACGCGCTGGGCTATGCCGCGGGGGCGATCCTCGCCGTCATGGCCGCCGCGGTGTTCCTCCAGGTGGTGCTGCGTTTCGTCGGCCGGGCGGGAATCGACGGTCTGGAAGAAGTCCCGCGCTACCTGTTCGTCTGGCTGGTGATGCTCGGCGCCGCCGCCGCAATGCACCGCGGCGAGCATACTGCGCTGCTTTATTTTCGTGACAAGCTGCCGCCGCGCGCGCGCGACGCGACGATCATCGTGGTCGAGTTGGCCGGCATCGCGCTGCTCGTGGTTCTCATCAAGCTCGCGTTCGTGCTGGTGCCCAACGCGCAGTTCCAGACCAGCGCCGGGCTGGGGCTACCGCTGGGCTACGTCTATGCCGCCGTGCCGGTGGGCGCGGTGTTGATGAGCCTGCCCATGCTGCGCAGCCTCTACCTTGCCTGTCGATCGCTGTGGCTGAAACGCTCCTGATCGTCTTCGTGTTCTTCCTGCTGCTCGGCATGCCGATCAGCATCGCGCTGGGCGTGGGCGCCCTGGGCGCCGCGCTGGTCTATCCGGCGCTCAACCCGATCATCATCCCGACGCGCTTCGTCGGGCTGCTGTCGGACTCCTTCCTGCTCCTTTCGGCGCCCCTCTTCATCCTCGCGGGCAACCTCGCCGCGCGCGGCGGCGTGGCGCGCGCCATCATCGACCTCGCCACCGCTCTGGTGGGGCGCTTCCGCGGCGGCCTTGCCTATGTGAACGTGATGGACAGCATGCTTTTCGGCGGCATCTCGGGTTCGGCGGTGGCTGACGTCTCGGCCCTGGGCACCTTCCTCATTCCGCAGATGGAGAGGAAAGGCTACGATCGGGACTTCGCCACCGCGCTCACCATCAGCACCGCGATCCTGGCGCCGATCATTCCGCCCTCGATCATCGCCGTGATCTACGCCTGGATGGCGGACGAGTCGGTCGCCGCCATCTTCGCCGCCGGCTACCTGCCTGGCCTTTTGGTCGGTATCGGCATGTCGGTGCCGATTTTCATCATCGCGCGCAAACGCAACTACCCGAAGGAGGAGCCGCCGACGCTGCGCCAGTTCATGACAGTTCTGCGCGGCGCGCTGCCCGCGCTGATGATCCCGATCATCATCATGGGCGGCATCGTCTTCGGCCTGTTCACGCCCACCGAGGCAGCCGCCGTGGCGGTGGTCTACGCGCTCATCGTGCCGCCGCTCTTTTACAAGGAACCCAGGCTGCGCGAGCTGCCGAAGATCTTCGCCGACTCGGCGCGCCTGTCCGGCGTCATCGGCCTGATCATCGGCATGGTGGGGGCGTTTGGCTGGGTGCTCACCTATTCGAAGTTCCCGATCCAGGTCGCCGACGCGATCGCGCAGGTGGCGCCCACCTGGTGGATGTTCATGACGCTGGTGATCGTGCTCTACGTGATTCTCGGCACTTTCCTCACGCCCTCGGAAATCATCCTCGTCACGGTGCCGGTGCTGCTGCCCGGCGCGATCGCCGTCGGCATCCACCCGATCCATTTCGGCATGGTGTGCGTGATCGCATCTGCTCTGGGCCACGTCACGCCTCCAGTGGGGCTGTGCCTCTTCGTCGGCATGTCGATCAGCGGCCTGCCGATGGAGAAGCTGGTTCCCTCGCTGCTGCCCTTCATCGCCGCCATCATCGCGGTGCTGTTCGCCGTCGCCTTCGTGCCGGAAATCTCGCTCTATCTGCCGCGGGCTTTCGGCTTCATCAAGTAGCGTCCCATGCCCTCACGCAACCTTCCCGCAAAAGACAAGCTGAACATCTGCTTCGCTCACGTCGCCTACCGCATGGGCGAGCGCTTCGCGCTGCGCAACACCGGCCTGAAGTGGTTCGAGCTGCGCAGCGCCGACGAACTGAAGGCGCGCATCGCCGAGGCCGACGTGCTGCTGTGCTCGGGCCTGTGGAAGAACGAACTGATCCCGCTCGCGCCGCGGCTCGCGCTGATCCAGTCGATCAGCGCCGGCACCGACCAGTACTCGCGCGAGGCGCTGGGCGCCGCAGGTATCCGCGTGGCCAACGCGCAGGGCGTCAACGAGCGCGCGGTCGCCGAGCATGCCATCGCGCTGATCCTCGCGCTGGCGCGCAAGATTCCCGAGGCGCTCGCCAACCAGGCGGCGAAGAAGTGGCGCGGCATGATCGGCGAGATCGCGCGCCGCGAGGATGAACTGGGCGGCAAGACCCTCGTCATCGTCGGCATGGGCCGCATCGGCTCGCGGCTGGCGACGCTCGCAAGGGCCTTCGACATGAAGGTCATCGGCACCAAGCGCGACCCAAGCAAAGGCGCCGGCGCCGCCGACCGCGTGGTCGGCGAGGGTGACCTGCCGGGCGTGCTCGCGCAGGCCGACTTCGTCGCGCTGACCTGCCCGCTGACGCCGCAGACCGAGAACCTGATCGACGCGAAAGCGCTCGCCGCGATGAAACCCTCGGCCTATCTCATCAACGTGGCGCGCGGCAAAGTGGTGAACGAGCCGGCGCTCATCGACGCGCTCGGCCGCAATGCCATCGCCGGCGCGGCGCTCGATTGCGTCTGGCAGGAGCCGCTGCCCGCTGATTCCGTGCTGTGGACCGTGCCCAACGTGCTCATCACGCCGCACACCGCCGGCGAGACGCGCCGCTACGAAGACAACGTCATCGATCTCCTGCTGGAGAACCTGGAGCGCATCTGGCGCGGAGAAAGCGCGCTGAAAAACCAGTTCGTCTGAGAGGTCCCGAGAAGCGGTCAATCACGCGGTCTTTGGCGAAGACTCCCCGCTCTTATCTGATTTGAGCGTCAGCGGGCCTTGGTAACGGGCACTTCGACGCCGTTCAGGCGCGCGATCTCGTAGTACCTGAGCGCCTCGCCGTAGTCGCGCGGCACGCCCGGCACACCCTTTTGCAGCATGTCGCCGTAGCGCTTGGCGGCCTGCCCCGCCGCCTCACCCTTGCCCTCGCGCGTCACCTGGCGCAGCAGGCGCGCCGCGTCGGCGGTCTTGCCGTCGCGCTCCAGCGAGATCGCACGCGCGAGCATGGTTTCGATGGACACCGGCGCCGGGTCGGGCAGATTCGCAGGCGCCGGCGCGGGGGGCGGGGTCGGCGCAGGCGTGACCGCCGCCAGCTTGACCGGTTCGGCGGG
>SBAS01000087.1 GCA_005240145.1 Nitrosomonadales bacterium | reverse complement strand
GCCCGATGCAGTTCGAGAAGCGTTGGCTCGCCGCTCAGGAAAAGCGGGCCGCATAATGGCCTCGGCTATGGGATACGGAAAACAGGGGCAAGGTCAGATGGTCTTTCGAGTTCCGAACCAAATCTGTCAAACGACCTACACTTGCCACTAACTCGTTAGCCTTAAGTGCCGCAAAGAGTTGCTTTGACTTAATTAGGCCATCGATTGCGTCTAACAAGGACTCAGGTGTTCTCGCTTCAGCTAGAGCAATAGTGGTCATGAGTCAGAATATGTTGAGTAGGTGATACGCAACCGCCTGCCTTCGCAAATTATCTCATTGATTTTTTTGCCACTGCTTGGAAATTGACGAGCCTTCCGCTTAGTCTCCTGTTCATCCGCACATTGAGCCCGCGGGAAAGATACTCGAGCAGTGCGAAACTTTAGTCGCTTTGGAGCGCACCGGTGATGTGCCTCGCGTACCAATTCGCCTCGTTAGATTTCCGAGGTGCGCCATTGCGATCACATTCGGGCATATTTTCCACGAGGCTCCTCAGAGCCGCGCCGCCAATTCGGCTCCTTCCAGCATGGCGCGCTTGGCATCCAGTTCGCCGGCCTCCTTCGCGCCGCCGATGAGGTGGGTGGCCTCCAGGTCGCGCTTGGGTTCCTGCCCCGCGCAGAGCACGACCGTATCCGCGGGCAGCACGCTTTCCTTGCCCTCAAGCAGGATGTGCACGCCGGCATCGTCGATCTTCCGGTATTCGACGCCCTTCAGCATCGTCACCGCATTGCGCGCGAGTTCGGCGCGGTGCACCCAGCCGGTGGTGCGCCCGAGCGTGCTGCCGAAGGGCGTGGTGGAGCGCTTGAGCATGGCGATCCGCACTTTGCCTTCGGGCTTCGCCATTCCTGCCGGCGCAAGGCCACCGGGAACAGCGGCTTCCTGCGATATGCCCCAGTGGTGGTTGAACGCGGCGCCTTCCAGCGCCGAGCGGCTCGAACGCTCGATGAGATACAGCGCCACGTCGAAGCCGATGCCGCCGGCGCCGATGATGACCACGTTCTTTCCCGCCTGCGCGCGGCCCGACAGCAGGTCGACGTAACCGATCACGCTCTTGTGCTCGATGCCCGGAATCGCCGGCTTGCGCGGTTCGATGCCGCTGGCAAGAACCACCTCGTCGAAGCCTGCGAGGTCCGCCTGGCTGGCGGCGTGATTCAGGCGCACTTGTACCCCGGCGCGCCGCAGGCGCTCCGCGTAATAGGCGATCGACTCGGCGAACTCCTGCTTGCCTGGGATTTCCTTCGCCAGATTGAACTGGCCGCCCAACACAGCAGCCTTTTCGAACAGCACGACAGCGTGGCCGCGCTCGGCCGCCACCGCAGCGCAAGACAGCCCGGCCGGGCCACCGCCGATGACAGCGATTCGTTTTTTATTTTTAACAGGAGAAAAAATAAGCTTTGATTCGCGTCCTGCACGCGGATTGACGACGCAGCTCGCCGGCTGCCCGATGAAGTAGTGGCCGAGGCAGGCCTGGTTGCAGGCGATGCAGATATTGATGCCGGCGCGGTCGCCGGCCCTGGACTTGTTCGCGAACTCCGCGTCCGAGAGCATTGCGCGGGCGAGGGAGACCATGTCGGCGTCGCCGCGCGCGAGCAGCTCTTCCGCCGTCTCGGGTGCGTTGATGCGGTTCGAGGCAATCACCGGAATCGTGACCGCCTGCTTGATGCGACGCGTCGCCCAGGCGAATCCCGCCCGCGGCACCGCCTGCGCAATGGTGGGAATGCGCGCTTCGTGCCAGCCGATGCCGGTATTGAGGATGGTCGCGCCGGCCTTTTCGACGGCCCTGGCAACCTGCACCGTTTCTTCGCCCGTCAGGCCGCCCTCGACCAGGTCGAGCGCCGAGATGCGGTAGACGATGATGAAATCCTCACCGGTCGCGATGCGCGTCTGGCGCACGATCTCGCAGGCGAAGCGCATGCGGTTCTCGAGCGAGCCGCCCCAGTCGTCCTGGCGCTGGTTGGTGCGCAGCGCAAGGAACTGCGTGATGAGGTAGCCCTCGGAGGCCATGACCTCGACCCCATCGTAGCCTGCGTTCTGCGCCAGCACCGCCGCGCGCACGAACTCGCCGATGGTCTGCTCGATCTCCGCGGCGCTCAGCTCGCGCGGCGCGTTGGGGTTGATCCCGGACTTGATCGGCGAGGGGGCGACGATGTTCTGGTGAAAGCCGTAACGCCCCGAATGCAGCACCTGCAGCACAATACGCCCGCCCGCGTCGTGCACCGCCTTCGGAATCACCCCGTGGCGCTGCGCATCCTCCTTGGTGCTCATCTGCGCGCGGTGGGGGCTCAGCTCTCCGGCGTCGTTCGGCGAGAAGCCGCCGGTGACGATCAGCGCCGCGCCGCCGCGCGCACGCTCCGCGTAAAACGCCGCCAGGCGCGCCATGCCGTCGGGACGCGCCTCCAGGCCCGTATGCATCGAGCCCATGAGGATGCGGTTGGGAAGCGTCGCGCCCGGCAGCTTTAGCGGGCGAAAAAGATGAGGATAGGCAGGCATGGAAAATCAGGGACAGTCCACGTTTTCGCCGGCGAAAACGTGGACTGTCCCTGATTTCGTATTCTAACTGCGCGTGACGAGGATGGTTCCCGACAAAATCAAGATCCCGCCCACAAGTGCGCTTGCGGGAAGCGCTTCGCCGAGGAACAGCCAACCCCAGAAAACGCCGAAAAGCGGAATCAGGTAGGTGACGGTGAGCGCGCGCGTCGCGCCGATATCCGCGATCAGGCGGAAGTAGAGCAGGAAGGCGACGCCGCTGGCGAGCAAGGCGAGCGCCAACAGGTTGGCGATCACCAGCGCCGAGGGCATGCCAAGCGGCGGCAGGACCGGCAGCAGCGGCAGGAGGACCAGGGCTGCGGCAAGCTGGTTGCCGACGGCCATGCCGCGAGGCGAGGCGCCGCCCGAGAAGCGCTTCACCAGCGCCCCGGTGGTGCCGTAGGCGCAGCAGGCGCAAAGTGCGGCGGCGATCGCCCAGCCGAAGAGCGGACCTGCGCCGAGTCCGGAAGGTTGCGCCACCAGCGCGACACCGGCAACGCCCAGCACCAACCCGGCGCCTTTGCGCCGCGTGATGCGTTCGTCGCGCAGGGCTGCGCTCCAGGCCAGAGCGAAAATCGGCGAGGTCGAATTCACGATCGAGAGCAACGAGGCGGGTACATGCATCGACGCGAACGCATAAAGGATGAACGGCAGCGCGATGATGACACTGCCGATCAGCAGGTAGGCGCGAGCGTGCCGCCGCAGGCCGGGGTCGAAGCCCGTGGCACGGAACCAGGCTAGCAGCGCGAGGCCGCCCAGCAGCACCCGCAGTTCCGAGGTCCAGGCCGCCCCGAGCACCGGCGCGGCGACGCGCAGGAAGATGAAGGCGCCGCCCCAGATCGCGGCCAGCAGGAGGAGGCGGACGTAGTCGGCGGGGCGCATGGGGCATGATCCCCGAGTCTGGGTAGTCACGCTAGCCGTTTTCGGACGTGGGATACCCCGCGCGCCGCGAGGTCCGAAAACGGCTAGCATGCGCCGCGGCGCTCGCTCATACTGCGGGCGTGACGCTCGACTCCCACACCTGCTACCGTGCCCTGCGCTCGCGCGATGCGCGCTTCGACGGCCGCTTTTTCGTCGCCGTTTCCTCGACGCGCATCTATTGCCGTCCCGTGTGCACCGTGAAGCCGCCCAGGCGCGAGAACTGCCGCTTCTATCCCAGCGCCGCGGCCGCGGAGTCGGGCGGTTACCGGCCTTGCCTGCGCTGCCGGCCCGAACTCGCGCCCGGCAACGCCAGCGTGGACGCGACTTCGCGCCTGGCGCAGGCGGCCGCAAGCCTGCTCGAGGATCGCACGCTGGACGAGGAAGGGATCGACGCGGTGGCCACGCGCCTCGGCATCACCGACCGCCACCTGCGCCGCGCCTTCGGCGCCGAATTCGGCGTCTCACCGGTGGAGTTCGCGCAGACGCAGCGCCTGCTGCTCGCCAAGCGCCTGCTCACGGACACCTCGCTGCCGGTCACGGAAGTCGCCTTCGCCAGCGGTTTCGGCAGCCTGCGGCGCTTCAATGCCCTGTTCAAGCAGCGCTATCGCCTGCAGCCGGGTCGATTGCGCAAGCGCATGAACTCCAGCGGCACGGTTTCCTCCGACGCGCTCAACTTCGAGCTCAGCTTCCGTCCGCCTTACGACTGGCCGGCGCTGTGCGCCTTCCTCGGTGCGCGCGCGGTCGCCGGCGTCGAGTCGGTGGAGGAAGGCCGCTACCGGCGTACCGCGCGTATCGTGCTGGCGGGCCAAATTCACGCGGGCTGGATCGAGGTCTCGCCCTCGCCGAAGAAGCCGGCGCTGCGCGTGACGCTCTCGGCTTCGCTCGCCAAGGCGCTGCCGCCCGTGCTTTCCCGCGTCAAGGCGCTGATGGACCTCGCCTGCCATCCGGCGGAAGTGGCCCAGGCGCTCGGCTCCCTCGCCAGCAGCCATCCGGGCCTGCGCGTGCCGGGCGCATTCGATGGTTTCGAAGTGGCAGTGCGCGCGATCCTCGGCCAGCAGGTGACAGTCGCAGCGGCGCGCACGGTCGCAGGCCGTTTTGCCGCCGCCTTCGGCGAATCCGTGGAAACGCCCTTTCCATCGCTCGGCAAGGTTTTTCCTTCCCCTGAAAAAATTGCCGAGGAAAACTATGGTCGCATCGCTCGGCTCGGCATGCCAGGCGCCCGCGCGCGCAGCGTGATCGCGCTCGCGCGATGCGCGCTTCGACGGCCGCTTTTTCGTCG
>SBAS01000027.1 GCA_005240145.1 Nitrosomonadales bacterium | reverse complement strand
CAGCCCGATGCAGTTCGAGAAGCGTTGGCTCGCCGCTCAGGAAAAGCGGGCCGCATAATGGCCTCGGCTATGGGATACGGAAAACAGGGGCAAGGTCAATGTGACGCTGGTCTCGGGCCTCTTCGCCTGGCTCGCGAGCCTGCTGTGGCGCCAGTCGCGCTTCCTCATGCTGCGGCTGCCCGCGCGCAAGGCGGGCGCGGCGGCGGCGATCGCGGGCGCCCTCGGCTACACGCTCATCGCCGGATTCGCGGTGCCGGCACAACGCACCTTCTGGATGGTCACGGTGGTGGCGCTCGCGCTGTGGTCCGGGCGCATCGCCTCGCCCGTGCGCACGCTCGCACTCGCGCTCGCGGTGGTGCTGCTGTTCGATCCCTGGGCCGTACTCTGGGCCGGTTTCTGGCTCTCCTTCGGCGCCGTCGCGCTGATATTTTTCGCCGCCAACGAAACCGAACCGGTACTGCAGCAATGGCTGCGGGTGCAATGGGCGATCACGCTCGGTCTTGCGCCGGCGGCGCTGTTCCTCTTTTCGCAGGTCTCCATCGTCGGACCGCTCGCCAACGCGGTGGCAATCCCGGTGGTATCGGCGATCGTCACGCCGCTCGCGCTCATCGCCGCGATCCTGCCGTGGGACGCGCCGCTAGCATTTGCCGCCTGGCTGATGCAATGGCTGCTGCATTTTCTCGAGTGGTGCGCAGCCTTGCCCGCCGCGCTCTGGCAGCAGCACGTGCCGCCGCTGTGGAGCGCGCTGCTGGCGCTGGCGGGCGTGCTGTGGCTGCTCGCGCCGCGCGGCGTGCCCTGGCGCGCTACCGGTCTTGCGCTCATGCTCCCCGCTGTGGCGCTGCCGCCACCGGCGCCGGCATCCGGAACGGCGTGGATCACGACTCTCGACGTCGGGCAGGGGCTCGCGGTGCTGGTGCGCACCGCAAACCACGCGCTCCTCTACGACGCAGGGCCGGCGTTCGGCACCGAGGCCGACAGCGGCGAGCGCATCATCGCGCCCTACCTGCGCGCCACAGGCATCGAGCGGCTGGACAGCATGGTCGTGAGCCACAACGACAGCGACCATTCGGGCGGCGCCGCCTCCGTGCTGGAAAACTTCGAAGTGGCGACACTGCTGTCCTCGCTCGGCGCGGGGCATCCGCTGCTCTCGCTTGCGGCCTCGGCGCGGCCCTGCGCGGCAGGCCAGGCCTGGACCTGGGACGGCGTGCGCTTCGAACTGCTGCATCCGGCCGGCCCGGATGCGAGGGCAAAGAAGACGAACGACCTGAGCTGCGTGTTGAAAGTGACGGCTGGCGAGCGCTCCATGCTGCTCACGGGCGACATCGAGGCGCCGGCGGAAGCCCAGCTGCTGCAACGAGATGCGGGCGCCTTGCGCGCGGACGTGCTGCTGGTGCCGCATCACGGCAGCCGGACCTCGTCGAGCGAGGCGTTTCTCGCCGCGGTGCGCCCTGCGGCGGCGGTGGTGCCGGTGGGATACCGCAACCGGTTCCGCCACCCGAACGCGGAGGTACTGGAGCGCTATCAGAACGCGGGGATCATGGTTCGGCGGACCGATCTCGAGGGCGCTGTCATGATTTATTTGCAGGCTGGAAAGTTCGAAATCAAGAGCCAGAGGCAGGAACATCCGAGGTACTGGCACGATGCGGCGCACTAGGGCCATAATATTTCCGCGGGCGACCCTTCGGGCCGTCCAACCACCGTCAAGGAGGACAGATCATGGCGAAAAAGGAAAAGAACGCGGTTTACCGGGTCACGGACGTCATCGGCACGAGCCCGGTTTCCTGGGAAGACGCCGCGCGCAGCGCGGTGAAAACCGCCTCCAAGTCGCTGCGCGACCTGCGCATCGCCGAGGTGACCAAGCTCGACGTGAAGGTGGAAGACGGCAAGGTGGTGCAGTTCCGCACGCGGCTGTCGCTGTCGTTCAAATACGGCGCCTAAGCCGGCGCTGCCTGCATGTTGTTGTTGCTCCTCCTGATCCGAAAGATCGCGGGCTGGGTAGATTTCGTCCTGGTCTGCCTTGTGGTGTACCTGCTTGCCTGGCTGCCGTGGCCGGGCAAGCACCCGGTTGCCCGCCTCTTTCCCTTCTGGTGCAGGACTTTCGTGCGCGCGCTGGATGTGGACATTCGCGTGCATCAGAAACACCTCAAGCACCTGCCGCAGCGGTACATCCTCATCGCCAATCACCCCTCGGCCTTCGAGGACATCGGCATCCCTGCGGTGTTCGATGTGGTGTCGCTCGCCAAGACGCAGGTGCAGGACTGGCCGGTCCTGGGACGGATCGCCAAGGCGGCCGGCACGCTGTTCGTCGACCGCGACGACCCTGAATCGCGCAAGCAGGTCATCCAGACCATGGTGAGCGCCGTCGACGCGGGGCAGAACATCGCGCTCTATCCGGAGGGCGGCTGCAAGGGGCGGCGGCTGTTCACCGAGTTCAAGACCGGGGCGTTCGAGGTGTCGATGCGCACCGGCGTCCCGATCCTGCCGGTGTTCCTGCACTACGAAGCGCAGGACGACTTCGAGTGGCAACCGCCCTACACCCTGCCGGACAAGATCCGGCACATGATGACCACGGTGAACAACCGCGCCAATTACTACGTGCACGACCCGCTGGATCCGAAGGACTACGCCGACAAGTATGCGTTGAAGGCGGCGGCGTATGCGATGTATACGCGCTGGAACGCGCAATACCTGGAATAGGATGGCGACCACGGCGCAGGCGCCTTCCTCCTCCACGGCGATCGTTCGCGTTACCGGCAGCGGGCGCTTCGAGGAATTCCGCGAGCGCGTGCGCTGGCTGCTGGTGCGCGATCCCGATACCGATCCCTACACCGAGCACAACTCCGGGGCCGTGCTCGAATACCACTTCGAGCTCGAGAAGGGCGTGCCGTTCCCGGCCTTCGTCGCCGCCAGCGCGGATTTTCCCGAGCTGCGCGTCGAGGTCGAGTGGGACAAGGACGGCGCCAAGGGCGGCGCGGCGATCGAGAACGGCAGGCTGGTGGACAAGTGGCAGGGCGAGCGCAGACTGGCCTGACCAAAGCGGAAAAACAGGGACAGTCCACGTTTTCCTCTGTCAGCGGCTCGCCCGCGCATGGAAAACGTGGACTGTCCCTGTTTTTCTAGCCCTTGCGGTTGGCGGCGTCCCAGTTCTTTTCGAGGTTGGCGATCAGGGCCGGGCTGAAGTGGCAGTGCGCCTGCTCGCGCGCATAGACGGACATGTAGCGCCGGAAGGCATCGAGGGGCTCTTCCGCGATGCGCAGCGCGCGCCGGTTGCCCGCGGCGCTCACCATCCCGGAGCCGGTGACGTGCTGCACCAGGCGCTCGAGCTCGGCGTCCATCGCTCCGGCGGCGACGATGTAGTCGCAGATCAGGCGCCCCTCGGGGCTGGCGCAGTCGATGCGCCGCTCGGCGAGGATTGCCTGGCGCGCGACGCGGTCGCCGACGTGGCGCGCCAGGCGCAGGTTGGCCGCGCCCGGGATGATGCCTTCCTTCCTCGCCGGCAGCGTCATGTACGCCTCCTGCGTCGCGATCACCTGGTCGATGGTGAGCAGGATCTGGCAGTGACCGCCGATGGCGAAGCCTTCGACCGCGGCGATCCAGAGTTTCTCGATCGACTCCTCCTCGGGCGGCGCCTCGGGTAGTGCGAGGCCGCGGTAGAGCTTGTTGACGAGGCCGAGGTCGCGGAGGATGTACCAGAGATAGCGGATCTTCCCCTGGTAGAGGTGCGTGAGGTTGATGCCGGCACCGAAGAGGCGCTTGCCCGCGTGCTTGGTGTGCGTGACCGTGTCGCCGCGCAGCACGCAGACTTCGGTTTGCGGGTCGAGCAGCGCGAGGTCGATCGCGGTTTCCAGGCCTTCGAGCGTCGTTTCGTCCTCGGCGTTGAGGTACTGCGGATTACACATCGTCAGGACGGAGGCCTTGCCCTGGCGCTCCAGGCGCGCACCCTTGAGATTCATTTTTCCGCTTGCAAGGTAGTCCCGCAGCAGATCCCGCGATTGCGCTCGCGGCAGCAGCATGGCGTGGCACAGGTGTGCGCCGGCGGCCCGAACGGCCAGCACCTGCGCGAGGAATATCCCCTGGTCCTGTTCCAGCCCGTCCTTCTCGTCCTGTGGGATGCCGGAATCGCGCTCCAGCGCCTTCGCGTCCGGCAACAGGCCGGGATACTCCCTCGCCGCGCGCACGCACAGTTCGTCCACGCGCAGGAATACGCTGCGCTTCGCAGTAAGGACATCGTAGACCTCGCTCGCATGCGCGCGCATGAAGCGGGTGCGCGAATCGCGGGCGAGCGCCAGGATCTCGGCTGCCGCCGCCGCTTCTCCCGCGTCGCGCTTCGGCTTCGCCGGCAGGCGCGCAAGCAACTCCGCCGCACGCCGCCAGAAGTGGCCGAATCCGGCCTTGTCCGACGACAGTTCCGTGGTGCGGGCCGGCGCCGTTCGCGCCCATCCCTTGACTGCCTGCTCGAGCACGTTGTCGATCATGCGCGAATCATAGGCCCAAGCCGGCGCAAGCGGTATAGACTGTCTTGGTGTCAGACCTGCAGCTCATGCAGACCATCGCGCTGACCTCGCTACTGGCGTGGGCGAGCGGCATACGTCTCTACCTGGTGGTGTTCGCGGTGGGCCTGGCCGGATACACCAGCTACGTCGATCTGCCCGCGGGCCTGCGTGTGCTCGAGCATCCCTGGGTGATCGGCGCCGCCGGCGTGCTGCTGCTGATGGAGTTCCTCGTCGACAAAGTCCCGGGCCTCGACAGCGTGTGGGATGCGTTCCATACGCTCGTGCGCATACCCGCGGGCGCGCTGCTCGCGGCCGGGGCGACCGGCGATAGCTTGAGCGCGCTCACGGTGGCCGCGGGCTTGCTCGGCGGAACCATCACGGCCGGGACGCATATCACCAAGGCCGGCAGCCGCGCCATCATCAACGCCTCCCCGGAGCCGTTTTCGAACTGGGCCGCATCCTTCACGGAAGATGGGCTGGTGGTGACGGGAATCTGGCTGGCGTTCCTGTACCCAGTGGTGTTTCTCGCCGCGCTCGGGGTGTTCCTGGTGCTGGTGATCTGGCTGCTGCCGAAGCTCTGGCGCGGCGTTGCAGCGATGTGGCGCCTGCTGCGGACGAGGACTATGATTGCGCGCGCACCCCGAGGAGAGGAGCAAGCCCGATGAAAATCTACTACGGCCGGACCTCTCGGCCTACCCCAACGAAGTCATCGACGGCTTCGCCGGTTCGCTCAAGGGAGCGTTTGTCACGGTTTAGGGGCCCGTTCGCAAAGGAGTGACCATGATCAAGGGCCTGCACCACAACGCCTATCGCTGCCGCGACGCGGAAGAGACGCGCAGGTTCTACGAGGATTTCCTCGGCCTGCCGCTCGCGCACACGCTGGAAATCCGCGAGTCCATGAGCGGGCGCAAGACCGAGACGCTGCACACGTTCTACAAGCTTGGCGACGGCTCCTACCTCGCTTTTTTCGAGGCGCCGGACATGGATTTCGAATTCAAGCGCCAGCACGACTACGACCTGCACATCGCGCTCGAAGTCGAAAAGGCGGTGCTGGAGAAGAAGTTCGCCGAGGGCAAGGCGCGCGGCGTCTCGGACCATGGCTTCATCCACTCCATCTACTTCCGTGACCCGAACGGCTACGTCATCGAGCTCACCATGAAGATGCCCGGCCACGACCAGGCGATGGATCCGGCGGTGAACAGCGCGCGCGCCAAGCTCGATCGCTGGCAGGCGGCGAAAAAGCAGACCGTTGCAGGGAAGTGAGTCGAGGATCCTGACGACGCACGCCGGGAGCCTGCCGCGCCCGGCGGAACTGGTCGATCTGCAGTTGCGCGTCAGCAGGGGCGAGCGGCTTCTCCGGCGCAAGCGCGCGTCCGCCGGTGCGCGACCTCGCCGCGTTCCCGAGTGTGCGCGCCCTGCTGATAAAATCGCCTCGCCATGAAGTTCTTCATCGTCGACGACGACCCCGACACGCTCGTCTTGGTATCGCGCCTGCTGACGGACGCGGGACACGAGGTCGTGGTGCGCGCCTCGAGCACCGGCGCGGTGCGCGACATCCCCGAGGCGCGGCCCGACTGCGTGATCACCGACCTGATGATGCCGGTGATGGACGGCTTCGAGCTGACGAAAGAGCTGCGCCGGCGCTCCGAGCTCGCCGGCATGAAGATCCTGATCCTTTCGGCCAAGAGCTACGAATTCGACCGCCGGCGCGCGAAGGAGATGGGCGCCGACGGCTACCTCACCAAGCCGATCAACCGCGAGACTTTCCTCGCGTCGATCAACGAGATCGTTTCGGGACAGATCACGCTGCGCTACTGGGGCGTGCACGGCACGCTGCCGGTGCCGGGCGAGGCCTATACGCGCTACGGCGGCAACACGCCCTGCGTCAGCGTGCAGGTGAGCGGCGAGCCGCTCTACATCTTCGATTGCGGCTCTGGGATCAAGCGGCTCTCGGACAGCGTCATGGCGGATTCGGCGGAGCGCTTTTCCGGCCGCATCTTCATCTCGCACACGCACTGGGACCACATCAACACGGTGCCGTTCTTCGCGCCGCTCTACGTGCGCGGCAACCAGATCGAGTTGTTTGGACCCTATCAGGGCGATCTCACCATCGAACGCGCCATCAGCGCGCAGATGGAAAGCGTCTATTTCCCGGTGACGATCCGCGAATTCGGCGCGCGCCTGGTGTTCCGCGACCTGCGCGAGGAACGCCTCCAGTTCGGTCCGGTGCGCATCGACACCATGCTGCTGCGCCATCCGGGCTACTGCCTGGGCTACAAGCTCAGCTGCCGCGAGCAAAGCATCTGCTACATCACCGACAACGAACTGTACCTGCCGACCGACACGCGCCACGACGCGCGCTACGTGCAGACCCTCGCCGACTTCGTGCGCGGCGCCGACGTGCTCATCACCGACACCACCTACCGCGACCACGAGTACCCCGCGAAAGTGGACTGGGGCCATTCCTGCGTCAGCCAGGTCGCCGACCTCGCGGCGCGCGCCGACGTGAAGCGCCTGCACCTTTTCCACCACGACCCGGACCAGACCGACAAGGACATCGACGCCAAGCTCGCCGAAACGCGCGCCGAACTCGCGCGGCTGGGTTCGAAGGTGCTCTGCGAAGCCCCCGCCGAGGGCTCCGCGCTGGTGCTCTAGAAAACGCCCAGCGCGAGCCCGGCGGCGAATGCCGTGCCCAGCTCTTCGCAATTCGAAAGTACCTCGGGGGTCAGCTCCTTCAGGCCGATCACCGGGTCGTGAACCCTTTTGAGGCGTAAACCCAGGACAATCCGTTCCACCGAGCTCACCGCGCCGCTGCCATCCTGCCCCGCGCCGACGAAGAGCGCCCACGGCCTGCCGCTGACCTTGCCCTCGCAGGCATAGAACACGCGCTCGAGGAAGTCCTTCATCATCCCCGCCATGTAGCCGAAGTTTTCCGGCGTGCCGAGGATAAGGCCGTCGGCGGCGAGCAGGTCCTCGGGCCCCGCGTCGGCGCAGCGCTTCACCACCACGTTCACCTCACCCGCGCTGCGCGCGCCGCGCTCGACCGCGGCGGCCATCGTCGCGGTTTTCACGCCGCCGGTGTGATAGACGATGAGCAGGCTTTTCATGCCGGCAGCCTTTTCGCAGGATCCTGCCTGTAGAAGCCCATCAACAAATCATAAAGCCGCGGAAAGTCCCGGCGCAGCGCGTTGGGCGACTCGAAGAAGGCTTCGCTCGCGACGGCGAAGAATTCGGCCTCGTGTTCGGCCGCATAGGGATCGAGGAAGGTCTGGGCGCCTGCGTCGACCGCCCGGCGGAAACGCTCGAACTCGGCCTCCAGCACCTCGATCCAGCGCTCGCGCGCCTGCCGCGAGGGCAGCGGCGGCACGCCGTCGGCTGCGCCCGACATCATGTCGAGCTTGTGCGCGAACTCGTGGATCACGATGTTGGCGCCGCCCTCGGCAACCGAGCCCGCGTCGTCCAGCGCCTCCCAGGACAGCACCACCGGCCCCCCGGGCCAGGACTCGCCCGCCAGCTCGTCGTCCCACTCGTGCACCACGCCGTCATCCCCGGTCTCGGCGCGCGCGACGCGGAAATCCGACGGATGCACCACGATGCCGACCCAGCCGTCGTAGCACTCGAGGCCCAGCTCCAGCACCGGCAGGCAGGCCTGCAGCGCGATCTCGACGCGGTCGTCGTCCGAAAGCTTCAGCCCGCCCACCGGTGTGAGCTGCTTCTCGGCCAGGAACACGACTGCGAATTCGCGCAAACGCCGTTCCGCGGTGGACGAGAGGCCGGCGAGAAAGGGCAGGCGTGTCATCGCGCGGCGCCACAGCGCATCGTCAATGCGGTGTCGCCCGAGGATGCGTTTGCGTTTCCAGTCGCGGAGCCAGCCCATCGCGTCAGTACAATAGCAGCATGGTTTCCGTCGTCCAGTTGCGGCCGAATGACGCGCTCATCGAAAGGGCGCTCGGCTTTGCGCGCCCGCTCTACGAGGGGCAGCTGCTGTCCACCGGCGAACCGGTGTGGCCGCACGCGCTCGGCCTGGCGGCGAGCCTGGCTTCCATCGGCGTCGATGCGGCGGCGCAGGCCGCGGGAGTGCTGTTCGCAGCGCCGAAAATGCTCGACGATCCCGAGCGCCTGAAGGCGGAATTCGGCGGGGAGATCGCCGCGCTCGCCACCGGCGTGGAGCAGCTCTACCGCATGCGCGTGCTGACGCGCGCCGTGCCCGGCGAGCAGAACGAAATCCTGCGCAAGATGGTGCTCGGCATGGTCGAGGACATCCGCGTGGTGCTGATACGCCTTGCTTCGCGCACGCAGACGCTGCGTTATTTCGCCAAGGTCGATGCCGGGCAGAAAACCGCTTTCGCCAGGGAGACCCTGGACATTTATGCGCCGCTCGCCAATCGCCTCGGCGTCTGGCAGCTGAAGTGGGAGATGGAGGACCTGTCGTTCCGCTTCCTCGAGCCCGAGCTGTACAGGAAGATCGCGCAGATGCTGGACCAGAAGCGCATCGAGCGCGAGAAGTACATCGCCAATGCAATTAATGTGTTGAGAAAAAAAATGGCAGAAGCGGGCGTGAGAGGCGAGATCACCGGCCGCCCGAAGCACATCTATTCCATCTGGAACAAGATGCGCTCGAAGCAGCTCGACTTTTCCGCCGTGCACGACGTGCGCGCGCTGCGCGCGATCATGCCCACGCCGGCCGACTGCTACAGCGCGCTGGGCGTCGTGCACGACCTGTGGGAACCGATACCCAGGGAGTTCGACGACTACATTTCGCGCCCCAAGGGCAACAACTATCAATCGCTGCACACCGCGGTGCTCGGGCCCGGCGGCCGCACGCTGGAAGTGCAGATCCGCACCGAGGAAATGCACCGCCAGGCCGAGTTCGGCATCGCCGCGCACTGGCGCTACAAGGAAAGCCCGAAAGCGTCGAAAACGCACGCCCCAGCGAGGACCGATCTCGCGTTCGACAACAAGATCGCCTGGCTGCGCGAGCTGCTGGCGTGGCGCGATGAAGTCGCCGGCAGCTGGGCGGAGAAAACCAGGAAGGCATCCCTCGACGACACCATCTACGTCATCACGCCGCAGGGCAAGGTCGTCGACCTGCCTGCGGGCGCGACGCCGGTGGACTTCGCCTACACGCTGCATACCGAGCTGGGCCACCGTTGCCGCGGCGCGAAAGTGGATGGGCGCATGGTGACGCTCGACACGCCGCTGGCAAGCGGCCAGCGCGTCGAGATCGTGGCGGCAAAGGGCGGCGGGCCGCGGGTTGGTCCCTCACGCGACTGGCTCAATCCGGCGCTGGGCTTCCTCAAGAGCCACCGCGCGCGCGGCAAGGTGCGCCAGTGGTTCAACGCACAGCAGCTTTCCGCGACCGTGGCGCAGGGCCGCGCGGTGGTGGAGAAGGAGCAGCGGCGCGAGGGCGCGACGCAGGCCAACCTGCATCAGCTGGCGCAGAAACTCGGCTTCGAGAAGCACGATGAGCTCTTCGCCGCGGTCGCCCGCGACGAGGTGGCGCTGCGCCAGTTGCAGGCGGCGCTGCGGGAGCTCGGGGGTCTGGTTCCTGAGAATAAGACTGGCATCCAAACTCCGAGAACGAAATCCAGATCCGCATCGGACGGCGGCATACTTGTCGTCGGCGTCGACCGCCTCATGACGCAGCTCGCCAAGTGCTGCAAGCCGGTGCCGCCGGACCCGGTGCGCGGTTTCGTCACGCGCGGCAAGGGCATCTCGGTGCACCGCGAGGATTGCGCGAGCCTGAAGCGCCTCGCCGAGCGCAGTTCCGAGCGGCTGGTCGAGGCAACGTGGGGAAGGAAGTCAGGCGGCAAGCAGCCCGACGCCGCGTACCCGGTGGACGTGCTCGTCACGGCCTCCGACCGCCAGGGACTGCTGCGCGACATCGGCGAGGCACTGGCGCGCGAGCGCATCAACGTCACCGCGGTGCGCACGCAGAGCCGCGACGACCTCGCGCGCATGCGCTTCAGCTTCGAGGTGGCGGATGTCGCGCACCTGCGGCGCGCGTTCGCGGCGGTGAAGGCCGTCGCCGGCGTAATAAGGGTGGCGCGGGGCTGAAGCCCCGCTCAGCGGTCGCTCGAGGCTGACACGGGGGCGAATCTGGACGAACTTCTCAACAACCCGGCTTTCCAGTCGAGCGTGGCGCCGTTCGCCGCCGGCCTGCTCGCCGCGGCGGCGCTTTTTCCGCTGCGGCTCGGCGGCCTTGCGGCCGCGGCGGGATTTTTCTGCACGGTCTACCTCATCGGCGATTTCACCCTCGAGTCGCTCGACTCCAAGCGCAAGCTGGTGCTGGTCGTGATCGCGGCGCCGCTGCTGGGCGTGATCGCCGACCTGGCGTTCAAGCCGACGCGCGCCACCGGCCCGGTGCTCGGCGCCGTATTCGCGGCGGCCGGCGCCTGGGTGTTCCTCAACCTGCTGAAACAGAAAACCGGCGCCGAACTTGCCCTCTATGGCACCGGCCTGGCCGCATTCACGATCTGGAACGTGAGCTTCTGCATCGCGCTGCAGACCGACGCGCTGCGCGCGGGCGCCGCAGGCCTGGGCCTCGGGCTGGGCGCCGGCGTCGCCGCGGTGCTGGGCGCATCCGCATTGCTAGGCCAGTACGGCATGGGCCTGGGCGCGGGCTGCGGCGCGTTCCTGCTGCTCAACATGATCCTTGGCCCGCGCGCCGCACCGGGAGTCACCCTAACGCTGACCGCGGCGGTGGCGACGAGCCTCGTGGCCACGGGTGCGGTGCTCACAGGAAAGCTGCCCTGGTACGCGCTTGCGGCGCTCGCACTCGTGCCGGTGGTGGTGCGCCTGCCTTTGCCCAAGGCGCACGCCTGGGTCCAGGCCATCGTCGCATCGCTCTACGCCGCGGCGGCGGCGGCGGGAGCCTGGGTGCTGGCATGGCTGGCGAGCCGGGGTTAGACCGGCTTATCCGCACGCACTTCGAAATCGACCATAACGGCCTGTCGAACATGCGCGGCCACTTCGCCAAAAAAACAGCGGCAAATTCACTATGTTGCAAGCGGACTCCAGCGCCGTCCGGTCCATGCCGCGATAGGGCCGCCATCGGGTAGAATTCGCTCCTTTCAGGCGCGTAGCTCAGCTGGTTAGAGCACTACCTTGACATGGTAGGGGTCGTTGGTTCGAGTCCAATCGCGCCTACCAACATCTTGCCAAAAATAACGCTCCCCGACGGTTCGGTAAAGGAATTTCCCGGGCCCATCAGCGTCGCCGAGGTCGCGCAGGCGATCGGCGCGGGCCTCGCGCGCGCGGCGCTCGCCGGCCGGGTGAACGGCAAGCTCGTCGATACCAGCCACCGCATCGATGCCGACGCGGAACTGGCGATCATCACCGAGAAGAATCCCGAAGGCGTGGAAATCCTGCGCCATTCCACCGCGCACCTGCTCGCGCACGCAGTGAAGGAGCTGTTTGCGGAGGCCCAGGTCACCATCGGCCCGGTGATCGAGAACGGCTTTTTCTACGATTTTTCCTACAAGCGCCCCTTCACGCCCGAGGATTTGCTGGCGATAGAGAAGCGCATGGGCGAACTGGCGAGGAAAGACTTTGCAGTTACAAGAAAAACTCTTTCAAGGGACCAGGCGGTAAAGTTC
Organism: Nitrosomonadales bacterium; assembly: GCA_005240145.1. Classification (GTDB taxonomy): domain Bacteria; phylum Pseudomonadota; class Gammaproteobacteria; order Burkholderiales; family SG8-39; genus RBG-16-66-20. Next base: position 9,234 of record SBAS01000027.1, on the reverse strand, counting down.
TTTCGCGAGCAGGGCGAAGTCTACAAAGCGGAAATCATCCAGTCGATTCCGGCCGATCAGGAAATTTCACTCTACTCCCAGGACAAATTTACCGACCTGTGTCGCGGGCCGCACGTGCCCTCGACCGGCAAGCTCAAGGTCTTCAAGCTGATGCGCGTCGCCGGCGCCTACTGGCGCGGCGATTCGAAGAACGAGATGCTCCAGCGCATCTACGGCACCGCCTGGGGCACGAAAGAGGCGCAGGAGGCGTACCTGAAGATGCTCGAGGAGGCCGAGAAGCGCGACCACCGGCGCCTCGCCGTCCAGCTCGACCTGTTCCACATGGAGGAAGACGCTCCGGGCATGGTGTTCTGGCATCCCAAGGGCTGGACGCTGTGGCAGCAGGTCGAGCAATACATGCGCAGGATTTATCAGGACAGCGGCTACCAGGAAGTGCGCGGGCCGATGGTGCTGCCGCGCAGCCTGTGGGAGCGCACCGGGCACTGGGAGAACTACCGCGAGAACATGTTCACGACCGAATCGGAGAAGCGCGACTACGCGCTCAAGCCGATGAACTGCCCGGGCCACGTGCTGATTTACAACAAGGGCGTGCGCAGTTACCGCGACCTGCCGCTGCGCTACGGCGAGTTCGGCTCCTGCCACCGCAACGAGGCCTCGGGCGCGCTGCATGGCCTCATGCGCATCCGCGGCTTCACCCAGGACGACGGCCACATTTTCTGCACCGAGGAGCAGATCGTGCCCGAGTGCGTGGCCTACACGGCGCTGGTGCAGAGGGTCTACGCGCACTTCGGCTTCAAGGACATCATCTACAAGGTGGCCACGCGCCCCGCAAAGCGCCTGGGGACGGACGAGCAGTGGGACCGCGCCGAGGGCGCGCTCAAGGCGTCGCTCGAGGCGGCCGGCGCGCAGTACGAGATCGCCGCCGGCGATGGCGTCTTCTACGGGCCGAAGATCGAGTACCACCTGAAGGACGCCATCGGCCGGCTCTGGCAGTGCGGCACCATGCAGGTCGATTTCCAGCTCCCCGGGCGCCTTGGCGCCGAGTATGTGACCGCGGAGAACACGCGCAAGACCCCGGCCATGCTGCACCGGGCCACCATCGGCTCGATGGAGCGCTTCATCGGCATCCTCATCGAGCATTTCGGCGGCGCCTTCCCGGTCTGGCTCGCGCCCGAGCAGGCCGTGGTGATCAACGTCTCGCAAGCCCAGGCCGAGTACGCCGAAAGCGTCGCCGTACGCCTGCGCGAGGCCGGCTTTCGCGTCAAAAGCGATTTGCGAAACGAGAAAATTTCCTATAAAATTCGGGAACATAGCCTGCAAAAGCTGCCCTACCAGCTGGTGGTCGGCGACAAGGAAAAGCAGGCTGGAAGCGTGGCTGTGCGCACGCGCAGCGGTGAAGACCTGGGGGCGATGGCCCTCGCTGCCTTCATCGAGCGCCTTGGCAACGAGGCGCGCGCGTAGCTGCACAGCCGATTTTTTTGGCGAGACAGGAGAAATAACCCATCGCACTCGAGAGATCGCAACGCATCAACGGGGAGATCACCTCGCCGCAGCTCCGGCTGGTGGCGGAAAATGGCGATCAACTGGGCATCGTGGCGCTCGCCGATGCGCTGAAGATGGCCGAAGAGCAGAACGTGGACCTGGTCGAAATCGCGCCGCTCGCGGTGCCGCCGGTCTGCAAGCTGATGGACTACGGCAAGTTCCGCTACCGCGAGCAGAAAAAGGCCCACGAGGCCAAGCTCAAGCAGAAGCAGATCCAGGTCAAGGAAATCAAGTTCCGCCCGGGCACCGACGACGGCGACTACAAGATCAAGGTCGGCAAGCTGGTGCAGTTCCTCGAGGAAGGCGACAAGGCGAAGGTGACGCTGCGCTTCCGCGGGCGCGAAATGGCGCACCAGGAATTCGGCGTGCGGCTGCTGGAGCGGGTGAAGAAGGATCTCGAGCCGGTGGCGATCATCGAGCAGTTTCCCCGGCTCGAAGGCCGGCAGATGGTGATGGTGCTGGCGCCGAAGAAGAAGGTGGTGCCGGTGAAGGCGAAGAAACAAGCCGGTGAAAAGGCGGCCGACAAGGGGCCCAAGGCGCCGAAGGAAGCCAGGCCGGCGAAGGACGAGAAGAAGGAAGAAACGAAACCTGCCGCGGCGGGGTAATCAACAGGAGCATTGCTGTGCCAAAGATGAAATCGAAGAAGTCGGCCGCGAAACGGTTCAAGGTCCGCCCGGGCGGCTCGATCAAGCGCGGGCAGGCGTTCAAGCGCCACATCCTCACCAAGAAGTCGACGCAGACGAAGCGCAAGCTGCGCGGCATCACCAGCGTCCACGACAGCGACATGCGCGCGGTGCGCATGATGCTGCCGTACTCGGGTTGAGGGGCGCGCCATGCCAAGGGTCAAACGCGGAGTAACGGCGCGCGCGCGCCACAAGAAGGTCCTCGCGAAGTCGAAGGGGTTCAGGGGCCGGCGCGGCAACGTCTACCGGGTCGCTAAGGAAGCGGTGATGAAGGCCGGGCAGTACGCCTACCGCGACCGCCGCAACCGTAAGCGCGACATCCGGGCGCTGTGGATCACGCGCATCAACGCCGCGGTGCGGGAGCTGGGCATGAGCTACAGCGCCTTCATGGCCGGCATGAAGAAAGCCAAGATCGAGATCGACCGCAAGGTGCTCGCGGACCTCGCGGTTCTCGACAAGCCCGCGTTCGCGAAAATCGCGGGCCAGATCAAGGCAAGCCTTGCGCACTGAACCACGTCGAAGAAATAGTTAGCCGCGCGATCGCGGAGTTCGCCTCCGCCGGCGACCCTGCGTCGCTCGAGAACGCCAAGGCGAAGTACCTCGGCAAGACCGGAGAGCTGACTGCGCTGCTCAGGCAGCTGGGTTCGCTCGCGCCTGAAGAGAAGAAATCCTTCGGGCAAGCGATCAACGCTGCCAAGCAACAGATCGAAGTCGCGCTCGATTCCCGCCGAAAAGATCTGGAACTGAGAAAACTCGAGTCCCGCCTCTCCGGGGAGGCGCTCGATGTCACGCTCCCCGGGCGGGGGCGCGGCCGCGGCGGCCTGCATCCCATCAGCCGCACCTGGCAGCGCATCGAGGAGATCTTCGGCTCCATCGGTTTCGACGTCGCCGACGGCCCCGAGATCGAGACCGACTGGTACAACTTCACCGCGCTCAACAACCCCGAGAACCACCCGGCGCGCTCGATGCAGGACACGTTCTACGTCGACCTCAACGACGCCGAGGGCAAGCCTCTGTTGCTGCGCACGCATACCAGCCCGATGCAGGTGCGCTATGCGAGGATGCACAAACCCCCCATCAAGGTAATTGCGCCGGGCCGCACCTACCGTGTCGACTCCGATGCGACCCACTCCCCGATGTTCCACCAGGTCGAGGGCCTGTGGATCGACGAGGACATCAGCTTCGCGGATCTCAAGGGCGTGTACACGGATTTCCTGCGCCGCTTCTTCGAGTCCGACGCGCTCGAAGTGCGCTTCCGGCCGTCGTATTTCCCGTTTACCGAACCTTCGGCCGAAATCGATCTGCAGTTCGCCTCGGGTCCGCTCAAGGGGCGCTGGCTCGAGCTCTCGGGCGCGGGACAGGTGCACCCCGCGGTCGTACGAAATTTCGGCCTCGATCCCGAGCGCTATATCGGCTTCGCCTTCGGCTCGGGCCTGGAACGGCTCACCATGCTGCGCTACGGCATCGAGGACCTGCGCCTGTTCTTCGACGGCGACCTGCGCTTCCTGGGGCAATTCGCATGAACATTCCGGAGAATTGGCTCAAGGATTTTGTAAAAGCAAATTTAAGCGCAGAAAAACTCGCGAACCTTCTTACCATGTCCGGGCTCGAAGTCGAGTCGCTGGCGCCGGTGGCGACGCCGTTCGCCGGTGTCGTGGTGGGAGAGATCCTCGCCGTCGAGCGCCATCCGAACGCGGACAGGCTTACGGTCTGCGCGGTGAGTACCGGCAAGGAAAAGCTGCAGGTGGTTTGCGGCGCGCCGAACGTGCGCGTCGGCATGCGGGCGCCGTTGGCGCTTGTCGGCGCAAAACTCGGGGACCTGGAGATAAAAAAATCCAACCTTCGCGGCGTCGAGAGCCACGGCATGCTTTGTTCCGCAAGGGAGCTGGGGCTCTCTGAGGACCATGCGGGTTTGCTCGAGCTCGATGCGGACGCGAAGCCGGGGCAGGACGTCTACCGGGCGCTGCGGCTCGATGAGCAGGTCCTGACCTTCAAACTCACGCCGAACCGCGCCGACTGCCTGTCGGTTCTGGGTATTGCGCGGGAAGTGTCCGCCTTGACGGGTGCGAAGTTGAACAACCCGGAAATAAAACCAATCAGGGAAAAGAACAAACACAAACATCCCGTCAGGATCAGCGACGCCGGGGGCTGCGGCCGCTTCACCGGACGCGTGATCCGCGGCGTGAACGCGGCCGCGCCGACGCCGGCCTGGATCCGCCAGCGCCTCGAGCGCGCCGGCCAGCGCTCCATCTCGGCGCTGGTGGACGTCACCAACTACGTCATGCTGGAGCTGGGCCGGCCGCTGCATGTCTACGACCAGGACAAGCTGCGCGGCGCCATCGACGTGCGCTGGGGCCGCAGCGGCGAGAAGGTGCGGCTGCTCAACGGCGATGAAGTCGCGGTGGACGACGGCGTGCTGTGCATCACCGACGAGTCGGGGGCGATAGGCCTGGCCGGCATCATGGGTGGCGAAACCACCAAGGCCGAGACGACGACGCGGAACATCTTCCTCGAGGCGGCGTTCTTCTTCCCCGAGGCGATCGCCGGGCGCGCGCGGCGCTACAACTTCGCGAGCGACGCTTCGCACCGCTTCGAGCGCGGCGTGGACTTCGCGAACAACGCGCCCGGCATCGAGCGCGCGACGCAGCTGATCCTCGACATCTGCGGCGGCGAGCCGGGCCCCACGGTGGACCTCGTCAAGCGCCTGCCGAAGCGCAAGGCCGTGACGATGCGCGTCGCCCGCGCGCAGAAGATTCTGGGAATTCCGGTCGACGCGAGGCAGATCGAAACCGTTTTTCGCCGCCTGGGTTTTTCCTTCAAGAAAGCGACGGGCAGCTTCACCGTAAATCCGCCCAGCTACCGCTTCGACATCGCGATCGAGGAAGACCTGATCGAGGAAGTGGCGCGCGTGCACGGTTTCGACAACATTCCGGCGCATCCGCCACGCGCGCTGGCGCGCATGCAGGCGCGCAGCGAGACGCGGCGCTCGCTGCACGCGCTGCGCGAACGGGTCGCGGCCTGCGATTACCAGGAGACGATCAACTTCGCCTTCGTCGAGCCGGCCTGGGAAGCGGACCTGGCGGCCGAGGCGAACCCGGTGCGGCTGCTCAATCCCATCGCCAGCCAGGCCTCCGTCATGCGCACGAGTCTGTTTGGCTCTCTGGTTGATGTTTTGAAAAAGAATCATTTCCGGAAGGTCGAACGTATTCGCGTGTTCGAAATCGGCCGCGTCTACCTGCGCGATGCCGCGGCGCCCGACGGAACCCTGTCGGTGGCCGGCCTGCGCCAGCCCATCCGTCTCGGGGGCGCCGCGTTCGGCCCGGCGCTCGACGAGCAGTGGGGCAGCCCGGCGCGCGGCGTGGATTTCTTCGACGTCAAGGCAGACCTGGAGGCGGTCTGCGCGCCGCGGCGGCTGCGCTTCGAGGCCGCGGCGCATCCGGCGCTGCATCCCGGGCGCTCGGCGCGCGTGCTCATCGACGGCGCCGCAGGTTTCGGGCACGCGGGGTGGCTGGGTGAACTGCATCCGCGCTGGCAACAGAAGTACGAGCTGCCGCAGCCGGCGGTGCTTTTCGAGTTGGAGGCGGATGCCCTTGCAGAGGCGCCGCTGCCGCGTCCCAGGCAGCCCTCGCGCTTCCCGCCCGTGGTGCGGGACATCGCCCTCCTGGTGGACGCAGGCGTGCGCTCGGAGGCCTTCCTGGAGGCCGTCCAGGCCGAAAAACCGGCCATCGTGCAGGAGGTCAGGGTATTCGATCTGTACCAGGGCCAGAGCCTGCCCCCGGGGAAGAAAAGCCTTGCATTCCGGGTAGTTATGCAAGATACTGAACGAACCCTCACGGATGGGGAGGCCGATTCGGCGCGCGATGCGCTGATTGGGCTGTGGGGGCGGCGCTTTGGCGCCAAAATCCGTTCGTAAAAAATAAAATATATATATATATCATGGAGTTGTGATGACTTTGACCAAGGCCGAACTGGCCGATCTTTTGTTTGAAAAGGTCGGACTGAACAAGCGCGAGGCAAAGGACATGGTGGAGGCGTTCTTCGAGGAGATTCGAGGAGCGCTGGAACGTGGCGAGAGCGTCAAGCTCTCGGGTTTCGGCAATTTCCAGCTGCGCGACAAGCCGCAGCGCCCGGGCCGCAATCCTAAGACCGGCGAGGAAATTCCCATCAGCGCCCGCCGCGTGGTGACGTTCCACGCCAGCCAGAAGCTGAAAGCCATGGTCGAGAAGTCACGCCATGGAGCCAAGCCGCAGGAAAGTTGATCTACCGCCGATCCCTGCCAAGCGCTACTTCACCATCGGTGAGGTAAGCGAACTTTGCGGGGTGAAGCCGCACGTCCTGCGCTACTGGGAGCAGGAGTTCACGCAGTTGAAACCGGTCAAGCGCCGCGGCAACCGGCGCTACTACCAGCACCACGAGGTGCTGCTGATCCGCCGCATCCGCGAGCTGCTCTACGAAGAAGGCTTCACCATCAGCGGGGCGCGCAACCGTCTCGATAACGCCGTCACGGGCGACGAGCGGCGCGAGGCGCACGCGGGTTCTGCCGCCGACACCTCGGTCCTCAAGCGCGAGCTGCGCGAGCTGCTGGATTCCCTGCGGTAGCCGCTGGGGCGTCTGTTAAACTTCGCAGTCTCGGGGCGTAGCGCAGCCTGGTAGCGTACCTGCATGGGGTGCAGGTGGTCGGAGGTTCAAATCCTCTCGCCCCGACCACCAAAACCCGCCTTGATTCAAAATCTTGGCGGGTTTTTGTTTACCCCGTCTTTCTCCTCAAAATCGTCATTGCGTCGATTTTGCGTTGTTCGGTCGCCGCGACACTGTTCACCGCTTCGACCAAGTTCGCAATATCGGGCGCGGAATAGTGCGTAGTCACGCTCCCGTTCTTATGCCCGAGCAACACTTGACGATCCTCGAACGAAACCCCGGCCGCCCTTAGCCTGCGGCCGAACGTGTGCTTCAAATCATGCACACGCACGCGCCCGAATCCCTCGGGCGCCGGCTCGTTCGTCTCTACTTGCCACTGCTCAGCCGCGCGGCGTCGCGCCTTCTTCCAGGCCGTGTCGTTCATCTTCCCGATGGCGCGTCCCCGGTAGGGAAACACCCAGTGCGAGTCTTTGCCTCGCTGCGCGTCGATGATCGACTTGGCGACCTCGTTCAGAACCACCAAACGATCTTCGCCATTTTTCACACCTGAAAACTCGCGTCGCCCGCCGAAATTGCTTGGAATGAGAAACACGCTGGTCCCCAATTCGGGTACCGCCACTTCCCAGTCCCATCGCAACCGGCAGACCTCCTGCTCCCGGCACCCCGTATTGACCTTGAAGAGCGCCATGCGGGACAGATGGTCTGGCAGCAATTGGAAGAGCACGCGTTGCTCTTCCCACGAAAGCGGATATGGCTTGCGCTGCGTCGCGCGCTCGTCAAGCTTCGTGAGCGCTGGTGCAGCTTCCAACCAAGTCAACCCGTTCTCATCTCGCCACACGGTTGACGCAAGTCGCAGTATTCGCGTGACCCTCTCTATTGCCATGTTAATCGTACGGTGGCTCACGCCGTCCGCACGACGATTGCGCAAAAACCCCGATAGCACACCATCGTGAATCCGATTCAGCGGCACGTCACCGATGAACGGATCAAGCTGCTTCAGCATGTTCGCCGAGTCCTTTATCGACGCCATGTGCTGATGATCCAGCAGGTACTTTGTTGCCGCCTCGCGAAAAAACCGCGCCGGACGTACGCCGTAGAGCGATGCATCGCGGATCTGGTTGATCCGAAAAATCAGGTATCGCTCGGCTTCTGCGTAGTCACGAGTGCCAGTGCTTTCGCAAAGTCTTCCGTACCCCTTGATGTGCTTCTGGATGTGCCAAACGCCGTTGCGGCAGATGAGCCCCGTCGTTTTCGAACGCCCCATGGATGACCTCCTTTTCCGTCCGGGCGTTCGCTGCCGCCGGTATTGTGCTTCGTCTTTGCGTTCGCATCAAGTGCCCGGCGGCTTTCGAAGAATCGGTCGGCCCAGGCATCAAGCTCGTGTCGATCGACCCCGAGCCCTTGGCTTCCGATCCGTACTACCGTGATCGACGGACGAACCTCGCGGTCGAACAAAGCGCGGCTCATGCCCAGATAGGCCGGTGCTTCGCCGACCCTGAGAACTCTCGGCAGGATTGCGTGCTTCATTCGATGTGTCTCTTTGAGATTCCCGCAGCCGGGAGCCTCCCCGCAACGCTGGACCGATGCGCCGGTTCTGCTGGTTCCACACATGAATACGGATTTTCCGGGAGAGCTGTCGGCGATTCCCGCGCGCATACGTTAATTGTTGATCTCTATGTCTTTTAGGCAGCGCTCCTCGCAAGCCCTGCTAACAAGAACTCGTTTCATCCCCCGTCGCGTGGCGAGCGCGCGGGGGCAGGATGGGTTGGGATTACAGGGGTCTATTCGAGGGGTGGGAGCTTGGGGTTGCGAAAAAACTGATCAGCGAGTTTCGGTCGCGATGGCGATCACTGCAGCATGACGAGTTCGACGATCTCATGCAGGAGTGTCTCGTGCACTGGATTTCGGTGCGGGGCGAGTTCGACCCATCGCGCGAGACGACGCGCACGGCATTCATGGCAAGAGTGCTGCGCAACAAGCTTATGGATCTCGTGCGCGAGCGCGAGTCCGACAAGCGAAAAGCCAACTACGAATCAATTTCACTCGACGAGCCTATAGGCGACGAGGAGGATTCTTCGTCGCTGCTCGACATCGTCGATGCGACGCAAGTCCGGGAAAAGGAGGAACCGGGCCGAGTGCTCGGCGACGAGGCCCGCGTGGACCTCGTGAGGGCGATGAAGCGCCTGACGCCGCATCAGCGGCAGTTGTGCCAACTGCTCGGCGACGAGGGGCTCACGGTGCAGGAGGTGAGCCGAAAACTCGGCATTCCGCGCGCCACGAGCTTGCGCGACACGCTGCTCTTGCCAATGCCCACGCTGTGCGCCATCGGCGGGATCACTTGGGCGTACTTGCGGGTCGATACCCCCGCCAT
>SBAS01000107.1 GCA_005240145.1 Nitrosomonadales bacterium | reverse complement strand
TCTCCTGTAGAGAGTTTTTTGGACGGCAAACCCGATTCTCTCGGATTCACCGGCGAAACCGCCACCTTCCAACCTTCAACTACGCTCGGGACACCGCCGCTCTAGCTAAACAACACCAATCTCAACCAAGGGGGCGCTATGAACGATGGATTGCGTTTGTGTCGGCAGGTGTGGCCTAGCCAACGCTGGCTTGTCACTTTTCTGCTTTCCGCAGTGGTTGCTTTCGGCGTCCTCGCCAATCCGGCCGCCGCCGAAAAGAAGATCGGCATCGTGCTGCTGCATGGGAAGTACGGCGGGCCGGTGGGGCCGCACTGGGAGAGTCTGGTTGCGCAAATGCACAGCGCTGGAATGCTTGTCCGCAGGCCCGAACTGCCGTGGTCGCGCAATCGCTATCTCGACGGGGGTGTAGACAGCGCCATGGCTGAGATCGCACGCGAGGTGGCGGCGGCGCGCCAGGCCGGCGCGCAGTCCGTCATTCTGCTAGGCCACAGTATGGGCACAGCCGCGGCGATCACCTATGCAGCCCTCAAGCGCGACGTGGATGGGATCATCCTAACCGCTCCCGGTCATGTGCCTATGACTTATCAGGAGATCGGCTTCATGCGCGACGCCTTGGCCACGGCGAAAAGCATGGTCGCTGCCGGACGGGGAGGCGAGACTGCCTTGTTCGTCGACACCAATCAGGGCCAACGTCTGAGCCCGCGGATGAAAGCCGCAGACTATGTCTCGTGGTTCGACCCCGAGGGCGATGCGGAGATGAGCCGAATAGCGGCCAAGGTCCGGCCAGGGATCGCGGCGTTACTCATCGTAGGCGATCAGGATCGTATCGTGTCCGTAGCGAAATCGACGATTTTCGACCGCCTGCCGCCCGATCCGCGCAACGCCTATGTGCAGATAAAGGCCAATCACGTTACGACGCTCACCGACGGTGCGCCGCACTTCATGGCCTGGCTAAAGGCCAGGACGCTCGACCCACAATGAATGCTCTGGCGCACTTGGCGACCACGGAGTGGTGAGAGCAGGTGCTCACCCGAGCGAAGCGAGTGCGCCAGGTTCCACCGCCAAGGACGCGAAGGGGAACGAATCACCCCTCGCATCCTTGTCGCGCTGCTGTCCGAGCTCGGGCGCGTCAATGTCGGCCAGGCGAATCCTGTACGTATGCCGCAAATTGACGAGCGTTACCGTGTCGCCATCGTGTACTTCCGTCACGATGCCTGAAGGCTCAACTCCTGCCACCGACTGCGCCAGAAGCAGAGATACCGTCAACGCAATGGAACGCACGGAACTGCTCAAAATGACCCCCGAGGGTTGCGTGACATCGCTTTGGGCCAAGGGTGTTCGCCAAGATTGCACAGGAGAAGCACGATAGGCGCCGCCTGAAGGGATGCAAGGCGCGCCGTCGGGTTAGGTACTGCAGCGCGCGCGCCGCTATGCGGGCTACAAGGGCGGAACGCGGAAAATGCTGCTCGAGGCCCCGTGGCTGTCTCGGGGCCTACCGACCGGGAGAATCAGGTACTCCTGGCGAGTTTGGATTTACGGGCGCGCGGCCGCGACATCACCCTAGCGCCAAGCACTTTACGTTACAAAAGACACCCCGGAATAGTGGAGCTGCTGAAGCATGAACGGGGACTACTACGGGGACTTAACAGAAAACCCTTAAACCAAAATTTACATAACCAATTGATTATATTAGTGGGCCGGCTTGGATTCGAACCAAGGACCAAGGGATTATGAGTCCCCTGCTCTGACCAGCTGAGCTACCGGCCCGCGGGCAAAAGCTTACTGCAAAAAAGAAGGGCCACCCGGTTTCCCTGGCGGCCCTGGACTCCCTCACCCTCCGGTGTTGTTCTAGCCTTCCTGATCCAGGAAGCTCTTCAGTCTTTCGGAGCGCGAGGGATGCCGCAGTTTCCGCAGCGCCTTGGCCTCGATCTGGCGTATGCGCTCGCGCGTGACGTCGAACTGCTTGCCCACTTCTTCCAGCGTATGGTCGGTGCTCATCTCGATGCCGAAGCGCATGCGCAGCACTTTCGCTTCGCGCGGCGTGAGGGTATCGAGTACTTCCTTGGTGACGTCACGCAGGCTGGCGTAGGTCGCGGCATCCGCGGGCGCCATGGTGGACTGGTCTTCGATGAAATCGCCGAGGTGCGAATCGTCGTCGTCGCCGATCGGCGTTTCCATTGAGATCGGCTCCTTGGAGATCTTGAGGATCTTGCGGATCTTGTCCTCGGGCATTTCCATCTTCAGCGCGAGGGTCGCCGGATCGGGCTCGGAGCCCGTCTCCTGCAGGATCTGGCGCGAGATGCGGTTCATCTTGTTGATGGTCTCGATCATGTGCACCGGGATGCGGATGGTGCGCGCCTGGTCGGCGATCGAGCGCGTGATCGCCTGGCGGATCCACCAGGTGGCGTAGGTCGAGAACTTGTAGCCACGCCGGTATTCGAACTTGTCCACCGCCTTCATGAGACCGATGTTGCCTTCCTGGATGAGGTCGAGGAACTGCAGGCCGCGGTTGGTGTATTTCTTCGCGATCGAGATCACGAGGCGCAGGTTGGCTTCGGTCATCTCGCGCTTGGCGCGGCGCGCCTTGGCTTCGCCGGTGGACATCTGCTTGTTGATGTCCTTCAGGTCCTTGATCGAGATGCCGATCTTGTGCTGCACGTCCTGGATCTTGCCCAGCAGTTCGAGCACCGAAGGCTCCAGGCGGATCAGCGCCTCGCTCCACGGATGGCCGGCGTTCAGTTCCGTGGTGAGCCAGCGCTTGGAGCCCTCGGCCCCGGCGTAGACCTTGATGAAGTGCGAGCGCGGCATGCTCGCCTTGTTGACGAGGATGTCCTGGATCTGGCGCTCGTGAGAGCGGATTTCCTCGACCAAGCCGCGCACGCTGTCGCACAGCCGCTCGACGGTGCGCGCGGTGAAGCGGATCGTCATGAGCTCGTTGGTGATCTGATCGCGCACCTTGAGGTAGTCCTTGTCGCGCGAACCCTTGTTCTCGAGCGCCTTCTTCAGCTTTTCGAACAGGCGGCGGATGCGCGCGAACTTCTCCAGCGCCTCGGTCTTCAGCTTGAGCAGGCTGGCGGTCTGCGCGGCGTTCTCCTCCTCTTCCGAGGCGCCCTCTTCCTCCTCGATCTGTTCCTCTTCCTCTTCCTCGGAGGGCGGCGGCGCGGCCTTCTTCGGGTCGAAGCTTTCTTTCGCGTTCGGATCGATCAGGCCGTCGACAACTTCGTCGATGCGCGACTCGTCCTTCTCGACCTTGGTCGCGAGATCGAGGATGCTCCGCACCGTCGTCGGGCAGGCGCTGATCGCCTGGATCATGTGGCGCAGGCCGTCCTCGATGCGCTTGGCGATCTCGATTTCGCCTTCGCGCGTGAGCAGTTCCACCGAACCCATCTCGCGCATGTACATGCGCACCGGGTCGGTGGTGCGACCGAATTCGGAATCCACCGTCGACAGCGCGGCCTCGGCCTGCTCCTCGACGTCATCGTCGGTCGGCGTCGCCGCCGGCTGGTCCGGGCTGATGAGCAGCTGTTCCTGGTCGGGCGCCTGGTCGTAGACGCGGATGCCCATGTCGCCGAAGGTCGAGATGATGGCTTCGATCTGCTCGGCATCCACCAGGTCGTCGGGCAGGTGGTCGTTGATCTCCGAATACGTGAGGAAGCCGCGATCCTTGCCCAGCTTGATGAGGTTCTTCAGGCGCGTGCGGCGCGTCTCGGCGTCTTCCTTGGGCAGCTCCGGCGGAATCAGCCAGGCGTCCTTCTTGCCCTTCCTGCCCGGGCGGCCCTTGCCCTTGGCCGCGGCGACGTTCGCCTCGAGCAGTTCGAGCGCCGCCTTGGCGCTCTTGATGCCGGGCTTGCCCGCCGATTTGGCCTGGGCTTTGGCGAGCCTGGCCGCAAGTTTCGCAGCGGCTTTCGCTTTTTTCACCTCGGCTTTCGCCAGCTTCGCCGCGGCTCTTTCTTTTTCCTTGGCCTTCTTCGCGGCGACCCGCAGGGCGAGTTTTGCCGCTTTTTCCTTCAGTCGCGCCGCCGCCTTTTGCGCTTGCAGCTTCTTGCGCAGCTTCGCGGCAGCCTTCGCAGCCTTTACCGCCTGGCGTGCTTTCAGCGCCAGTTTATTTTTCAATACCTTGTTTTTAAGGGGCTTTTTCTTGGCCTTGGAGACTCGTGCAGGCTTCGTTTTACGCTTGAGTTTGGCCATTCTTGCCTCGTGAACGCCCGACAATCGCCGGTGCGGAAAAAGGGCGCGATTCTACCCTATGCAGCGGTCGAAGTCTCAGATTTGACTGGCCAAGGCGCGCTTTCGTTCGAGTAGCATTGCCTCTGCAATCATCGTGCCGAGTTGGCTACGGCGGCGGCGTGGCGCGCTGATTTTTCAGCTGCCCGAGTTCCTTCACCAGGACGTTCAGCCGCTGGCCCAGACGCGGATCCGCATTCACCCGGGACTTCAGGTTTTCGATTTCCTGGTTCGTGCGCTTGATGCGCAGGGCGAGCTGGATCTGGCCGAAGTCATGCTCCGCGGAAGCCGCGTCGAGGTCATGCTCTATCGCCACTGCCATCACCTCAGCCACGACCTCCTCGAATTCCGTACCCTGGAAACGCTCGATCAGCATGGCCGCGCTGGGTATGTCCTCGCCCTGCCATTCGGCAATCACGCGCAGGGCGCGAGTTTCCAGCCTCTCCGGGTCGAGAAGCTCATCGTCCAGCCCCATCGCCAGCTCTGGCTTTGCCAGGACACAGCGCAACAGGCTGCGTTCGTGGCTGCTCGCTATCGGTGCCGCTTCCTTTCTGGGGGCGGGATTCCGGTATGCCGGGGCGCTGTTCGGTTGTAGCAGCCGCTCGATGTCCTCTGGCGTCACGCGGCCCAGAGTGGCGAACTCCCTGAGCAACTGCATCCGCAGTACCGGCGCGGCGAGTTTTTCCAGGTACGCCTTCGAGGCCGTGAGGAAGCCGGCGCGTCCTTCCGCGTTGTTCAGATCGTGCTCCGATCTGAGTTCGGCGATAAGAAACTCCGACAGCGTGGGTGCTTCGCGCACCAGCTGCTCGAAGGCGTCCTTGCCGTGCTTGCGGATGTAGCTGTCCGGGTCATCCTCAGCGGGCAGGAAGAGGAAGCGGATCGGTTTCGCGTCGGACGCGAGCGGCAGGCTGACTTCGAGCGCGCGCCAGGCCGCCTTGCGGCCGGCCTGGTCGCCGTCGTACGAAAACACCAGCTCGTCGGTCAGGCGCAGCAGCTTCGAGACATGCACCGGCGTAGTCGCAGTGCCGAGCGTCGCCACCGCATAGCCGACACCGAACTGCGCCAGCGCGACGACGTCCATGTAGCCCTCGACCACCAGCACGCGGCCGGCGGCGCGCACGGCGTCGCGCGCCTGCACCAGGCCGTAGACCTCGCGGCCCTTTTCAAACAGCGGCGTTTCGGGCGAATTAAGGTATTTAGGACCGGGGGACCCCTTCTCTTCCCCCGGTAGCGGCGTGTCCTCCGCCTTCATCACGCGGCCGCCAAATCCGATCACCGCGCCGCGCGCGTTGAGGATCGGAAACATGATGCGATCGCGGAAACGGTCGTAGCGCTTGCCCTCGTTCGCGATCACCAGCCCCGCCTCCACCAGCGACTTGTGCTCGTAGTCCGGAAACGCCCCCTTCAACCCCTGCCAGTCGTCGGGCGCGAAACCGATGCGAAAGCGCGCGGCGATTTCGCCGGTCAGGCCGCGGCCTTTGAGGTATTCGATGGCGCGCGGCGTCTTTTTCAGTTCGGCGCGGTAAAACTCCATTGCCACTTCCATCACCGCGCCAAGGCTGGTCTCCTGCTCCTTGCGCTCGGCCTCGCGCTCCGACTCTTCGCGCGAGCGCGGCTGCATTTCGGGCACCTGCATGCCCACCATCGAGGCGAGGTCCTTGACCGAATCGACGTAGCCCAGGCCGCCGTAGGACATGAGAAAGCCGATGGCATTGCCGTGCGCGCCGCAGCCGAAGCAGTGATAGAACTGCTTCGCCGGGCTGACGGAAAACGAGGGCGACTTCTCGTTGTGGAAAGGGCAAAGCCCCGTGTAGTTTGCCCCGCCCTTTTTCAGCCGCACGTAGCGCGACACCACTTCGACAATGTCGACGCGGTTGAGCAGGTCCTGCTTGAAAGACTCTGGAATCACGGCGCAGGGCGCCGCCAGCACGGCGCGGCCGGCGCCTCCAGCAATTTACCCGGCAAGCTTTGCTTTTACCAGACCCGAGACTTTCCCTATATCCGTGCGGCCGGCGAGCCGGGATTTCAGCAAGCCCATGACTTTGCCCATGTCTTTGGCGCCGCTGGCGCCCGACTCGGTGATCGCCGCGGCGATCGCCTGCGCCACTTCGGCCTCGTCCAATTGCTGCGGCAGGTAGGTCGAGAGCACGGCGATCTCGGCCTTCTCGCCATCGGCCAGGTCAGTGCGGCCCGCTTTCTCGAACTGGGCGATGGACTCGCGCCGCTGCTTGACCATCTTGTCGATGATGGCGAGCACATCGGCATCGCTCAGGACGACGCGTTCGTCCACTTCCTTCTGCTTCATCGCCGCGAGCAGCAGGCGCACCGTGCCGAGGCGCGCGGCGTCCTTTGCCCGCATCGCAGTCTTCATGTCTTCCGTTATTCTGTTTTTCAGTTGCATAAATCAAAACGCCCCGGCATCGGGCCGAGGCGTCCAGGATACAAAATAGCAGCTCCTAGTACATCTTCTTCGGCAGCAGCTGGCTGCGCAGGCGCTTGTGATGGCGCTTCACCGCGGCGGCCAGCTTGCGCTTGCGCTCCGTGGTGGGCTTCTCGTAGAACTCGCGCGCGCGCAGTTCGGTGAGGAGGCCGGTTTTCTCCACGGTGCGCTTGAAGCGGCGCATCGCCACTTCGAAGGGCTCGTTTTCCTTGATGCGTACGGTCGGCATGCGTTTCCTGTGTCCCGGGAATTCGGAAAGGGCGAGATTCTATCAGAATCAGAAGGTTCCAAGGCACAATCCCGCCCATGCTCATTCTCGGCATCGAGACCTCCTGCGACGAGACCGGCATCGCGCTCTACGAAGCGAAGGCAGCCCGGTTGCCCGGCCGGCTGCTGGCCCACGTGGTGCATTCCCAGGTCGCAATGCACGAAGCCTATGGCGGCGTGGTGCCTGAGCTCGCCGCGCGCGACCATCTGCGCCGGCTGGTTCCGCTCAGCCGCCAGGTGCTCGAGCGCGCAGGGCGCAGGTTGGCGGACATCGGCGCCGTCGCCTATACCGAAGGGCCGGGCCTGGCCGGCGCGCTGTTGGCCGGCGCGGCCTTCGCGCGCAGCCTGGCGCAGTCGCTGAAGGTGCCCGCGATCGGCATCCATCACCTCGAAGGCCACCTCCTCTCGCCGCTGCTTGGCGCGCGCGCGCCGCAGCTTCCCTTTGTCGCCCTGCTGGTCTCGGGTGGCCATACGCAATTGATGCGCGTGACGCAGGTCGGAAGCTATGAACTGCTCGGCGAAACGCTTGACGACGCCGCGGGCGAGGCGTTCGACAAGACGGCGCAGCTGCTCGGCCTGGGCTACCCCGGCGGACCGGCACTTTCGATGCTGGCGGAAACCGGCAGGCCCGGGCGCTGCAAGCTGCCGCGGCCGATGATCGCCAGCGGCGACCTGGAGTTCAGTTTCTCCGGCCTGAAGACGGCCGTCCTGACGCTGATGAAGAAGGAGATCCGGCCGGAAAAGAAGGACCTCGCGCGCGAATTCGTCGATGCGGTGGTGGAAGTGCTGGTGGCGAAATGCGGCCTGGCGATGGCAAAGACCGGCCTGACGCAGCTCGTCGTCGCCGGCGGCGTCGGCGCCAACAAGCAACTGCGCGCCGCGCTGAATGACCGCGCCGCGCGCGCCGGGTTCGAGGTGTTTTATCCCGCAGCGGAACTGTGCACCGACAACGGCGCCATGATCGCGTTTGCCGCCGCGCTGCGCATTCAGGCCGGAAAAATCACTCCGGACCCGAATCACGCCTTCAGCGTTCGCCCGCGCTGGGACCTGGCGGCGCTCGGGTAGATTTTTCGCGCTTTCTGCGCGCCGCGTAGGTTTCCAGATGGGTCGCGGCAATCTCCAGCAAAGGAGTTGCGAGCCCATGCTTGCGCGCCAGACCAAGCAGCGCCCCCAGGATGTGATCGCCTTCGGCCTGACCGCCCGATTCGACATCGCGCAGCATCGAGGCAGCCATGGACGAGCCTTTTTGCAGCAGCATGTTGCGGTAGTTCGCGCGCACCGCGTCGGGCGTTGCAAACCCTTCGGCGCGCGCCACCGAGGTGTTCTCTTCGAGCAGCGCGAGCGTCAACGCGGCACCCGACCCGGTGGAGGTGATGTCGCCGATCGGCGCACGCATCAGGCAGGTGATCCCCGCGAGCGTCGCCAGCAGCATCCACTTGTCCCATAACGCCTGCTCGATCGTGCCGATGAGCTTGATCTCGCTTTTCGACCCGGCGCCGGCCGCGGCAAGCCCGGCGCAGACATCCTTCTGGGCCGCGTGCCGTGGCCCGAAGACAACGCGGTGGAAATCGTTCAGGTGCCGGATCTCCCCGTCCGGCGCGAGCGTCGAGGCGATGTAAGCGACACCGCCCAGTACGCGCTCTCGGCCGAAGCGCGCATCGAGCAGGTCGAGGTGAGCCATGCCATTGAGCAGAGGCAGCACATGGCCCTTGCCACCGGCCATCGCCGGCGCAATAGCATCGACGGCGCTGGGCAGATCGTAGGCTTTGGCGGTGAGAAGTACGATGTCGTATGCGGGCTTCACCTCTCCGGCAAGCACGCATTTCGGCCGCAGCGTCAGGTCGCCCCCGGCCTTACTGGAAATTCGCAGGCCGACCCTGCCAAGCAACTCCGCGCGCTGCGGCCGCACCAGGAAGGTCACCTCCGCGCCCGCCTCGGCGAGGCGCCCGCCGAAATAGCCGCCGACCGCGCCGGCGCCAAGCACCAGGATTTTCATGTTTTCTTTTCTCCCAGGCGCGGCTCGACGCCGCGCAGGAGTCGAGCGATGTTCTCGCGGTGGCGCCAGATCACCAGCAGCGCAATGGCGCCCACCACAGGCGTGACGGGGGTCATGCCGAACAGGGACCAGGCCCAGAACACGGCGAAGAGCGCGGCGATGATGGAAGCGAGCGAAATCATGCGAAAAAAAAGCACGATGATGCCGAAGCTCAGCAGCGCGCCCAGGCCGAGGTAGAGGCTGAGGGAAAGCAGGACGCCGGCCGCGGTGGCAACGCCTTTGCCGCCTTTGAAGCCATGAAACGCGGGGTAAATATGGCCGAGCAGGGCCATCGCGCCGGCCATAGGCGCGTTGAATCCCGAGATCGCGCTCTCGCCGGTGTACAGCACGGTCAGGCCCACCGCGAGCGCTCCCTTGCCCGCATCACCGAGCAGCGTCAAAGCGGCGGCGAGCTTGTTGCCGGTGCGCAGCACGTTGGTCGCGCCCGGGTTGTTGGAACCGTAGCTGCGCGGATCGGGCAGGCGCATCGCCTTGCTGACGAAGACGGCGAAAGAGATCGAGCCCAGCGCATAGGCGGCGAGCGCGATGGCAATCGTTTCAATCAGGTCCGTCTGCATAGGCCCGTGATTCTATAATCTGCCGGCATGGACACCATCCTGATTCGCGAGCTGCGGGTTGAAGTGCTGATCGGCATCCACAAGCGCGAGCGCCACGTGGCACAGACCGTTTCGATCGACCTGGACATCGGCATCCCCGGCACCACCGTGTTCGCCAGCGACAAGGTTGCCGACACCATCGACTACGAGCAGGTGGCCCTCGGCATCAAGGCGCTCGCCGGCACCGGCCATTTCCGCCTGATCGAGACCTTTGCCCACCGTATCGCAAAACTGCTGATCGACGATTTCAAGGCTCCCTGGGTAAGAGTCAGCGCCGCCAAGATCGGCATCCTGCCGAACGCCAAATTCGTCGGCGTGTCGATCGAACGCGGCAAACGCTAGGCGGCTCCCGGTCCGTCGTCAGCCGCGCGGATGGTGCTTCGCGTGCAGCGCCTTCATGCGTTCGCGCGCGACGTGGGTGTAAATCTGGGTGGTGGATATGTCGGCGTGGCCGAGCAGCATCTGCACCACGCGCAGGTCGGCGCCGTGGTTGATGAGGTGGGTGGCGAAGGCGTGGCGCAGCACGTGCGGCGAAAAATGCTTCTTCGGCACCGCCTGCGCGCCGTAGCGCTTGATGTTCTGCCAGAACGCCTGGCGCGTCATGCCTGCGCCGCGGCCCGTCACGAACAGGTAGTCGGAGGATTTTTTCTTCAGCAGGGCAATTCTGGAATCCTCCTTGTAGCGGCGCACCCAATCCACGGCTTCCTCGCCCAGCGGCACCAGGCGTTCCTTCGAACCCTTGCCGAGGACGCGCAGCACGCCGGCGTCGAGATTCACTTCAAACAGCTTCAGCCCGACCAGTTCCGACACGCGCAGGCCCGAGGCGTAGAGCACTTCGAACATGGCGCGATCGCGCATGCCCAGCGCCGTGTTGGCATCCGGCGCGGCGAGCAGCGCCTCGACATCGGCCTCCGACAGCACCTTCGGAAAGCGCGGCGCGCGCTTGGGCGGATCGATCTTCAGCGTCGGATCGGCCTTGATGTGCCGCTCGCGCAGGCACCAGCCGTAGAAGCGCTTCAGGCTCGAGAGCATGCGCGCGGCGCTCGAGGCACGGCCGCGGCGCGCGGCGAGGAATGCGAACAAATCCTTCTCGCCTGCCTTTTCCAGCGGGCAATCATTCAGAAACGCCGCGAATTGCTCCAGGTCGCGCCGGTACGAGGAGAGCGTGTTTTTCGACAGCCCGTCCTCCAGCCACAACGCGTCCGCAAACGAATCGAGCAGCACCGACGCGCCGGCGGTCCTTTTGGAGTTCAGGGTTGGCGTACCGCGCGCTCGGCGAGTTCGTTCTCCGGCGCCTTGATTTCGGCTTCAGGCGGCAGGTAGCGGATCGCCGAGACAAACGGGTTTCCATTCACGTCGCGGGTTGCCACCGCAACCTTCATTTTCGGCAACTCGATGACAGCGCCCCAGTGCATCTCAGCCCGCGGCCAGTTTCTCGATCCTTGCCAGCAGGTCGTCGGCGATATCGATGCCCGCGGCGCGCAGTTTCGCTTCCGAAGCGAAGCGCCGTGCGCCGGGCAGCCGCACCCCTTCGTCGGCGAGCATCGTGCTGATCAGCGTCTCGATGCGCTCGAAGTAGCGCGCCTGCCCGGCGAGCGCGCCGGGGTCGATGGCGAGGAAGGCATGGCCGATCCTCGGCTTGTTGCCCTGCTCGGAAAAGAACGAATCGGCCTCGGTGCCGATCGCCGCGCCGGTGAGCGCGGCGCAGATGAGCTCGAAGGCGAGCGCCAGCATCGCGCCCTTCGCGCCGCCGATCGCGAACAGGCTGCCGTGATCCAGCGCTTCCTTCGCGTCCGTGGTCGGCTTGCCGTTGCGATCGAGCGCCCAGCCTGCGGGAATTTTCTCGCCCTTCTGCATCGCCAGCATGATCTTGCCGCGCGCCACGGTGGTGAGCGCGAGGTCGATGACCAGCGGATCGGCGTTCTGACGTGGGAACGCGAACGCGACCGGGTTGGTGCCGAAGAGCGCCTTCTTGCCGCCCCAGGCCGGTATCGCCGCGGGCGAATTGGTGAAGGCGACGCCCACCATGCCCTCCTTCGCGACCGCGAGCAGGTGGATGCCGAGCACGCCTGCATGCGTGCTGTTGGTGATGCCGGCGAAGCCGATGCCGTTGCGGCGCGCGCGCTGGATCGCTTCGCCGACGGCCCAAGTGGCTGTCTCATACGGCAGCCCGTCGCAATTGTCGATGAGGCACACCGCAGCGCGCTCGGCTAACAGCTTCGGCCGCGCCGCGCCGTCGGCTCGGCCATGCTTCAGGTAGCCGCAGTAGAACGGGACGCGCGACATGCCGTGCGAAGGCAGCCCGTGCTCCTCGGCGCGCAGCAGATGCCGCGCCGCGGCTTCCGCCATCGCCGGGTGCGCGCCCGCTCTTTCGAGGGCATTTCGCGCCAGGCGCAGCAATTCGTCCCCTTTCTTCTTCATAATATTCATTCTAAGGGAGGAACAGTCATGGGCAAGTTCATCGAACTGAAGGCATCCGACGGTCACCAATTCGCCGCTTATCTCGCCGAACCTTCGGGCAAAGCGCGCGGCGGCGTGGTGGTGATCCCGGAGATCTTCGGCGTCAACAGCCACATCAAGCAGACGAGCGACGGCTTCGCGGCCGACGGTTACCGTGTCGTGTCGCCGGCGATGTTCGACCGCGCGCAGCGCAACTACGACACCGGCTATTCGGCGCCCGAGATCGAGTCGGGGCGCGCGATCATGCAGAAGCTCGACTGGAAGCAGGCCATGCTCGACGTGCAGGCGGCGCTCAGCGAAGCAGCCAAGGGCGGCAAGGTCGGCATCGTCGGCTATTGCTATGGCGGCACCGTGACCTGGCTGGCGGCGGCGCAGGTGAGCGGCCTGGCCTGCGCGGCGCCCTACTATGGCGGCGGCATGCCGGGCTTCAAGGCCGAGAAGCCGCGTTGCCCGACGATGTGCAATTTCGGCGAACTCGACCAGTCACCGACGCTGGCGCAGGCCAAGGAAATCGCCGCGCTGCATCCCGAAATCACCGCACACTATTACGCCGGCGCCGGCCACGGCTTCAACTGCGACCAGCGCGGATCCTGGAACGCCGATGCCGCGAAGCTCGCGCGCAGCCGCACGCTGGAATTCTTTCGTAAGCACCTGGGCTGATCAAGCGCCGTCCTTGAGCAGGCTCTGACCGGGCCGCACGCGGCAGAACGAGACGGGTTTGAGATCTATGGTGATTCTTGCATTTTCAATTCTCAAACTTGTAAACGCAGAACTTTCCAGCGGCCCGGTGTCCGGATAGTCCTCGCGGTAGTGCGCGCCGCGCGAATCGGTGCGCGCCAGCGCCGCTGCGGCGATCGCGCGGCTGGTCTGCACCAGGCTCTTCAAGTTGAGCCAGTCATGCCACGTGAGGTTGAAAGCGCGGTTCTGGTCCGCCATTCCGGTGTCGTTCAATTCAGTTTCCAGCGCGTTGAGTTCGGCCAGCGCGGCGCGTAGCCCCGCTTCGCTGCGGATGATGCCGACCTTGTCCCACATCACTTCGTAGAGGCGTTCGCGCACCGGTTCGAGCGAGCCATGCTGCTTTGTCGTTTTCGGCTCGCAGCCCTGAATCGCCTGGTCAAGCGCGCTTCGGTCCGGTTCCCTGTGTAGCCCTTCCTTCGCTACCCATCCGGCCATCACATCGCCGGCAACCGCGCCAAACACAGTCGAATTCGCCACGCCGTTGCCGCCCAACCGGTTGGCGCCGTGCACGCCGCCCGCATCCTCGCCCGCGACGAACAGGCCCTTCAGCGCGGTACTGCAATCGGGCGCGAACTCGACGCCGCCCATCATGTAGTGCGCGGTCGGCACCACCTCGACCAGGCCGCCGGCGAGATCGAAGCCGCAGTCGGCGCAGCGTTCCACCATGCCTTTGAATTGTCTTCTTACAAGATCGTGATTCAAATGACGCATGGAAATGAAAAGCCCGCCGTTGGGGCTCGTGTTGCCATTGCGCATTTCCTGGTACATGGCGCGCGAGACGAAGTCCCGCGTCGCGCGCTCGGCGAGCGGGTCGTAGCGCGGCATGAAGCGCTCCTTTGCTCCGTTCAGCAGGTGACCGCCCGCCCCGCGCAGGCCTTCTTCCAGCACCGTGCCCGTCATGCGCGTATGCGTGCCCGCGTAGAGGCCGGTCGGATGGAACTGCACCATTTCCATGTCGCGTAGCGGCAGCCCCGCGCGCAGCGCCATCGCCAGGCCGTCGCAGCTCTTGTCGCCCGAGGGCGTGTGGTACTTGTACATGGTCGGCCCGCCGCCGGTGGCGAGCAGCACGGCCTTGGCGCGAACGAAAACGTACTCGCCCGTGCGCATGTCGATGAAGAGGACGCCGGCGATCGCAGAATTGCTTTTATCCTTGATTAACTCAACCGCTCTGTACTCCTCGAGCCGATTGATCTTGCGCGCCCAGACCTGCTCGGCGAGCCGGTTGATGATCTCGATGCCGGTGAGGTCGCCCTTGTGCACGGTGCGATCGAAGGTCTGCCCGGCGAAGGCCTTCTGGTGCACCGTGCCGTCGGCGTTGCGGTCGAAGAAGCAGCCCAGCTCGTTCTCCAACTCCCGGATTCTCTCGATCGACAGCACCACCAGCTTCCAGGCGAGCTCCTGGTCGGGCAGCCATTTGCCGCCTTCGATGGTGTCCATGAAGTGGCGCTCGATGGAATCTTCCTTCGCCAGCGCGACGTTGTAGCCGCCCTGCACCATGCGCGTGCAGCCGCTCTTGCCGAGCAGGCCTTTCACCGCGACCGTGATGGACAGCGAGGGGTCCGCCTTGTGCGCGTGCAGCGCGGCAAACAAACCTGCCCCGCCCGATCCGAGGATCAGGATGTCGGTGTCAAGGGTTTTCGGAACCATTGCAACCCCAGCACGACCACGACCAGCCCGAAGCCGATCGCGTCAAACAGCTTGCTCGGATAGACCAGCAGGAACCCGGCGACGATCAGCATCCAGCGCTCGTAGGCCGGCGTCTGCTTGAACAGCCAGCCCTGGAAGCCTCCGCACAACGCCAGGATGCCGACGGCGGCGGTGAAGGTGACTAGCGCAATCGAACCCCAATCGGCGGTCGCCAGCGCCTTGGTGGAGCCCATCAGCAGCAACCCCTGCCCGCTCGGGTCGAGCACGAACATGAAGGGCACCAGGAACGCCGGGGTCGTGTACTTCCAGCACTGCAGCGTGGTCTTGTACGGGTCACCGCCGGTGATGGCGGCCGCGGCAAAGGGCGACAGCGCGGTCGGCGGCGAAACTTCGGAGAGCACCGCGTAGTAGAAAATGAACATGTGCGCGGCGAAGGGCGGCACGTCGAGCGCCATCAGCGCCGGCGCGGCGATCACCGCGCAGATGATGTAGCTCGCGGTGACCGGCACCGCGAGGCCGACGATCCAGACGATGAGCGCGGTGTAGATGGCGGTGAGCAGCAGCGAGTTGCCCGCGTATGCCAGCACGATAGAGCTGAATTTCAGGCCCAGCCCCGTGAGCGTCACGACGCCGACGATGAGACCGGCGCCCGCGCAGGTCGCGGCGACGTTGAGTACCGCGCGCGAGCCGCCTTCCAGCGCCCTCACGAAACCGGAATCGGTCAGGTTTTTCCAGAAAGGTCTTTGCTCGAAAGTCAAAAGAGAGGTATCGCGCCGCAGAAAGCTGGTGACGAGCGCGACCACCGTCGCCCAGAACACCGACAGCTCCGGCGAGAACCCCATCATCATGAAGGCGACGATGGACACCAGCGAGAGGAAATGGAACCAGTACTTCTTGCTCAGGCTCCAGACCGATTCGACCTTCTCGAACACCACGTCCTTCATGCCGAACTTGCGCACGTCGATCTCGACCATGATGAAGAGGGTCAGGTAGTAGAGGCAGGTCGGGATCACCGCCATCAGAATCACGTCGAGGTACGAGATCTTGAGGAACTCGGCGATGAGGAACGCCGCCGCGCCAAGCACGGGCGGCGAGATGATCGCGCCCAGGCCGCCCGCGGAGAGCAATCCGCCGGCCTCCTCCTTGCTGTAACCCACCTTGGCGAGCATCGGCGCCGCCACCGCGCCGAGCGTGACGGTGGTTGCAACGCCGGACCCCGAGGGGCCGCCGAGAAGGAACGAGGCCAGCGTCACCGTGCGCCCGGCGCTGGAGGGCTTGCCGCCCATCGCCGAGAACGAAAAATCGATGAAGAACTTGCCCGCGCCGGAGAACTGCAGGAAGGCGCCGTAGATGGTGAAGAGGATGATCAGCGTGGACGAAACGTTCACCGCAGTGCCGAAGATTCCCTCCAGCGTCATGTACATGTGGCCGACCAGGCGCGGCAGTTCGTAACCCTTGTGCGTCCAGGGCGCCGGCAGGTATTCGCCGAAGAACGCGTAGGCCAAGAAACACGAGGTGATGACCGGCAGGATCCAGCCGGTGGTGCGCCGCATCGCCTCCAGCACCAGCAGCGACAGCGCGACGCCAAAGACGATGTCCCAGTCGTCGGGCACGATGGAGCGGTCGAAGAACTCGTCGCCGCCCGCGATCAGGTAGGCCGCGGTCGCGACGCCGGCCAGCGCCAGCAGCCAGTCCCACCACATGACGCGATGCCGGAAGCGGCGGGCAACAGGGAAGATCAGGAACGACAGGAACAGGACGAAAGCGACGTGAATCGCGCGCAGGTGCTCGGGCCTCACGATGTAGTAGGCCGTATACAGGTGGAACAGCGACATCACCACCGCGATCGCCGTCACGAACGCGGCCAGCCAGCCCTTGAGCTTGTTCTGGACGCCCTCTTCCTGCTCGATCATCGCCTCGGCGCGAGCGAGGGCCTGCTCGCTGACTTCCGCGGCGGGCTGGTGCAGCCTCGCGATTTCTTCGCTCAAAGCCCGCCGGCCCTGCTACTTCTTTGCGGCTTTGCCGGCTTTCTTCACGCCCTTCGCAGCGGCGCCCGAACCCATCACATCAATGCCGTGCTCCGCGAAAAACTTGAGCGCGGCCGGGTGCCAGGGAATCGACGAGGCGTCGGCGCGCTGATTCTCGGGCTTGATGTTGACCGCTTCGGCGTGCACCCGCACCAGGTCGACGCGATTCTCCCAGAGGGTTTTGATGATGGCGTAGACCGTTTTCGCATCCATGCCCGCGTGCGCCACCAGCAAGTTGGTCACGGTAGCCTGGGGATTGTCCTTCTCCATCCCCTTGTACATGCGCTGCGGGATGACGTCCTTGACGTAGATGTTGCCATGCTTCTTCGTCATCTCCGGCACCAGGTCCGCGATGTCGATCAGTTTGATCTTGACGCCGGGCGAGTTGGCGAGATCGGTCACCGCCGCGGTCGGCAGGCCGCCCACCCAGAAGAAGGCATCGATCTTCCTGTCCTTGAGCGCATTCACGGATTCCGCGACGCCGAGGCGCTCGCGCCGCATGTCCTTGTCCTTGTCCAGGCCCGCGGCCTCGATGACGCGGAACGCGAACACCTCGGTGGCGCTGCCGCCCGAGCCGGTGGAAACGCGCTTGCCCTTCAAGTCGGCCATCTTCGTCACGCCAGTGCCTTCGATCGACACCACGTGCATGCGGTTCGGGTAGAGCACGGCGAGCGTGCGCACCGGGATCGGTTTGCCGGTGAACTTGTCCTGGCCCCTGACGGCGTCGATCGCCGCATCGGCCTGGGTCAGCGCGATGTAGGGCTTGCCCGAGCCGATCAGCTGCAGGTTGGCGACCGAACCGCCGGTGACTTCGGCCGTCGCCTGCATGCCCGGCACGCGCTTGGATAGCACCGCGGCCATGCCGCCGCCCAGCGGGTAGTACACGCCGCCGGTACCGCCGGTGGCGATGGAAATGTTCTGCGCCTGGGTGGTCGCCGCGAACGCAAGCAGCAGCGCGCCGACAATAGTTGTCTTGGATTTCATGCCCTGTCTCCTTTGGATATGCGGAATTCTATTACGTCTTCACGCCCAGACTCGCCAGCGCGCCCGCGCGCCGGCCGCGTGAATCGCTGTTTACCCGGGCGTACAGGCTGTCGCCGTGGCTGTCCATCGCCACCACCAGCGGACCGAAGCCGCGCACGCGGAACTGCCACAGCGATTCCGGGTGCAGGTCGTCGAGATCCACGTCCTCGATCGCCTCGACCCAGGTGGTCTCCAGCGCCGCCGCGCCGCCGATGATGGCGAGATACGCGCCGCCCAGTTCGCCAAAGGCCTTGAGAGACTCCTCCCTGAGCCCACCCTTGCCGATGATCAGGCGCACACCATTCTGCTGCATCAGCGGCCGGGTAAAGCGCTCCATGCGGTCGCTGGTCGTCGTTCCCACGCAAACAGGTTCATAGCGATTGCCGACCTTCCTTACGTTGGGGGCGGTGTGAATCACCGCATGGCCGGCGAGATCGAAACGCGTCTTGCGGCCGCGGTCGAACATGTGGATCTGGGTCGCATCGCGTATGCCGTACAGCGTCCCGTTGAGCGTGACCGTGTCGTTGACGCGCAGCTTGCGCACGTCAGTTTCCGACAAAGGCGGGGTAAAGTCGTAGTGCATCAGCCTCCCAGCAGCGCCTTCTTCAAGTCGTCCTGCACCGGCTTGTCCCCCAGCCAGATGCGCAGCAGCGCGCGGTAAAAATCCTCCCCCGCAATCGGCGCTCCCAGGGGTTTCGCATTCACCGATACCTGGGTACCCGCCGCCGGCAGCCAATCCAGCGTGATGCGCATTCCCTTCTTCGCTTCTTTCATTTCGGCCATGATTGCGGAGAGCTGCTTCAGGCGCGGCTCGAGCGCCTTCGCCTCTGCCTCGCTGTGGTTGTCTTTGATGCCATCGGCCAGCGCGCCGCCGAACTGGTCGGCCTCCACGTCGCGCAGCATATGCAGCGCGACCCGCTTCGGTCCGGCGGCGGAAATTGCGTCTGCCGCCACTGTCTTCTTCTCGGGAAGATAGACGCCAGCCGCATAAACCTGCACAAATACACGCTTGCGCAGGCCGGCACCGTTAAGCACCAGATCCGCATTTGCGACCCGGTCCTTGTCTTCCAGCCTGACGCCGGCGACTTCCGCTGCGAATGCAGGCAAGGCGAGCAGAAGAAGAACCAAGACCCTAAAAGCCATATTCGATCCCCTCTGGCCGAAAGATTGCACGCGCGCGCCGCGCGGAGTGGCACTGCATGTTCACCGCCACCGGATTCATGGTGATGTGCGTGGCCGCGGTCTCGACGTGCACCGCGAACGAGGTCGAGTCGCCGCCCAGACCCTGCGGTCCCACGCCGAGCATGTTGACGGCGCCAGTCAGTGCGGCTTCGAGCTTCGCGCCCTCTGGGTCAGCGCAGTGCGTACCGAGGGCGCGCGTGGCTGCCTGCTTGGCAAGGTGCACGCACAGGTCGGATGTGCCGCCGACGCCCACGCCGACGATGGTTGGCGGACAGGTCTTGCCGCCCGCCTCCAGCACGCAGTCGACGACGAAGGTCTTGATCGCGTCCACGCCCTCGGCAGGAATCGCCATCTTCAGCCAGGAATTGTTCTCCGATCCCGAGCCCTTGGGGATCATTTCCAGTTCCAGCGTGTTTTCCTCGTCCGAAAAATCGATATGAATGATCGGCACGCCGCGCCCCGTCGAGGTCTGCTCGTTGCGCCGCGTGGTCGGATGCACGATCGAGGAGCGGAACGAATACTCGCGCGTCGAGCGCGCGCAGCCGCGCCGGATCGCTTCCTGCAGGCCGTAGCCGTCCAGCTCGACGCCGCGGCCGATGCGCACGTTGTAGATCGGAATGCCGGTGTCCTGGCAAAGCAGGTTTTGCGTGTCTTCGGCAACCTTGATGTTGCGTATCATGGTGCCGAGCATGCGCTTCGCGCCCGCATCCGTCTCCCCTGCCGCGAGCCGGTCGAAGCCTTGCTTGATGTCCGGGGGCAGCAGCTTCAGCGCCCGGATGTAGAGCTCCTTGGCGGCTTCCTCGACCTGCTGCAGATCTACTCTCACTTCACGGAGATTTTCCGCGCCTGTACCACTGCTTTCCAGAGCTCGCTTTCCGCCTTCATGGCGCGCCCCATCTCCTCGGGCGTGTTGCCGACGGGCGCGAGTCCCTGCGCGAAAAACTTCTCCTTCATCGCCGCGTCCTGGAGCGCCTTCTTCGTGTCCTGGTAGACCTTGTCGATGATCTCCTTCGGCGTGCCGCGCGGCGCGACGATGCCGAACCAGCCGGTGTTCTCGAATCCCGGCACCGTTGTCGCGATCGTCGGCACACCGGGCAGTTGCGCGAACTCGACCTTGCTGGTTACCCCGAGCGCGCGCAAGCGGCCGCTCTTGATGAATCCGATCGAGGCGGCCACATTGCCGACGAAGAAATGCGTCTCGCCACCGACCAGCGCGGCGAGCCCCGGGCCCTCGCCCCGGTACGGCACCGCGACCGCGTCGACCTTCGCCTGGTGCACGAAGTTTTCCGCCGCCAGGTGCGTCTGCGACCCGATGCCGGCGTGCCCGAAGAGGAGCTTGCCAGGATGCGCCCTGCCCGCTGCAATGAGCTCGGCGACCGTGTTGTAGGGCGAATTCGCCGGCACCGTCAGCACCTGCGGGCCGCTCACCACATTGGTGACTGGAATGAAATCCTTTTCCGGGTCGTAATTCATCTTCGTGTAGATGTGCTGGTTCGCCGTGACGACCGAACCGGACGGAAAGAACAGCGTGTAGCCATCCGGCGCCGCGCGCGCCGCTTCGGCCGCGCCCACGCCGCCGCCCGCGCCCCCGCGGTTTTCGATGACTACCGTCTGGCCCCATGTATCCTGCAGCTTCTGCGCCAGCAGCCGCGCCGAAATGTCGGTCGCGCCGCCGGGCGGAAACGGCACGATGAACTTGACGGATTTCTGCGGCCAGGCCTGCGCGTGCGCGGTGGAGGAAAGCGCGAACATCAGGCCGATCGCGAGCGCCGTTGCCGCCGTCGCAGCGGCGAGGGTTTTCTGCCAGTCACGCCAGGTCAGGAATTCGATCATAAGGATTCTCATGCCTCCAGTAAGGTGAATTGCCAGCAGCAGGACGATGGCCCACTCGCTTGCCTTGACGAGCGGCTGGTCGGTCCAGCGCAGGAACGATTCTAGCCTTGCTTCCCCCTGCAGCGCCTGCCCGAGCGCCCAGAAATGCAGCGGCAGGAACAGCGCCAGCGCGATGCCCGAGAGCCGGTGGACCAGGGCGAGGTGCTTCACAGGAAAACTCCCAGCACCGCCCGCATGCCCGCCCAGGCGATAACCGCAGCAAACAACAACAGAAACATGTCCCTGGACGCACCGCGCCACTTGAGCCACTCGTGCAGCACCGCGCGCAGGCCGATCGGCACGTGAACGACGATGGCCAGCACGAAGACCGAGTAGAACGCCAGCCAGGCAAGGCTGCCCTGGGTGCGGGCGAGAATTTCCGCTGCGCTAAGGCCGCCGCGCACGGCGTAGACCATCGTCGCCAGGTGCACCACGACGCACAAGGCGAGCAGCGCGGCGCTCGCGCGCTGCGCCAACCAGAGGAAGCTATGCATCCTGGCGCTCAAAGCGCTCCTTTCAGAACCGCGCGCGCGATTTCCCTCTTCAGGCCTGCGATTCCGGCGGTGGGCGATATTCCCTTCGGGCAGCGCTCGGTGCAGCTCATGTGCGTGTGGCAGGAATGGCAACCCGCATCGCCGGCCACTGCGCGCAACCTTTCCATGGCCATGGAATCTCTTTCATCCTTCACCAATGTCCAGGCGCGATTCAGCGCCGCCGGCCCGAGGTAATCCGGCCGCGCCGCCACTACGTCGCAAGCGCTGTAGCAGACCGCGCAGCCGATGCATTCGATTCCCTTGTTTACTTCTTTTCTATTTCCGTTTTCTGAAGAAATCAATGCAAAGTCGTCGTGCCGGGTTCTACTGCCCTGGAAGCTGCCCCTGGCCTTCGCCCATTTGTCGAAGAATTCGCGCATGTCGGTGACGAGATCCCGGATCACCGGAAGGTTGCGCAGAGGTTCTATGGTTATTTCATTTTCATTCTTGACGGCTTTGTCGATATGCGTTCGACAAGTCCAACGCGCCACACCGTTCACCGTCATCGCGCAGGAGCCGCACATGCCGACGCGGCAGGCGAAGCGGTAGGCGAGCGTGGGATCGAGCACGCGCTGGATGTGCGTGACGACATCGAGCACCGTCTGGCTCGCGTGGCGCGGCACTTCAAAGGCCTGGAAGGACCCGTTCGCGCCGCCGCGCCAGACCTTGACTTGCATCATTCGATGCTATTATCTTATATTCTGAACTTCAGAATATCAGAATCATGGAAACCAGCAAAATCGGCCGCAACGGGACCCTGGTCATCCCCGCCAAGCTGCGCCGCCGCTTCGGCCTCACGGAGGGCGGCATGGTGGTGATCGAGGAGGCCGAGGACGGGATCAACATCCGGCCGGCCGTCGCCATGCCTGTCGAGGTCTACTCCGCGCGGCGCCGGGCCGAGTTCCTGCTGAACAACGCGGTCGATGCGGCGGATTACAAGCGCGCGGTGCGCGAGGTGCGCAAGCTGGGGTTCGATCCAGAGGACCTCCCGCACCGGCGCCCGTGACGCAGCGGGTCTTCCTCGACGCGAACGTCCTGTTTTCGTGCGCTTGGCGGGAGAGTTCCGGGCTCGCGAGGCTATGGCGACTCCCCGGGATAACGCTCATCACCTCGCGCTACGCCGTGGCGGAGGCCGAGCGAAACCTCGACACCGGCGAACAGCGCTCCCGGCTGCAGGCCCTGGTCGCGAAGCTGTCGATGGTGGATGCGCCGCCGCAAGGCGAACTCCCGGCAGGCGTGAAGCTCGTGCCGAAAGACGCGCCGATTCTGCTCGCTGCCATTGAAGCGCGCGCCAGCCACCTGCTCACCGGCGACCGGGCGCACTTCGGCGCGCTTTATGGGAAAGCCGTCGCCGGAGTGAAGATTCTTCCTCCGGCGGATTATCTCAAGCTGTCGCACGCTAGCTGACGGCGCTGCGGCGCGGCGCCAGTTTTCGACCGTAGAGGTTCCGTAGCCCAACAATCCACCGGCTTCGGCGATCCCCGGACTGGTGCTGAAAAGCGGCAAGCGCAGGGAGCCGCTCGATTCTGTCATTCGTCCAGCGCACCTCGATCGACAATTCGCGGCCGTCGACGTATCAGCAGCGCGCGGCGCTTCATTCGATCACGCGCTTTCGTAGAGTCTCGTCAGGACGAATTCCCGGTGACCCAACGCCTCGGCGGCGGTGAGGCGCCCGTTGGCGGTGCGGAACATGCACTCGAGCAGCGCGTCGCCCGCCTGGTCGGGATTCATTTCCTTGCGCAGCAGCCCGGAGACGTCCACGTCGACGTGCTCGCTCATGGTGCGCACGGTGCGCGGGTTGGCGCAAATCTTGATGGCCGGCAGGATCGGATTGCCGATGACATTGCCCTGACCGGTAGGGAAGAAGTGCACCGTGTAGCCGGCTGCCGCGCACAGCGTCACCATTTCCGCAGCGGCGGAGGACGAGTCGATGAACCAGAGCCCCGGAGCCGTGGGCCGCTCGTGCTTGTCCAGCACCCCGTCGACCTTGCACAGCCGCCCGATCTTCTGGATGTTGCCCAGGGCCTTCTCCTCGATCGTGGTGAGGCCGCCGGCGATATTGCCCTTGGTCGGCTGCGAGTCGGACAGGTCGCTCGTCTTGTGCTTGTCGATGATCGCCTGGTAGCGGTCGAACATGAACTGGAACTTCTTGCGCACCTCGTCGGTGGCGCAGCGCGCCGCCACCAGGTGCTCGCCCCCGGTCAACTCGGTGGTCTCGCCGAAGGCCAGCGTCACCTTGTGCGGGTAGAGCTTGTCGAAGGCGTTGCCTACAGTCGGGTTGGCGCCGCAGCCGGAGGTGGTGTCCGATTCGCCGCACTTCGTGGACACCCAGAGGTCCTTCAGCGGCCGCTCCTCGCGGCGCAGCTCGGAGGCCCACTGCAGGAACTCCTTGGCCTTCTTTGAGGCGCGCATGATGGTGTCGTGGTCGCCGTGCTGCTCGATGCCGAAGTAGGCCACGGGCTTACCGGTGGCGGCGATGGCGTCGGCCACCTTTTTCGCCCAGCCGTCCTCGATGCAGATCACCACCACCGCGGCGACGTTGGGGTTGCAGCCGGTGCCGATCAGCGTGGCGAAGTGCAGGTCCAGGTCGGCGCCGAACTGCAGGCGCCCGTAGGGATGCGGAATGGCGAGCGTGCCCTTGATGTTGTTCGCCACCGCCTCGGCCGCGGCGTTGGACAGGTCGTCCACCGGCAGGATGATGACGTGGTTGCGCACGCCGATGCGGCCGTTCTCGCGCTTGTAGCCCCAGAAAGTCGAATTCTTCAGTTCCATGAGTCGTTGTTCCTTACCAGCGCTTGGTTTTCAGGTTCTGCACGTGCGTATGCTCGCCGCGCGCGATGGGCGCGACGATCTTGCCGATGTCGACGCCGTACTTGATCACCGTGTCGCCGGGCTTGAAATCCTTCAGCGCGAGCTTGTGGCCGATCGGGATGTCGCTCTTCGCGGTCATCTTGATCTCCTTGTCGTCCTCCATGATCCAGCCGACCAGCTCCTGGCCCTGCTTCACGCCCTCGACGACGACGACGCCGACGCCATCGCCTTCTTCATGCACAACAAAATGGATCATTCGCTCTCTCCGCTCACTGCCTTTCGTGGAAGCCGTTATTCTATTCGCATGCTCGACCGCCGCCGCTTCCTCGAGGTCCTCGCCGCACTGGGCGTTTCGCAGGCAGTGCCCGCCGGCGCCCAACCACGCTTCACGGGCGATCCCTTTGCGCTCGGCGTCGCCTCCGGGTACCCGCGACCCGACGGCATGGTGTTGTGGACCAGGTTGCTCGGAGCCCCTGGCCCGCTGGCGATTCCAGTACGCTGGGAGATCGCCGCCGATGAAGCGATGCGCACTATCGTTGCGCGTGGCGTGGCCGAGGCCCATCCTGCCTGGGCGCATTCCGTGCACGTCGAGCCGCGCGGACTGGAGCCTGATCGCTGGTATTGGTACCGTTTTCTCGCCGGCGACGCCGTAAGCCCCATCGGCCGCACGCGCACCGCGCCGGCCGCGGGCACTGCGGCCGCGCGCCTGCGCTTTGCCTTCGCCTCGTGCCAGCACTACGAGCGCGGTTACTACAGCGCCTACAAGCACATGGTCCGCGACGATCTCGACCTCGTCGTGTTCCTGGGCGATTACATCTACGAATCCTCGGCGCGCATCAACACAGTGCGCTCGCACGAGCGAACGGAGGAGCCTGTTGCGCTCGATGAGTATCGCAACCGCTACGCGCAGTACCGCAGCGATCCGGACCTGCAGGCGGCGCATCAGGCGTTTCCCTGGATCGTCACCTGGGACGACCACGAAGTGGACAACGACTACGCCGGCGATCGCCAGGAGGATGGCGCGGCGCCGGAGGAATTCCTGCTACGGCGCGCAGCCGCCTACCGCGCCTATTACGAACACATGCCGCTGCCGGCCAGCATGCGCCCGGGCGGGCCGAAGATGCAGATCCACACCACGCAGGGATGGGGAAGCCTCGCCAGCTTCTACCTGCTCGATGCGCGCCAATACCGCTCGCCGCAAGCCTGCCCGCGCAAAGCGGGCGGCGGCAACGAAGTCGACGTGGGCGCTTGCGCCGAGTTGCACGACCCGGCGCGCAGCATGCTCGGCACCGCACAGGAAGCCTGGCTCGAGCGCCAGTTCACCGCCTCGCGCGCGGCATGGAACATCCTCGCGCAGCCGGTGCTGATGGCCGAGCGCAAAGGCAGGTCGGGCGAGCGGCAGACGGCCTGGACCGACAGCTGGGACGGCTATCCGGCCGCGCGCAAGCGGCTGCTCGAATCCGTCTCTGCGCGCAAGCTCGCCAATCCGGTGGTGATCGGGGGCGACGTGCACATGCATTTCGTCGCCGACCTCAAGCTCGATTTCGACGACGAGCGCGCGCCGGTGGTGGCGAGCGAGTTCGTCGGCACCTCGATTACTTCTCCGGCGGGCGCCTGGGCGCGCAACATGCCCGCCATCCTCGCGGAAAATCCGCACCTCAAGTACGGCAGCGGCGAGCGCCGCGGCTATGTGCGCGCCAGCATCGCTGGCGGGCGCTTCAACGCCGAGCTGATCGGCGTGGAAACGGTCCGGAAACCGGAATCGCGCGCGCAGGTGATGGCGCGATTCGTCGTCGAAGACGGCAGACCCGGTCCACAGAGGGCCTAGAAACCTACCTGCACCTCAGGTTTGCAGACCAGGCGGCGATAGGCTGGGTGCTCGAGGAAACCTGCACGTTGGAATGCCCGCTGCAGCCGGCCAGCAACAGTGCCAGAGACAGGGCGAGGGCTCGCATCATCCCGTCGCGCGCGAAAGCCGGTCCCATACGGCAGTCCATTCGGCAGTCTGCGGCGGCATCTCGATCAGGATCGTCTCACATTGCGCGGTGTCGAGCTCGCGCAGCGCGGCATACAGGCGCTGCGCGTAGGCACGCGGCTCGCGCGGCATGCGGATCCAGTAATCGACGCGCTCGTCGGGGCGCGAAAAGGCGAGCACCGCCACCGCCGCATGGCGCTTCGCGATCTCCTGGTCGAGCGCGTGCGGCGCGCACAACAAGGCGGGCGTCTTCGGCGCGTAATGCCGCTCCAGCCCCCCGGAATGACGAGGTGAATAGGCCTGCTTTTCCTTTATCTTCAGAATTTTTTCCAGCTCGGACGTCGAGATTCCTCCCGGTCTGAGCAGCACTGCCTCCTCGCCGGAGAGATCGACGATCGTCGACTCGATTCCCACCTCGCTCGCGCCGCCGTCGAGCACCAGCTCGACCGACATTTCATTGCGCACATGCGCGGCCGTGGTCGGGCTGACGTGGCCGAAGGCGTTGGCCGAAGGCGCCGCCACGCCGCCGCCGAATTCGCGCAGCAGTTGCTGCGCGACCGGGTGCGAGGGCACGCGCAGGCCGACGCGGGCGTTGGGCGCCCCGCAGACGATTTGCAACGGCTCCGGCGACCCCGCCGCCACCTTGCAAACCCGCAAGCGGTCGGCTTGGGGA
>SBAS01000077.1 GCA_005240145.1 Nitrosomonadales bacterium | reverse complement strand
GCTGCTGAAGTCGCGCGCCGGAATCGAGCTGGTCGCGATTCCTTACAAGGGCACCGGGCCTGCGGTCACCGCCGTGCTCGCCGGCGAGGTGCAGGCGATGTTCCCGAATACGCTCGCGGTGGTGTCGCACATCAGGGCGGGCAAACTGCGCGCGCTCGGCGTGACTTCCGCCGCCGGCGACCCGCTGCTGCCCGACGTGCCCGCGATCGCCGGCGAAACCGGCGGCAGCTACGTCCTCAACACCTGGTTCGGCCTGTTCGCGCCGGCGAAGTCCTCCGAACGCTACGTGGACCTCGTGAATGTCGAAGTGAACAAGATGTACGAGCGCCCCGAAGTCCGCGCGCGACTGGCGACGCTGGGCATCGCCGCCGAGCCGATGCGCCCGGCCGCCTTCGCCGACTACGTGCGGCGCGATAACGAAACCATCGGTGCGCTCATCCGCAGCGCCAACCTCAAACCCGAGTAACTTCCTCAGGAGAATCTCCATGAAATCCATTTCCAAAGCGCTGCTCGTTTTCGCCGCCGCGGCTTTCGCGACCGCCGCCTCCGCGCAGCAGTACCCGAACAAGCCGGTGCGCCTCATCAACCCTTGGACGCCGGCCGGTCCCGCGGAACTGCTGACCCGCATCGTCGGCGCCAAACTCGCCGAATCGCTCGGCCAGCCGTTCATCGTCGAGAACAAGCCCGGCGCCAACGGCACCATCGGCGCCACCTTCGTCGCCAAATCCGCCCCCGACGGCTACAACATCCTGTTCTCGCACGTCGGCCCGATGGCGATCAGCCCGGCGGTGGTGGAGAAGATGCCCTACGACACGCTGACGGACTTCGCGCCGATCACGCAGGTCGCCTCGGGCGCGCTGGTGCTGCTGGTGCGCAACGACATCCCGGCGAACAACCTCAAGGAGTTGGTTGCGTACGGCAAGGCCAACCAGGGCAAGATGAGCTGCGGCTCGGTGGGGCCGGCGAGCACCTCGCACCTCGCCTGCGAGCTGTTCCGCAGCCTGGGCGGCGTGCAGACCATCCACGTGCCCTACAAGGGGTCGGCGCCGGTGATCACCGACATGCTGGGCGGCCAGATCTCGATCGCGTTC
Source organism: Nitrosomonadales bacterium (assembly GCA_005240145.1). Taxonomy (GTDB): domain Bacteria; phylum Pseudomonadota; class Gammaproteobacteria; order Burkholderiales; family SG8-39; genus RBG-16-66-20. The sequence continues at coordinate 11,519 of SBAS01000077.1, read as the reverse complement.
CTTAACATCGCCGGGGTCAAGCCGCAGCTGGACGCGAAGCAGCTGCGTCCTGTGGCGGTGACCACGCTCAAGCGCTCGGCGGTGCTGCCCGACCTGCCGGCGATGAACGACACCATGCCGGGGTTCGAAGTGAATTCCTGGTACGGCATGATGGCGCCGGCAGGCACACCGAAGGCGATCGTCGAGCTGCTCGCGCGCGAGACCGCGAAGGCGCTGCGCGCGCCCGACGTCGCGGAAAGGCTGAAGTCGTTCGGCCTCGACCCGGTGGGCAACACCCCGGAAGAGCACGCGGCGCAGTTGCGCGCGGACCTGGACCGCTGGGGCAAGGTCGCCAGGGCGGCGAAGATCAAGATTGACTGACATGAGCGAAGCGATCCTGGTACTCGACATGACGCAGGACTCCATCGCGCCGGAAGCGCGCGCGGTGGACAAGCGCAAGGCCATCCTGCCGCGGGTGAAGGAATTCCTGGCCTGGGCGCGCAAGACGGGGCGCCCGGTGGTGTTCGTCTGCAGCGCGCGGCGCAAGACCGACAAGTGGTTCCTCAAGTACTGGGAGCTCGCCAACGAGATCTGGAAGCCCGGGCAGGCGCCCATCGCGGAGCTCTACGACACGCAGAAGGACGTGGTCGTCCACAAGCGCCGCTACAGCGGTTTCTTCGATTCCGACCTCGATCTCACGCTGCGCGAGCTGGGCGTCACCTCGCTCGTCCTGTTCGGCTGGTCGACGTCGCTCGCGGTCGCGACCACCGCGATCGACGGCTGGCAGCGCGGCTATCCCACCGCGGTGGCAAGCGACTTGTGCATCTCGCATGCCTGGGGCGGCCACACGGTCGAGGAAACGCAGCAGTGGTCGCTGGAGTTCATCGAGGCCATGGCGAAGTCGCGGATCGCGACCGCGAGCGAGCTGATGAAATGAACGTGCGCCGCGCGCTGAAGGTCGGCGCGAAGAGCTACGACTACTACAGCATCGAGGCCGCGGAGGCCGAGCTGCCCGGAGTCACGCGCCTGCCGTGCTCGCTCAAGGTGGTGCTCGAGAACCTGCTGCGGCATGGAGAGAGCGGCGAGCTGTCGGCGCTCACCCAGTGGCTGAAGAACCGCAAGGCCGAGCGGGAGATTTCCTTCCGCTTTACGCGCGTGCTGATGCCGGACTCCTCCGGCATCCCGCTGCTCGGCGATCTCGCCGCGATGCGCGACGCGACGGTGCGCCTGGGCGGCGATCCGAAGCGGCTCAATCCCTCCGTTCCCGTGGATCTCGTGGTGGACCATGCGGTGATGGTGGACGCCTACGGGGTGCCGGACGCCGCCGCGCGCAACCAGGCGCTCGAGCTGCAGCGCAATCACGAGCGCTACGCCTTCCTGCGCTGGGGCGCGCAGGCCTTCGACAATTTCCGCATCGTGCCGCCCGGCATCGGGATCTGCCACCAGGTAAATCTTGAATATTTGGCTAGAGTAGTCTGGACAAGAAGTCTTGAAGAAAAAGCAGGAAAAGCAGAAGCGAGCCCATTGGCCTACCCGGACTCGGTGCTCGGCATGGACAGCCACACCGCGATGATCAACAGCCTGGGCATCCTTGGCTGGGGCGTGGGCGGGCTGGAGGGCGGCGCGGGCGCGCTCGGCGAATCGGTCGCGATGCTGGTGCCCGAGGTGATCGGTTGCCGGCTCACCGGCAAGCTGCGCCCGGGCGTGACCTCGACCGACCTCGTGCTCACCGTCACGCAGATGCTGCGCAAGCACAAGGTCGTGGACAAGTTCGTCGAGTACTTCGGTCCGGGCGTAGCGGAGCTCTCGCTGCCCGACCGCGCCACGATCGCCAACATGACTCCGGAGAACGGCGCGACGATGGGTTTTTTCCCGGTGGACGCCGAGACGCTGCGCTACCTGCGCCTCACCGGCCGCAGCGAAGAGCAGGTGGGGCTGGTCGAGGCCTACAGCAAGGCGCAGGGCCTCTGGCGCGAGCCCTCGATGCCGGCTGCGGAGTTCACCGAGATCGTCGAGATCGATCTTTCGACAGTGGAGCCGAGTGTCTCGGGACCGAGCCGTCCGCAGGATAGGGTGAGACTGGGTTCCGCTCCTGCGGCATTTCTCATGGCGTTTCCAGAGAAGAAACAGTCAGGACAGCTGAAAGACGGGGACGTCGTCATCGCCGCGATCACGAGCTGCACCAACACCTCCAACCCGTCGGTGATGATCGGCGCGGGGCTGCTCGCGCGGAACGCGGTGAAGAAGGGCCTCAAGGTGAAGCCCTGGGTGAAGACTTCGCTTTCGCCGGGCTCGCGCGTGGTTGCCGACTACCTCGCGAAGAGTGGGCTGCAGCCCTCCCTCGATGCGCTGGGCTACCAGCCGGCGGGCTTCGGCTGCATGACCTGCATGGGCAACTCGGGGCCGCTGCCGGCGGAGATCTCCCGGCAGATCGAGAAGGACGCCATCACCGCCGTCGCAGTGCTCTCGGGAAACCGGAACTTCGAAGGCCGCATCCACACGCAGGTGCGCGCCAATTTCCTCGCCTCGCCGCCGCTGGTGATCGCCTATGCGATCGCCGGCTCGGTGCTGGTCGACCTGGAGCGCGAGCCGCTCGGCACCGGTAGCGACGGCAAGCCCGTGTTCCTGCGCGACATCTGGCCCGACGGTGCCGAGATCCGGCGCATCATCGACGAGGTGATCGTGCCGCAGCTGTACAAGGAGCGCTACGCGACGGTGCTGGAGGGAACGCCGGAGTGGCGCAAGCTCCAGGGCGACGCCGGGGTGACATACCGCTGGAAGCCCGCGAGCACCTTCATCCGCCGCCCGCCGTTCTTCGAGGATATGGAGAGGAAGGAAGCGAAGGTGGGAGATATTCTCGGCGCCCGGGTGCTCGGCATCTTCGGCGACATGTTCACCACCGACCACATCTCCCCGATCGGCGTCATTTCGGCGCAGACGCCCGCGGCGCAGTACCTGGAGTCGCTCGGCATCGCGCCGGGGGACTTCGTCAACTATGCCGCTCGGCGCCTCAACCACGACGTCATGGCGCGCGGTACCTTCGCCAACATCCGCGTGAAGAACGAGATGACGCCGGGAGTGGAGGGTAGCAGCACCACGCACCATCCCGACGGCAAGCGCATGTCCATCCACGCGGCGGCCGAGCGCTACCGCGAGGAGGGCGTGCCCCTCGTTGTCATCGCGGGCGCGGAGTACGGTGCCGGCTCCTCGCGCGACTGGGCGGCGAAGGGCACGCGCCTGCTCGGCGTGAAAGCCGTCATCGCCGAATCCTTCGAGCGCATCCACCGATCCAACCTCGTCGGCATGGGCGTGCTACCGCTGCAGCTGCCGCAGGGCGTGACGCGCAAGACCCTGGGACTGGACGGGTCGGAGGTGGTGAACCTGGCCGGAATCGCGACCGGGCTGGCGCCTCGCGCCAGCGTGACAATGGAAATTCTCAGGAAAGACGGCATGCGCGAGACCCTTGACCTCCTCGTGCGCCTGGATACGAAGCGCGAGGTCGAATACTTCCGGCACGGCGGCCAGCTCCACTACGTCGTGCGCGATCGCCTGGAGAAAGCCGCATGACAGCCCACACGAGCCCGAGAAAGAAACTCAGAAACCTGCTGGCCGGGGGGACCTACACCATCGTCCCGGGTTCCTACGACGTCCTCACCGCGCGGCTCATCGAGATCGCCGGCTTCGAGGCGGTCTACCTCACGGGCGGCGGCTACTCGCGCTCGAACGGCTACCCCGATATCGGGCTCCTCACCATGACCGAGGTGACGGCGTGGATCTCGCGCGTGGTCGAGGCGGTCAACATCCCCGTGATTGCGGACATGGACGCGGGCTATGGCAACGCGCTCAACGTGATCCGCGCCGTGAAGGAGTACGAGAAGACGGGCGTCGCCGCCTTCCACCTCGAGGACCAGGTGTCGCCGAAGAAGTGCGGCCACTACGAGGGCAAGCTCGTCGTCAGCAAGGAGGAGATGGTCGGCAAGATCAAGGCCGCGGTCGATGCGCGGCGCGACGCCGACATGGTGATCATCGCGCGCTCCGATTCGCGCGCCATGGAGGGCCTGCAGGCGTCCATCGACCGCGTCAACGCCTACCTCGAGGCAGGCGCCGACGTGGGCTTCGTCGAAGCGCCGCAGTCGGCCGAGGAGCTGGCGGCGATCCCGAAGGCGCTCATCAAGCCCGCGCTCGCCAACATCTTCGAAGGCGGCAAGACGCCGCCGCTGCCGAAAAAGCAGCTGGAAGACATGGGCTTTCGCATCGGTATCTATCCCTCGCAGACGCATCGGGCGGCGATCGCGGCGGCAAAGAGAGTGCTGGCGGTGTTGAAGCGCGACGGCGACACGGCGGCGATCGAGGGCGAGCTCGCTACCTTCAACGAGCGCGAAGAGGCGGTGGATTCCAAGCGCTGGCGCGATCTCGAATCCAAGTACCTGAAGAATGTCTGACGGGAAGGTGAAATTCGCCGACCTCGGGCGCTTCTTCAACCCGCGGCGCGTCGCTTTCATCGGCGCCACCGAGGACGTGGCCAAGTTCGGCGGCCGTTGCGTGCGGCTGCTCATCGACTTCGGCTATCAGGGCGAGATTTACCCGGTAAATCCAAAGCGGGCAGAAATCTTCGGCCTCAAGTGCTATCCCTCGCTCGCCGAGGTGCCGCAGCCGCCCGATCACGTCGGCATCGTGCTGCCCGGCAAGGCGGTGCCGGGCGCGCTGGAAGACTGCGTGAAGAAGGGCGTGCCCTTCGCCACCGTGTTCTCGGCGGGCTTTTCCGAGACCGCCACCGACGAGGGGCGCCAGCTGCAGGCGCGAGCGGTTGGTATCGCGCGGCAAGGCGGTCTGCGCTTCATGGGGCCGAACTGCAACGGCATGATCAATTTCGTGGACGCCTTCGCGCTCACATCCACGTCCGCCATCCACGGCAAGCGCCGGCCGGCGGGCGACATCGCGGTCGTCAGCCAGTCGGGCGGCGCGGGCCAGATCAACGTCATGTGGCGCGCGCAGCAAGCCGGCCTGGGCATCTCCTACCAGGTGAGCTGCGGCAACGACGCCGACCTCTCGCTCATCGACTACATGGCGTTCATGATCGAAAGCGAGCGCACGAAGGTCGTCTGCGCCATCGCCGAGCGCGTGCCCGAGAGCGCGAAGCTGCGCGCGCTCGCCAGGCGCGCGGCCGAACTCGACAAGCCCATCGTCATGATCAAGCTGGGGCGCACCGAGGCGGGCAGCCGCGCGGCAGCCTCGCATACGGGCGCCGTCACCGGCGCGGACGAGGTGAGCGACGCTGCATTGCGCCAGCTCGGCATCGTGCGCGTGGAGGACTGCAACGAGCTCTACGAGACCGCGATGCTGCTGCGCCGTGGCAAACGGCCGAGCAGCCGTACCGCGGCCGCGCTTTCGGTGTCGGGCGGCAACCTGGTCATGGTGGCTGACCTGGGCGCGGCCCGCGGCGTTGAGTTTCCTTCTTATTCGGATGGAACAGAAAAAACACTCGCAGCCTACCTGCCGGGATTCGTCGGCGCCGTCAATCCGACCGACATGACCTCCGCGGCCATCGGCCGCACCGACACCTTCGCCGCGGTGGCGAAGATCCTCGCTGAGGATGCCGGCGTGAGCACCGTCGTACCCGTGCTGACGAGCGCGGCGGCAGCCGAGATCCGTTCGATTGCCGACGCCTCCGCGGTTTCCGACAAACCCTTTGCGATCCTGTGGACCGGCAAGTGCATCGACGACCCTGCGCTCACGCCCGCAGTGCTGGTTGCCGAAGGCCATGCCGTCTACCGCGATGCGGCGCCCTGCATGAACGCCGTCGCCGCCGCCATCCGCTACAGCGAATTCCGCGCGCGCCTCGCCCGTCCCGCGCCGCAGCGGCCGGCCGGTATCGATGCCGACAAGGCGAGGAAGCTTCTCAAGCCGGGAACCATGACCGAGGCCGATTCCAAGGCCTTGCTGGCCTGCTATGGCTTGCCCGTTACGAAAGAGTTTCTCGCGCGAACGGCGGACGAAGCGGTGAAGAAGCAAGGCCTCGTTGCACTGAAGATTTCTTCGCCTGACATTCCCCACAAGACCGAAGCGAATGCAATCCGGCTGAATCTCTCGGGTGCTGAAGCAATCCGGCGCGGCTTCGACGAGGTCATTGCAGCCGCAAAAGCCTACAAACCGGGCGCACGCATCGAAGGCTTGCTGGTGCAGGAGATGGTGCAGGGCGGCGAGGAGGTTCTGCTCGGCGTGGCGAAGGACCCGGGCTTCGGGCCGGTCCTCACCGTCGGCCTGGGCGGAATCTACGTGGAGGTGTTCAAGGACGTTTCGCTGCGCCTGCCGCCCGTGTCGATCGAAGAAGCGAAGGAAATGATCGGCGAGTTGAAAAGCGTTTCCATCCTCAGGGGCGCGCGCGGCAAGCAAGCCCTCGACATCGAGGCGCTCGCCGACTGCATCGCCAGGCTCTCCTGGCTGGCGGTGGACCTGCAGGACCGCATCGCGGAGCTCGACATCAACCCGCTGCGCGTGCTGCCGAAAGGTGCGCGCGTGGTGGACGCGCTCATCGTCGCCACATGAGCGAAGTGCTCGCCGAGGAAGTGGATGGAATTCTCGTCCTGACGCTCAACCGGCCCGAGAAGGCGAACGCCATGAACGAGGCGATGCAGTCTCGATTGGTCGAGAAGCTTTCGGGGCCAAAGGCAATACTTATCGCGGCGTCGGGCGCGAAGATTTTCTCCGCCGGGGCGGACCTCAGGGAGTTTTCGGAGCTGGAGCGCGGCGTTGCGGCGCAGAAGCGCCGCGCGCTGCTGCAGCGCACGCTGAACGCCATGCTCGACCATCCGCGGCCGGTCGTTGCCGCGGTGCAGGGCAAAGCGCTGGGCGCAGGCGCCATGATCGCGCTCCTCGCCGACGAGCTGGTGATGGCGCAAACCGACGAGCTCGGCCTGCCCGAGATCAAGCACGGCATTCCGACGCCCGTCGGCTACGCGGTCGTCGTTGCGCGCGCCGGCATGGCGGTGGCCCGGCGCATGGTGCAGGATGGGGAATCCATCGGGGTCGGCCTGGCCGATTTTGTTTCTGAAATGGAAGAAGTAAGAACCAGGGCACTCGAGCGGGCGAAGGCGCTGGCCGCGCTGCCCGCCGACGCGTACCGGATCAACAAGCAGTTCATCAATGCCCCGCTGAAAGCCGCGCTCGCCGCGGCCTTCGCGGCGGCCGACAAGGCCTAGGAGACGCGATGCAGCTGGAAATCACGCCCGAGCTCGCCGAAGTGCGCGCCGCGCTGCGAAAGTTCACCACCGAGAAGCTCGAGCCGCTCGCGCTCGAGATCGACCGCACCGGCGAGGTGCCGAAGCAGGTCGTCGACCTGCTGCGCGAGCAGGGCTACCTCGGCATGCGCCTGCCCGCCGCGTACGGCGGCGGCGGCTTCGACCTGCCGACCTACTGCCTCGCGCTCGAGGAGTTCTCCCGCTCGCATCGCATGTTCACGCTGTTTCTCGATGCGACCAGCGGGCTGAATCCGATCGCAATCGCCAGGTTCGGCACCGAGGCGCAGAAGAAGAAGTACGTAAAGGGCCTCGCCAACGGCACGCTGCGCGCTGCCTTCGGCCTTACCGAGCCTGACGCGGGCTCCGATTCCCAGGCCATGAAGACCAAGGCGGAAAAGAAGGACGGCGGCTGGGTGCTGAACGGCCGCAAGCACTACATCTCGGGCGCGCACGTCGCCGACGTCGTCATGATCATGGCGGTGAACGACGCGGCCAAGCGCGGCCGCGGCGGCATCACCGCCTTCCTGGTCGAGAAGGGCACGCCGGGTTTCAATGTCACGCGCGTGGACACGACCATCGGCTCGGAAGCCATCAAGCTCGCCGAGCTCACCATCGACAACTGCTTCCTGCCCGACAGCGCGGTGCTGGGCGAGGTGGGGCAGGGCTTTCGCATCGCCATGGAGTCCCTCACCAACGGGCGCCTTGGCGTGTCCTGCTCCTGCATCGGCACGGCGGACCGGCTGATCGAGATGTCGGCGCAGTTCGCGAAGGGGCGCGTCACCTTCGGCCAGCCGCTGTCGGAGCGCCAGGCGATCCAGTGGATGCTCGCCGACTCCGCCACCGAGCTCGCCATGGCGCGCGCCTACACCTACGAGACGCTGCGGCGCGTGGAGGCGGGCGAGAACGTCGGAACCGCCGCCAGCATGTGCAAGCTCTACTGCTCCGAGATGGTCGGCCGCGTCGCTGACCGCGCGGTGCAGATCCACGGCGGCATGGGCCTGGTGAAGGGCTACCCCGTCGAGCGCTTCTACCGCGACGTGCGGCACTATCGCGTGGGAGAGGGCTCGTCCGAGATTCAGCGCATGCTGATCGCGAGAGATCTTCTGAAATAATAGGAAGGGATGGACGCGCAACGTAAACCGCTCGACGCCGGGGCGGTGTCAGTGATGGTGCTGCTGTGCCTCATCTGGGGCGTCGGCCACGTCGCCGCGAAGTTCACCGCGCAGGGCATATCGCTGGTGTTCCAGTCCGGCATCCGCTCGGTAGTCGCCACTGGGCTGCTGCTCGCCTGGGTGCATTTCCACAGGATTGCGCTGTGGGAACGCGACCGCACGTTCTGGCCCGGCATTTTCGCCGGGCTGCTCTTCGCCGCCGAGTTCATCTTCATCTTCGCCGGTCTCGCGATGACCGACGCGGCGTGCATGGTGGTGTTCGTCTACCTCGCGCCGTGCATGACGGCTTTCGGGCTGCATTTCCTCATCCCGCAGGAGCGGCTCAACGCGCGCCAGTGGGCCGGCGTGGTGCTCGCGTTCGCAGGGGTGGCGGTGGCCTTCGGCGACGGCTTCGCCGGCAGTCGCGGCACGCTGCTGGGGGATTTCTTCGGCCTGCTGGGCGCGCTGTTCTGGGCCGCGACCACGGTGCTGATCCGCACGACGCGCCTCGCCTCGGTGAGCGCCCCCAAGACGCTTTTCTATCAGCTCGCGGTGTCGGGTCCGGTGCTGCTGGCGGCATCCGCGCTGATGGGTGAACCGGGCGTGACGCAACTCTCGCCGCTCGTCGCAGCGGCCTTCGTTTATCAGTGCGTCGTGGTCGCTTTCGCCAGCTTCCTGACCTGGTTCTGGCTGCTGCGCCATTACCTGGCTGCGCGGCTAGCCGTTCTCACCTTCCTCACGCCGTTATTCGGCGTGATAGCCGGGGTCGTGCTGCTCGGCGAGCCGCTGACGGCGTTCTTCGCGGTCGCAGCGGCGCTGGTCGGCGCGGGGATATACCTTGTGAACTTGAAAAGCTGAATCTGAAAAGCAGCACGGTAGAATTCCGCCCATGGGAAAGCCGACGGACGCGGCGCAGTTCGCCGCGGAATTCAAGCTCGGCATGCGCAGCCTGGCGGGCGCGGTGAACATCATCACCTGCCGCCATGACGGGCGTGTTTTCGGCATGACCGCGACCGCGGTGTGCTCGGCCACCGCCGAGCCCCCGACGGTGCTCGCCTGCATCAACCGTAGCACCACCACCCATGAGGCCGTGGACCGGGCGGAGATATTCTGCGTCAACGTGCTGCGCCACGAGGACCGCGAACTCTCGGGCCTGTTCAGCGGCGTGCAGAAGGGAGAAGGACGGTTCCGCCCGGAACAGTGGGAGCAACTCTCCACCGGCGCTCCGGTGTTGAAGAATGCGCTGGTGGCGTTCGACTGCCGCGTGGTCAACCGCATGGTGCACGGCACCCACACCGTCTTCCTCGGCGAGGTGCAGCAGTTGCTGCTCGGCAGGAAAGGCAAGCCGCTGCTCTTCGCCGACGGCCAGTACGCCAAGCTCGCCTCGATCGCGCACGGCGAGCCGCTTCCCGAAGGATTGGACTATTGGGGTGAGTAGTCCACCTGCCAGTTTGTGGGAGCTTTACTGGGGTTTCCTTTCCATCGGTGCGCGCTCCTTCGGCGGCGTGCTGCCCTGGGCGCATCGCGTCATGGTTGAGGAGAGGCGCTGGGTGGCGCCGGCAGATTTCGCCGAAGTGCTGGCGCTGTGCCAGTTCCTGCCGGGCCCCAACGTGGGCAACGTGTCGATCGTCCTCGGGCGGCGCTGGTTCGGAGCGCTGGGCTCGATCGTCGCTTTTACCGGGCTCATGGCCTTGCCGCTGGTCTGGGTTTTCGCCCTGGTCCTGCTTTACGCCGATTTTTCCTCGGTCCCGGGCGTCAAGGCGGTCGTGACGGGCGTGGGCATCGCGGGCGGGGGCCTGTTCATCGGCACCGCGGTCAAACTCGCCAAGCCGCTCGCGCGCAATCCCTGGGGCATCGCCCTCGCGGTGAGTTGCTTCGGTTTCATCGCGCTCGGCCGCGTCTCGTTGTTCGTGGTGCTGCCCGTCGCCTTGCTGGCCGGCTGGGTTGCCGCGCGCAGAAGCCTGATCTGATGCTGCAGATCGCGGGCTACTTCGCGCTGCTTTCGCTGGTGTCGGTCGGCGGCATCCCGTCCGTGATGCCGGAGATGCAGCGCATCGTGGTGGATGTGCAGGGCTGGATGAGCGCCGCCGAATACACCCAGCTTTTCGCCATCGCGCAGGCGGCGCCGGGTCCCAATGTGCTGGTGACCGCGCTGATCGGCTGGAAAGTCGCGGGGTTCAGCGGCGGCTTCGTCGCCCTGGGCGCCTTCTGCGGGCCCGCCGCCGCGCTCGCCTACTGGCTGGGCGGCTACTGGGACCGGATGCGCGACGCGGCCTGGCGCAAGGTCCTGCAGCGCGCCCTCATTCCCATCAGCGTGGGATTCGTCGTCTCCGGCGGCTACGTGCTTGCCACCCCGCACGGCCTCGACTGGCAGAGCGCGCTCGTCGCCGGCGCGAGCGCCGCCGCGCTCTATGCCACGCGCGTCAACCCGCTGTGGATCCTCTCGGCCTGCGGCGTGCTGGGCTACTTCCTCTTCTAGAGCGCCTTTTTCCAGAAATGCCGCTCGCGCGACGCGAGCAGCGGCACCGCGTTGGCGAGGTATTTCTTGAACGCATCGCCCGCCTGGTGCGCCGCGAACGCCTTTTGGTCGTCGTAAACCTCGAACAGCATGACGGAGGTCTTGTCCTCCGGGTCCACGCACACCTCGAACTGGGTGCAGCCGCGCTCGCTGCGCGCCGCCCTGGCGTTCTCCAGCACCTGCTGCATGAAGCTATCGACGTTTTCCGGCTTGATCTTGATGTTCACCTCCAGCACCAGACTCATCGCGTCTCCCTAAGTGTTTGATATAATTCGCGCTCTCCGCGCCCGTAGCTCAGATGGATAGAGTACTTGGCTACGAACCAAGGGGTCGGGCGTTCGAATCGCTCCGGGCGCGCCAAACAATCCAAGGGCTTACAGAGATGTAGGCCCTTTTCATTGACGGTCACCCCGAATTGGTACCGAACTGATTGAGAGTCTCCGGTAGCACGGCATTGGGAAACGGGAATTCAAGCGAAAGAGCTACTTGGACTGATGACCATGAAACATTACAAATCCAGAACCACACGGTTTGCGTGTCGGCGCGCGTTTAAATTTGACCAGCTCTGCGCGTTGAATTTTGACCAGGGGCTTTTGCCTTCCCGTCATAGTCTGGTTTGTGGATAAGTGTACT
>SBAS01000003.1 GCA_005240145.1 Nitrosomonadales bacterium | reverse complement strand
GCCGTCGCCGCAACCCAGGTCGAGCACGCGGGAACCGGGCTCGACCCACCGCGCGATGGTTTCCCCGTCAGTCATAAATGCGCGTCATAGCGCGATGTTGCCGAAGTAGGCGCGAAGGGCGCCGAAGTAGCGCGGGTCGTCCATGAGGAAAGCGTCGTGGCCCTGCGGTGCGTCGATCTCGAGGTAGGAGACCACGCGCCGGTTATCCAGCAGAGCGCGCACGATTTCGCGCGAGCGCGCCGAGGAGAAGCGCCAATCGGACGTGAAGGAGACGACGAGGAAGTCGGCCTGCGCGCGCGCGAAGGCCTTCGACAGGTCGCCGCCGAACAGCGCCGCCGGGTCGTAGTAGTCGAGCGCCTTGGTGATGCGCAGGTAGGTGTTGGCGTCGAAGTAGGTGGAGAACTTGTCGCCCTGGTGGCGCAGGTAGGACTCGATCTCGAAGTCGATGTCGAAGTCGAAGCCCGGCGCCACGCGGCGCAGCACGCGGCCGAACTTCTCCATCATCGCGTCGTCCGACAGGTAGGTGATGTGGCCGATCATGCGCGCGATGCGCAAGCCCCGGCGCGGCACCACGCCTTTGTCGTAGTAGTGCCCGCCGTGGAAATCCGGATCGGTCATGATCGCCTGGCGCGCGACCTCGTTGAAGGCGATGTTCTGCGCCGAGAGGCGCGGCGTGGCGGCGATGACGATCGAGTTGCGTACCCGCGCTGGATAGGACAAAGCCCACTGCAACGCCTGCATGGCGCCCAGGCTCCCGCCCATCACCGCGGCGAAGCGCTCGATGCCGAGGTGATCGGCAAGCCGCGCCTGCGCCGCGACCCAGTCTTCCACCGTCACCAACGGGAAATCCGCGCCCCAGGGCTTGCCGGTGGCCGGATTGGTGGAAGTGGGCCCGGTCGAGCCGAAGCACGAGCCGATGTAGTTGTTGCCGATGACGAAGAACCTGTCGGTGTCGAGCGGCTTGCCCGGACCGACCATGTTGTCCCACCAGCCGACGTTCTGCGGCTCGTTGGCGTAAGTGCCGGCGACGTGGTGCGAGGCGTTCAACGCGTGGCAGACCAGCACCGCGTTCGAGCGCGCGGCGTTCAGCTTGCCGTAGGTCTCGTAGGCGATCTCGAATTCGGGCAGCAGCGCGCCGCTCTGCAGCTTGAGCGGTTCGGTGAAGCGTGCCATTTGCGGCGCAACAATCACGGCGGTCCCTGTAAGCAAAAAGCCCGTTCAGCTTGCGCAGAACCGGGCTTCGGGAACCGGTCTCTTTAGCGGTATTTGTAGAGCGCCCGCAAGCTGAACTTCAAATCGGCGCTGAGGGGGAATTATACCTAGATGCGGTAGCTTGCGAAGGTTTCTGGCGCGAACAGGTCTTGCGGGGCCAGCCGGCGTTTCGACAGGCCCTGCGCGCGGTGGTAGCGCAGGAAGGTCTCGAGCACGTGGCGGTTGGCTTCCAGGCCATAGCTCCACCAGTCGGCGCCCATCTCGCGCCGCGCCTCTTCGACGTGCGCGACGAGCCAGGGCAGCATCGCCTTCAGCGCCGCGGTCTCGCCCAAGTCGGCGTAGGTTTTCTTCTGCGCGGCGGCGAAAGCCTTCATGAGCGAACCCGCGACCCAGGGATGCCTGCGATACAGCTCGCGCCGGATCACCACCGTGTGCATGATCGGAAAGATGCGCGTGCGGCGGAAATAGTCCAGCTCCACCGCGGCGAAATCCTCGAACAGGCGCCGCACCGCTTTAGGGCGCGAGCGCAGAGTGGAGGGCGCGCGCGCGCTGTGCAGCGCGTCGATCTCGCCCTCGGCGAGCATGCGCGCGAGCGTTTGCCGCGGCCCAATCGGCTTGACGCGGAATTTCGCCGGCAGGTGGAGCTTCAATTTTTCCTCGCGGCCGGTTTCTTCCAGCCCGCCGCTCAAGTAGCGCGGGCCGTGCGGCGCGACGCCGAATTCATCGGCGAGGATGCCGCGGATCCAGACCGCTGCGGTCATCTGGTACTCGGGCACGCCGATGCGCTTACCCGCGAGATCGGCCGGTTGCCGGATGCCGCTCCTGGCCGATACGAAAATGCACGAGTGGCGGAAAAAGCGCGACGGGAACACGGGGATGGCGATGAAAGGCGGATTCTTCTGCTGCAGCGAAAGCACGTAGGAGGAAAGCGACATCTCGGCGCAGTCGAACTCCTGCCCGCGTAGCATGCGAAAGAACGTTTCCTCGACCGGCAGGTCGAGGCAGGCGAGGTCGATGCCTTCGGCGCGCACGCTGCCATCGGCCAATGCGCGCGTGCGGTCGTAGTCCCAGCAAGCGAGAGAGAGCTTGAGCTTTGCCATCGGGGAAATTAGTATACTTTTCCGCACGGAGGCAACGGCGATGAAACTCTTCTTTCTTCTTCTTCTAGCTCTATCGGGAGCCGCCAGCGCGCAGGACTGGCCCGCGAAGCCCGTGAGGATGCTGGTGCCTTACGCCGCCGGTGGCCTGCCCGACACCATGACGCGCATTCTCGGCGCGCGCCTCGGCGAATCGATCGGGCAGCAGGTGGTGGTGGAGAACCGCGGCGGCGCCGGCGGCATCTCGGGGACCGAAGCGGTGGCGAAATCCGCCCCGGACGGCTATACGCTGCTGGTCGCCGATGTCGGGCAGGTGGCCATCAACCCGCACCTCTACGCCAAGCTTCCTTACGATGCGCAGAAGGACCTCGTCGCGGTCACGCTGCTTGGCACGACCTCGCTCTTTCTCGTCGCGCACCCCGGCGTTCCGGCAGCGAGTTTCGCAGAACTCATCGCGCTCTCGCGCTCTCGGCCCGGTCAGCTCAACTACGGCTCTTCCGGCAGCGGCAGCATCCACCACCTCGCCACCGAGGCGCTCAAGGCGGGACTCAAGCTCGACATCGTGCATGTGCCCTACAAGGGGATGGGACAAGCGGTGCCGGCGCTGCTCGGCGGGCAGGTAACGTTCCTGTTTTCCGCGCTGCCGGCGATCGAATCGCATGTCAAGGCGGGGAAGCTGAAACTGCTCGCCATCAGCACGCCGAAACGCTCGGCGCAGGCGCCGGATGTGCCCACCGTCGCCGAGCTCGGCGTGCCGGGCTACGATTTCGGCCCCGAGATCGGCGTCCTCGCGCCGGCGGGGACGCCACCGGCCCTGGTGGCGAAGATCTCGGCGGAGATCGCGAAGGCGGTCAGGGCGCAGGAGGTGTCGCAGCGTTTCGTGCAGCTCGGCATCGAACCGGTCGGCTCGACGCCGGAACGCTACGGCGAGATGATCCGCGCCGCCTACGATCGCTACGCGCAGGTGGTGAAGGCATCGGGAGCGAAGGCGGAGTGAAAGAGCTCGGCGCCCAGTTGAAACGCCTGATCGACGCCGCTGCGCCTTACTGGGCAGGCGAGGCGGAGGTTTTTCGCACCTACTGGAGCTGGGAGCGCCGCAGCCGCGACAGCGATCGTTGCTGGCTCGCGCTGCAGTGTTCCAAGGAGATCTGGGGCTCGGGCCTCGCGCCGCTCGACAAGGGCATTTTCCTCGGCCCCGCCGAAGAGCTGGTCGCCGCGTTTCCGCGCATCGACATCGAGCTCGACCGCCACGCCGTGCTCGACATCGCCGAGGGCCTGCGCGCCGAGTTTGCCCACTACTGCGCCTTTGCCGACGCGCACGACGCGCTCGCGCTGCCGGGCGAACCCAGGCTCAACCCGCACGCGGTAAAAACAGCCTGGAAGGAAGACCTCGAACTCTCCGCGCTGCGCTTCGCGCACAAGAAGGAGAACGCGAAGCTCGGCGACCGGGCGACGCGTTTTACCGAAGGCGGGTATTGCACGCTGTTTGCCGAAGGCATGAAACTCAGGGAACGAACGCAGGGACCGCACGGCCGCGGGGCTGGCCCGCACGCACGTGCGGACGCGCTGATCGCGGCGGCCTGCGCGAGCGTCTACGAGGATGAATTCGGCCACATGCTGAAGGGGATTGTGGGTCTGGAGTCCGAGGGGCTCGCGGCGGCAGACTGGTCGACGCTCCAGCGCATGGCGCTCGAACAGCTGCGTGCGCGCATCCACATGCGCAACGCGCAGTTCGGCTTGCCGCTCGCGGGCGCGGCGCTCGAGCGCGCCCTGGCGGGACGCTGCGATCCGGTCGTTTTCGACTACGGCAAGGCGCGACTGGCGGCCTAGCCTTGCGGGTCGAGCTGGAGCGGCTCGCTCAATGCCGCTTCCCTGGGCAGGGCAACCGTCAGGACGCGGCCGCGTTCGAGGCGCGCCAGGCACTGGCACTGGGGGAAATTCAGGTAACGGCCGATCCAGCTGCCTTCGCCCGTGCCTTGGACCTCCGACAGAGCAAGCATGCCGAGCGGGCTATTCAAGCCGATCTTCAGGGATTTTCCCAGCGCTTCGCGCGCGGTCCACAGGACGCCGCAGGCCGTGGCGTCATTCACGCCGCCGGTCGCGAGCCAGGTCAGTTCCGCGGGCGTGGCGCCGAGTTCAGGGATGATGCTCGGGGCGGAAATGGCCGCAACGGTTTCCAGATCGATGCCCATGGGAAACTCCGCAGGAAACGCCAGCGCGACCGCAAGACCGTGCGAGTGGCTCACGCTCACGTCAATGGTGGCGGCGCGTGGATGAAGGACGAGCGGCTGGCCATAGACGCCTGAGTGGATTTCGATCCGCCGCAGGTCGGTCTCTTCCAGCATTGCGCCCAGCGCGCGCTTGGCGGCGAGGCGCCCAAGCCGGAAGCTCTCCTGTTTCGCGGCGAACCTGAAACTCGCGAGCCGCACGGTTTCGCTCGCGCCGAGGAATTCTTCCGCCGCCATCGAGGCGACGGCGGCAAAGCACACCCGGTGTTCGGCGCCGCCATGGCGCAGCACGAGAGATTGCGCGCCGGATTTCGCGCTCACGGTTGCCTCGAGGCGGTGCGCAGCGATTCCAGCCCCTCTGCGATGGAGATGCGCGGCACATAGCCCAGGTCGCGGCGCGCGGCCGAAATGTCGAACCAGTGCGAGGTCGAGAGTTCGCGCACTACGAAGCGCGTCAGGCGCGGCTCGCCCGGCTTGCCGGTCACGCGGTGCGCGATCTCGAAGCACCACGCCAGCGCGAGCGCCAGCCCCACGGGCACTGCGCGCGTGACGGGCGGCGCGCCGGCGGCCTCGAGCAGCCGGTTCACCATCTCCCAGGTCGGCACCGGTTCACCCTGGGAAATGAAATAGACCATGCCCGCGACCGGCGACCCGGTCGCCAGGCGATCCGCCGCGAGCAGGTGCGCCTCGGCGGCGTTGTCCACGTACACGGTGTCGATGAGCGTCGCGCGCGAGCCGATGCGCGCGAGCTGGCCCGCTCTGGCGCGCGCAGCGAGGCGCGGCAAGAGATGGTTGTCGCCCGGGCCCCAGACCAGGTGCGGGCGCAGGCTCACGGTGGCAAGATGCGCGTCGTTCGCCGCGCGCACGAGCTGCTCGGCGAGCGCTTTGGTCCTGGGATAGTGCGCTTCGTAGTGCGCGGGGTAGGGAGCGGACTCATCCACGCCCGCCATGTCGCGGCCGTCGAAGACGACGCTGGGCGAGCTGGTGTAGACGAGGCGCCGCACGCCCTGCGCGCGGCAGGCGTCGATCACGTTCTGTGTGCCGGTGACGTTCGGCCGATGGTAATCCTCGTAGTGCCCCCAGATGCCGGGTTTGGCGGCGACGTGGTACACGATGTCGCAGCCCCGTACGGCCGCGCAAACCGCGGCGGGATCGGCGATGTCGCCGCGCAGCTGCTCGACGCCGAGCGCCTGCAATGCATCGTGCGCATGGCGCGAGAAGCTGCGCACCTCTTCGCCGCGCTTGCGCAAGGCGCGCACGATCGCCTGGCCGAGAAACCCCCCGCCGCCGGTGACCAGCGCCTTCACTGCAGTTGCCGGCTCGCCCACAGCGCCAGCTTGTCGCGGAAAATCTTGGCGTTGTGGCGCACGTCGACCGGAAACGCCGGGTGGAAGAGGAATGTCCGGATCTGGCGCGTGAGCTCATGGCGCGAACCCAGTTCGCGCAACTCGGTGCGGATTTCGTCTTTCGACGCATTGCACGCGGCATCTTCCAGTTCGACGCACAGCACGGGTTCGGTGGCGCCGTTGCGCTGCACGCCGACGAGCGCGGTGCGCAATACCCTGGGATTCGCGTTGAATATCCCTTCGCAGGGGTCGGTGTAGCGCGTGCCCTGCGGCGTGACGACGCGGTGCGCCTTGCGCCCGCAGAACCACAGGCGCCCTAGCGCGTCGAAATAGCCCACGTCGCCCATGCGGTGGTAGAAGCCGCCGCCCGCGGGATCCTGGATTTTCGCCAGCGCCGTGGCCGCGGGCAGGTTGAAATAGCTGCGCGTCGCGTGCGCGGCCTGCACCGCGATCTCGCCGATCTCGCCCGTGGGCAGCACCAGCGCCTCGTCCCATTGCGCGATCGCTTCGTCCGATATGTGGATGATCTTCGCGGTCAATCCTGGCAACGGGCGCCCGATGCATACGCCGGCGCCCTGGTCGCTCTTCTGGCGCGTCTCGCCGAGGATCTCGTCGCTGCCGATGGAGGCGACCGGCAGGCATTCGGTCGCGCCGTAGGGCGTGTAGACCTGGGCGCCGCGCGGCAGCAGCGCGGCGAAACGCTCGAGCACCTTCGCTGACATCGGCGCGCCCGCGGAGATGGTGCGGCGTAACGTGGGCAGCTTGATCCCCTGCGCTTCGCCGTAGCGCCCCACCCGGTCGAGGAGCGCGGGTGAACCGAACATATTGGTGATGCCGAACCTGTGGATGGCGCTGACGATATGCGCCGGGTTCGCGCTCGCCGGGCGCGAAGCGTCCATCTCCGGCACCACCGCCGTCATGCCGAGGGCGGGACCGAAGAGCGCGAAGAGCGGAAACGAGGCGAGGTCCATTTCGCCCGGCTCGATGCCGTACAGGCTGCGGATGTGCGCTACCTGCGCGTTGAAGATTTCGTGCGTGTATACCGCGCCCTTCGGCGTGCCGGTGCTGCCGCTGGTGAAGAGGATCGCAGCGGTTTCGTCGCGCGAGGGTTCGATGGCGCTGAACGCAGCGCCGGCCGGGACGCGCTCGAGGATGTCGCGCAGCGTGTGCCCGCCCCAAAACCACCTGGTGCCGACCGTGACGTTGGCGCGAATGCTCTCGCGTGCCCAGCCAAGCACCACGCGCGCCGCATGCGCTTTCGTGATGCCGATGAAGGCTTCGGGCTGCGCATGGGCAAGGCAGCCGCCGAGGTTGCGCACGCCGATGCCCGGATCGATCAGCACCGGCACTGCGCCGGCCTTGAAGAGCGCGAAAGTGAGGGTGAAGAAATCCAGGCTCGGCGGCACCATCAAGGCGGCGCGCACGCCGCGCCCGATGCTGGCGGCGGCGAGGGCGAGCGCCGCGCGATTGCTCGCGTCCTCGAGTTCGCGAAAGCTGAGCTGCTGGTAGGCGACTTCGCCGTTGGCGTCGCGGCCGTGCGCGCATATGACCGCCGGGCGCGCCGGCTGCAGCCGCGCCATGTCCGCGAGGTGCCTCGCGATGTTAGGCATGCAGCGGTTTGCGGGCAAAGAAATCGAGGATCAGCGGCAGGATCTCGCTGCCGGCGTCTTCGAGCACGTAATGCCCCGCGTTGGGGAAGTGGTGCACTTCGGCGCCGGGCAGGAAATTCTGCCACTCGCGCAGGAAATGATGGTCGAAGACGAAATCCCGGTCGCCCCAGAGGATCAGCGTCGGCGTCTGCCGGAACGCGGGCAGCTTGGCCTGCACTTCGCTCACCAGGTCGTAGCTCGGATCGCCCGGCTGCAGCGGTATGTCCTGCACGAAACGTAAGAGGCCGGTGCGGTCCTGCGGCGCGCGGTAAGGCAGCAGGTAGGCCTCGCGCACGCGCTGCTCCATCGGCCGGCACACCGCCCAGCGCGCAAGCAGGCTCGTAAAAAGGCCCGTATCGCGGATGAGCAATTCGCCCAGCGGCGTGCGGCGGCACAGCCACAGCGTCGCCGGCAGCTTCTTCGTCTTGGGCAGGTGGAAGGCCGCCGTGTTGAGCAGCACCAGCCGGCCGATCCGCTCCGGAAAGCGCGTCGCGTAGGCCATGCCGATCATGCCGCCCCAATCGTGCATCAAGAGCGTAATCGGCCCGCGCACGTCGGCCTGCTCGATGAGCGCGGCGAGGTCGTCGACGCGGCGGCGCAGCGTGTACTCGTAACTCTTCTCGTCGGGCTTGTCCGAGAGGCCGCAGCCGATGTAGTCGGGTGCGATCACGCGGTGCGTGTTGCGCAGGCCCAGCACCAGGTTGCGGTAGTAGAACGACCAGGTCGGGTTGCCGTGCAGCATCAGCACCGTGTCACCGCGGCCTTCGTCGAGGACGTGCAGCTGGTGGCCGTTGACGTTGCGGTAGGCGCCGGTGAACGGGTACAGGGCGTGCTGGAAACTCACGGCCTCACCACTCCAGGCCCATCATCAGGCAGGTGAGGCCGCTGCCGATGCCGAGGAAGCCGACGCGCTCGCCCGGCTTGAGAACGCCGCGCTCATCCGCGATGGCCGCGGTCACGGGCAACGCGGCGGTGCCCATGTTTCCCAGGAAGCGGTAGGTGGTGTAGTCCTTTTCCTTCGCCAGCTGCAGGGACTTCAAGATCGCGTCCTGGTGTCCGCTGCCGACCTGGTGGCAGATGACGCGTTCCACCTGCGCCGGTGTCCAGCCCAGTTCATCGAGGAACACGCGCCAGGTTTGCTGGCCGAGCTGCACGCCGTACTTCAGGACCGAGACCGAATCGGTCGCCATGTACTGCGATTGCTGCAGGCCGCCGGTGGGCGCGAGTCCCCAGCGGCACAGGCGGTGGTGCTCCATCGCCACCTGTGACACGGCACCGATCAAACGATGCTTCGCGCCATTGAAGGAACCGTCGGTCAACAGCATTGCGACCGCGCCCGAGCCGCCAGTGAAGGTCGCGATCGCTTCGGCGAACTGGTCCATCTCCACGCCCTGCAGCAGGCGCGCCAGCGTGATTTCATTTATTTCCCGCGCCGATTCGCAGGACACCACCAGGCCGGCGCGGATTTGCCCCAGCTCGATGCGGTTGGCGACTTCCAGCATGCCGTTCAGCACGCCCAGGCAGGCGTTGCTCAGGTCATACACCGAGGCACCGCCTTTCACGCCGAGCGCGTCGGCCACCGCACAGGCGGTCGCCGGCTCGAAGTTTTCCCGGCAAACGCCGGCGTAGATCACCACGCCGAGGTCGGCGGCCTGGACCGAAGTCTTCGCCAGCGCCTTGCGCGCGGCGGCAGTGGCGCCGGCCGAGAGGCGCGCGTCGGGATGCCACCAGCGGCGCTCGGCGATGCCGGTCCAGGCTTCGAGCTGGCCGGGATGGAGGTTGAGGCGCCGGTATACGGGCGCGAGCCTTTCCTCCAGTTCGGCCGAGGTCACGACCTGCGGGCCCAGTTCGTAGCCCAGGGCGCTCACGAACACGCGGTTGTATTTCAATGCTCAGCCCTTTACCCAGTTTTGCAGCGAAAGCCGAGGCACGCGGCTGAACTCGCGTTCGTTGTTGGTGACCAGCACGGCATCGATACTGCGGGCGTGCGCTGCGATAAGGAGATCATAGGGGCCTATCGCCTTACCCTCGGCAAGCAAGCGTGCCCTGATCTCGCCGAAATCCTGAGCAGCGGCGGCTGGAAAATCATCAACTTGAAGAAGTTCGAGCAGCGCTTCGAGCGCCGCCTTATTTTGCTCCCGGAACTCCCCCTTCTCTATGCCAAACCTGAGCTCGGCGAGCGTAATCGCGGACAAGCGCACTTCGCCCGGCGATCGGCCGGACATGCGCCGCGCGATCTTTTCGAAGCCTGGCTTGCGGTTGGTCAGATACACGACGATGTTGGTGTCGAGCATCCAGATCATCGCCACTTCCGCTTCTGGTCTTTCGGCTGGCGCCGCTCGAACTTGCCCTTGAACTGGCTGACTGCCGCGATGACGCGCTCGTAAGTGATCTGCCTCGGCAGCAGCAGCACACCGCCGCCGGAACGCTGGATCAGCACTTCGTCTTCAGCAAAGCGGAACTCCTTCGGCAGCCGTACCGCCTGGCTGTTGCCATGCTTGAATACCTTGGCTGTCTTCATCGGCCGCTCCGGACAAATCGATACATGAAGTATATACATCCATCTGGAAAGATTCAATCTGCCCCGCTGCAAGCCGCGCTGCGGGGCAAAAGCTGCAACATCATCGAGCGCCTGTTCGCCCGCTTCCACGCAATCGCGAGGCCCGGTGCACGGCCGGGCCTTATCCTCTTCGTCCAGACCTTCGGCGATCTGGTCAACTTCAACCCGCACATTCACCTGCTTGCGGCAGACGGGATTCTCAGTGCATAACGCGGTGCGCGTTCACGCGCGCGACGCGGCGGGCAGGTGCCGGCTCGCGCAGTACATGCTGCGCGCGCCCTTTTCTCTGGAGAAGATGTGCTATGAGCCGGTGTCGGGCATCGTCATCTACCGTTCACGCATGCACAAGACGCTGAAACGGAACTTCCAGATCATGCCCGGCGCGGCTTGGCTCGCGCAACTCTGCGCCCATATCCCCGATCGATTCGAACACCTTGTGCGCTACGCCGGCTGGTATTCAAACCGGAGCCGGGGAAGGCGCAGGCGCATGGGGGTCCAACCGGCTGAAGGCATCACGCGGGAGATCGATGTACGCGAGGCCGCGCGCGTGCGCTCGACCTGGGCGCGCTTGATACACAAGGTTTACGAAGTCGATCCGCTCGAATGCCCCAAGTGCAAGGGCCCCATGCGCGTGATTGCGCTCATCGAAGATAGAGCGGTTATCCGCAAGATCCTCACCCATCTGGGTCTGTGGGCGCCGCAGATTGTGGCGAGGAAGGGACCTGGGCCGCCGGCCCCGAAGCCGGCCGCGGCGTCAACGCAGATCCTGACCTACCACCCCGTCCCCGATATCGCCTGAATCCGCTGTGCGAGGGCGAGGTTCGCCTCGCGCTGAGCGTTCATTGATTAGGACGCATCAAGCGGATAGATTGCCATGTGGATTTTTACCAATAGCGGCCCGTGACGCGACATAAGCAGCAATTGTGCATCATCGTGCCGGGGTCGCCTGGTGCAAAGTACGCAGACGCCATGGAAGGACGCACGCGTAGTTCGGATAGATTGTCCTATCCGTTGTTATGACGCAGCGTGAAGTCCTTCATGCCGTAGATGACGCGGCCATCCACCGACAGGTAGCCGTCGGCGCGAATCAGGCGGCGCGCATCGTCCACCGCGGTGACGACCGCTTCGACCGTCACTTCGCGGTCCGCCGGGATCACCTGGCCGCGGTAGGTCCATTCGTGCCGCTCGTTCGTCGCGACGCTTTCGCAGCGGCCCTTGCCCCAGCGCTCGACTGCCATGAACCTGAGCAGCTGCAGGAAGGACTCCAGCCCCAGCGAGCCCGGCACCACCGGGTCCTGGTGGAAATGCGCCTTGAAGAACCATTCGTCCGGCTGCACGCGCCGCGTGGCGCGAATGAATCCCAGGCCCTTCGGCCCGCCGTCGGGAATCCAGCTCGTGATGCGATCGAGCAGGTGCAGGCGCCCGCCGGGAAACGGTGCGGCCTGCGGGAAGTCGAGCGCGCGGCTGCGCGCCAGTTCCTGCGGCGAGGGCTGATGGCGCTTCGCGTCCTTCAGGCCTTCCTGCTTCAGCAACGCGACCTTGGGGAAAAAGCCGAAGTAGGTGTCGCCCTTGTAGATGCTCGTGCGGCCTGCCAGCACCTCGTAATCGAAGAACTGGATGATCATGCCCGCCGAACTGGAAGCGCGCGTGAGCTTCACGCGCACAGTGAGCGTGCCGGTCCCCGGGGCCACGCGCGCGAATTGCGTCGCGCTGCCGCCCAGGTTGCGGAACGAGACGTCGACTTCGCTCGTCAGCGCCGAGCCCATGTAGGCGGCGAGCCAGCCGCAGGGCTGCAGCGCGATTTCGAGCAACACCGCGAACGGCATCTCGCCCTGGCGATCGTCGGCGAAGTACCAGGCGTCGGCGGGGACGTCGTACTGAGTTTCGCATTCTCCGCCGGGGAGGATCTTCCACGCCTCGGCGCGGATCGCGGTGACGCGGTCGAGGAACTGGTACGGCGGCCCGGGCAGGCGCGCGATGACGCGATCGGCATCGAAGATCCGGTAAGGCTCGCCAAAAGCTTCGGAGGGCTTGCCAGTCGCGAAAGCGAGGATCCGGTCGGTGTCGAAAATGGCCGGTTTCCTGCCGGATAAATTTTTTCCAGTCCAAATTGCCCGGAAAGTTCCTCTTGTTGCCCCCGCATAGCGAAGATTCATGCTGGTGATTTCGACGATCGGCCTGCCGTCGGCGTACATGAGCGCATCGGCGATGACGTAGGGCTCGGGCCGGTAACCGATTTCCTTGAGCGTGATTTCGTAGGTCACGAGCCGGGTCGTGTCGAGCACCTGGCCGCGGCACTTCAACTGGCTCTCGACGCCCGGAACCGGCTCGAGGACCACCTGGCCATCTTCGGCCACCCAGCCCTGGCGCAGTAGGAACACGCGCAAAGTGTGCAGGCAGCACTCGAACATCAGCGTGCCCGGCATGACGCGATCGTCGACGAAGTGGCAGGTGAGAAACCAGTCCTCGGCATGGATGTCCGCTTCGCCGGTGATCATGCCGATGCCGAAGCGCCCGCCCTCCGGGTCGAGGCGCGCGATGCGATGCACCAGCTTCATCCTGCCCCCGGGCAGCGTGACCGGCTTCGCCACCGGCAGCCCGGCGAAGGCTGCGCCGAAGCATGCAGCTAGGTCTCCCGCGCGCAAGGCGTCGAGCTGCGCCGCGGAATAGCTCTCGACGCCGCCGGCAGTGAAGGGCTCCCAGTCCGCCGTGCGCTTGCCCGCGGCCGGCTTGAGATCGAGGGCGGTGCGCACGACGCCCTTGCCGCTCGCCAGCGCTTCAGGGGAGAAGAAACCGGCGCAGCCTTCGGTCATGGTGAGCAGCGGCGCGCCGTTCACGCTCGCCTCGAAGACGAAGCGGAACAGCCAGGCGTCGCTCTGGCGGAAAAAACCGTCGATGCGGATGTCGTAGCGGATCACCTCGCCCGCGCCGGGCAGGCCGCGGTGGAAGCAGACCTTGGCGTCGAGCAGGCGGTACATCGCGCGGCCGCGCGTCTCGAAATCGATGCCGAGATAGCCCGAGAGGAAGAGGTCGGCCTGGCCCGCTTCGACGGCGATGCAGGTCGGGATGCGCCCGCAG
>SBAS01000043.1 GCA_005240145.1 Nitrosomonadales bacterium | reverse complement strand
TGTTTGACGTGTCGCCGTATTGCAGCAGCGACACGTCAAACATGGCGTGCGCGGCGAGGACCCCGAGAAGCGTTCCCGCGATTTGCGCGAAGACAAAAGCAACCGCTTCTGCCGTCTGCACCTTTTTCTGCAGGAGAAAAACAAGAGTCACCAGAGGATTGACGTGCGCCCCGGAGCGCGGCGCGAAGGCGAGGATCAACGCGACCAGCGCGAAGCCGGTCGCCAGGGAATTGGCGAGCAGAGCGAGCGCATCGTTGCCGCCGGAAAGCCGCTCGCCCATGATTCCCGAGCCCACCACCACCGCCAGCAGCAACGCGGTGCCGAGGCCGTCCGCCAGCGCGCGCCGCGCGACGCTCATGCCCTGGCCTTTTCGATGAAGCTGTCGATCCGCGCTTTCAACTCCGTGTATGCGTGCCTGAACGCCTCGCGTTTCGTCTCATCGGTTCCAGTCGCAGCGGCCGGATCCTCGATACCCCAATGCCCGGTTGCCGCCCGGCCAGGCCAGACCGGGCAGGTTTCAGCTGCGGCGTTGTCGCAAACCGCAAAGACAAAGTCCATCTTGGGTGCGCCCGGCTTCGCGAACTCATCCCAGCTCTTTGAGCGCAGGCCAGTCGTATCGATGCGGCTCTTCTCGAGCAACTCGATCGCGAGCGGATTCACTCGCCCGCCCGGCTTGCAGCCGGCGCTGTGCGCCTTGAACCGTCCCTTGCCCGCGGTATTGAGGTAAGCCTCGGCGAGGATCGACCGCGCCGAGTTTCCAGTGCAAAGGAACAGGACGTTGAACGGCATCCTAGGCCGGGACGCAGCAGGCGGCCTTGGCATCACGGCGCTCTACTTTCGCGCGCCCGTCCTCGCCATAGACCGGCACGGTACCCAGCGTGTGGAAGGATTCCCAGGCAATGCCCTGCGGATCCATCGTCCAGTACTTGTCGCTCTTCGTGTAGCAGCACGAGGCGCCTTTCTGCTCCACTGTCGACACGTCGGCTTGCGCAAGCTGCGAGCCGATCTGCTCGAGCTCGACTTCGTTCTCTGCCTGAATGCCGAGGTGATCGAGGCCCGTCTTCTTGCCTCGCGTTGAGATCGCAAAGTTCACGCGCGGGTCGTCCAGCATCCATTTCGCATAATCCTCCTTCATCACGCTGGGCTGCGCTGCGAACAGTGCCGAATAGAAGCGGACGCTTTGCGAAATGTCATGCACGGCGACGTGGACGTGAAGTCTTTTCACGGGTTTCTCCTTTGGTTTCGGGTTGGCAGGCCGCAGGCGCGCAGGATTGCCCGCCGCAGCAGTTCTCCGTCAGATAGCCGACGAGCGCGTTCATGCTGTCGAAATCGGCTGTGTAGATCACGAATCGTCCGTCCTGGCGGCTCTTTGCAATGCCTGCGCGCGTGAGCCCCGCCAGGTGGAAAGAGAGTGTGGCCGGTGGGAGATCGAGTTTTTCGCCGATGACTCCCGCCGCCATGCCCTCCTGACCGGCCTGAACCAGGAGCCGGAAGATCGCGAGGCGCGAGCCCTGGGCCAGAGCGCTAAGCGCCTTGACTGCTTGCATCGTTTCCATATTTCTACAATAGTGGAAACGAATAACCTGGTCAAGATAACTTGTAAGCCCTTGAATACCAGCGTTTTAATGCAACTCCGGCCCAGACTGCCTCGACGACGCCAAAGGGCCACGCACCTTGAAGGAACCCGTAGATGGAGGCCAGGACGCAGGCGCCAGCGAACGCCAGAACAAACCAGGCACTGCGCTCTTCAAGCGCATAGAAAAACAGCATCGCGGTCACCGCGAGCAAGCCGAAGGATGTCAGCCAATCCATCAGGCCGCAGCCGAGCGCTTCACGACCTCCGCAATTGACTTCGCAGCAGATTCAATCGCTTCGCGCGGTTCGCCCTCTACCATTACCCGCAGCACCGACTCGGTTCCGGAGGGGCGCAGCAACACCCGGCCGCGGCCGTTGAGCGAACGCTCGGCGCGCGACTTTGCGTCCGCGATCGCTTGGTGCTTTTTCCAATCGAAGCCCCTGGAAACCGCAACGTTCAGCAGCACCTGGGGATACATCGCCAGATCCGCGGTGAGTTCGCCGAGCGACTTGCCCGATTCACGCATCGCGGTGAGCACCTGTAGGGCCGACACGATGCCGTCGCCAGTGGTGTGCTTGTCGAGGCACAGGATGTGTCCGGAATTTTCGCCGCCGAGCAGCCACTTGCGCTCGCGCAGCAGTTCGAGCACGTAGCGGTCGCCGACCCGCGCGCGCGCAAAGGGCACATCCATGCCCGCGAGCGCATGCTCGAACGCAAGGTTGGTCATCAAGGTGCCGGCGACGCCAGCGATTCTTTCCTTCGCCGCGCGGTGCTTGACGATGACGTAAAGGAGCTGGTCGCCGTCGTAGGCCCTGCCCTGCGCATCGACGATGACCAGCCGGTCCGCGTCGCCATCCAGCGCGATGCCGAGGTCCGCCTTGCGGCGTTTGACCTCCATCACGAGGTTGGCCGTCGCCGTAGCGCCGAACATGTCGTTGATGTTGAAGCCGTCCGGTGCTACGCCGATGGCGTGGACGCTCGCGCCCAGTTCGTGCAAGACATGCGGCCCGACGTCGTAGGCCGCGCCGTGAGCGCAGTCGACGACGATGTTCATGCCCGTCAGGTCGAGTTCGTTCGGAAAGGTCGACTTGCAGAATTCGACGTAGCGCCCCTGCGCGTCGTCCACGCGGCGCGCGCGCCCCAGCTTCGCGGACTCGTTGCAGCCGATCGGCTGCTCGAGCGCGCGCTCGATCTGCGCCTCCACCGCGTCGGGCAGCTTGAAGCCGTCGCGCGAGAAGAACTTGATGCCGTTGTCCGCATAGGGATTGTGCGAGGCGCTGATCACCACCCCGGCCGAGAGGCGCAGCGCGCGCGTAAGGTAGGCAACCCCCGCCGTCGGCAGCGGGCCGCACAGCAGCACATCGACGCCCGCTGCGGAAAAACCCGCTTCGAGCGCGGCTTCGACCATGTAGCCGGAAATGCGCGTGTCCTTGCCGATCAGGACCGCGGGATTCCTGCTTTGGCCCGCAAGGACCTTTCCCGCCGCATAGCCAAGCCGCAGGACGAAGTCGGGCGTCATCGGGCTTTGCCCGACCGTGCCGCGCACGCCGTCCGTGCCGAAATATTTTCTGCTCATGCTTTCTCCAGCGCCTGCATCACCGCCAGCGCGTCGCGCGTTTCCCTGACGTCATGCACGCGCAGTATTGTCGCTCCATGCTGGACCGCGAGCAAAGCGCTCGACAGGCTCGCCGCCAGCCGCTCGTCGACCGGCCGCCCGGTGATCGCGCCGAGCGTCGATTTGCGCGACCAGCCGGCGACCACGGGAATCCCGAGCGCGACCAGCTCCGGCAGCCGCTTCAGCAGGCTGAGGTTGTGCTCCACGGTCTTGCCGAAGCCGAATCCGGGGTCGATCGTGATCCGGTCCTGTTCTATTCCGGCGATCTGGCAGGCTGAAATCCTGGCGCGGAGAAAATCCCGCACTTCCGCAACTACGTCGCCGTAGCTCGGCGCCTGCTGCATCGTCGCCGGGTCGCCTTGCTTGTGCATGAGGCACACCGCGCAATCGGTATCCGCCACGGCGTCCAGCGCTCCGGGCGCGCTCAGGGCTTCGATGTCGTTGATCATCGACGCGCCTTCAGCGAGAACTGCGCGCATCACCGCGGGTCTGCGCGTGTCCACGGAAACCGGGACGTCGTTCAAGGCTTTCAAGACCGGAAGAACGCGCCGAAGCTCCTCGCCTTCCGCAACGGCCTGGGCACCGGGCCGTGAGGACTCGCCACCAATATCCAGGATGTCAGCCCCCTCCTCGATCAGCCGGCGCCCGTGCTCGATGGCGGCTTTTGCATCGATGAACCGGCCGCCGTCGGAAAAAGAATCGGGCGTGATGTTGACCACGCCCATGACCAGCGGTCTGTCCAGCGGCAGGAGGAACCCGCCGCAGCGCAGGACCGTTAGCTCTTTCTGAAAG
>SBAS01000059.1 GCA_005240145.1 Nitrosomonadales bacterium | reverse complement strand
GGCCAAGGCGCCTGCAGCCGCTCCGGCGCCTGCCGCTGCGCCGGCGAAGGCCGAGCCCGCGAAGGCCGCGCCAGCAGCCGAAAAGCCCGCGAAGAAGGGCAAGGCGAAGGCGAAAGCCAAGGGCAAGAAGAAGGCAGCCGCGAAGAAGTAAATTTCTTCGCCGCGATCCAGGCCCCGCTTCGGCGGGGCTTTTTTATGCTGCTGCTCTATTCCGCTTCGAGCGGCACGCGCGGCTTAGTTCCAGCGACCATGATGCCGCCGCGCTCGCCCGGCGTGACGCTGCCGTAACGCGGCGCGAACACGTCGGGCAGCGCTCGCCCGCCGGGAGGGGAAAGCCAGAGCCTGAGCAGATGCCGATGCCGCTCGGGTTCGGGCCAGTTCTCGAAGTCGTTCCTGGAATGCAGGATCTGGTGGTTGTGCAGGAACTGCATGTCGCCCGGCTGAAACGCCATCGAAAGATGAATGCGCGCGTCATTCAATAGATCGTCGAGGAGGTCCATCGCCTCGACCTGCGCGCGCGTGAGGCGCGCCGCCTGCGGGAAATGCTGCTGCGCCGACTCGATGTACTGGCGCACGTAGATGCACGTCAGGCGCCCCTCGTGCTGGTGGTAGACCGGGATGTCGAACCAGGGCTGCATGCCCTCGGGCACTTCGCCGCGGCGGTCGGTGGGGAATGGCTCGAACAGCGCCGGCAGCAGGTCGGGCCTGCGCGCCAGGACTTCGTTGTAGAGCGTCATGGAGCTGGCGATGAAGCTCTCCCCGCCGGCTTTCGCGGTCTTCAGGCAGAGCAGGCCGACCAGGTCCACCGAATCGGTGTGGTATTCGAGCTTGCGGCTGGTCTGGTAGTAGCGAACCTTGGGGTCCTTGATGTCGAGGCCGAGGTCCTTGACGTGCCCGAGCAGGTGGCCCTTGGCATTCTGCGAGCGCGCCGCGCCGAAGTGCGAGCCAATCCCGAGGTACGCGATCGCCTGCTCTTCGCGGCTGTAGCGCTCCACCGGGAAGCCGCGCAGCATGATGAAGCCGCGGCCCTGCAGCAGTTCCGAGAGGATGTGCGCGAGGACCGCGCCGAGCCTGGGCAGGGCGAACGTCGCGGGCGAAATGCGCTCCAGCGGCGTGCCGCCCGAGTTGAATGCGCGCACTGCAGCGTCCAGTTCCGCGAGTTCCGCCGCATCGAAATGGCGAATCCAGTCGGTTCTCCCCTGCAGGTCGCGCCCGTACCAGACGCCCGGCCCCGAAACCGGGCCGGGGGGCATGCTAGGCTTCCCCATCTGCGCAAGCATACCGGAGTGGAGAAATGAAACCATGGATTGCGTTGCTCGTTTCGCTTGGAATTTTCAGTAGCGCCTACGCGCAATACCCCTCCAAGCCGATCACGTTCGTGATCCCGTTCGCGGCTGGAGGCGACTCCGACCTTTCCGGCCGGAATGTCGCGCAGCACGCGCAGAAGTACCTCAACAACCAGCCGATCATCTCGGTCAACCGCGTCGGCGCCTCGGGCACCATTGCCGCAGCCGCGGTTCGCGCGGCGCCCGCCGACGGCCATACCCTGCTCGTCGCGCGTATCGCGACGCACGCCATCATGCCGGCGCTCGAATCCAAGCTGTCGTACAAGTGGAACGAGTTCACGATGCTGTCGTTGATCGAGCTCAACCCCTTTATCTGCTTTGTCAAGGCGGACGCGCCATGGAAGAACACCGCCGAGCTGATCGCCTCCACCCGGGCGTATCCGGGCAAGTTGAACTTCTCGACTTCCGGCGTCGGCACCAGCCAGAACATGTCGGTGCAATACCTCATGACGCTGGCGGGCCTCACCAAGGATCACGCGGTCGGCATCCACTACAGGAGCGGCGGCGAGGTCACCACCGCGGTTCTTGGCGGGCAGGTGCATTTCGCCTGCAACAACGCGCCCACCGTGATCCCGCAGATCAAGGCTGGCGCGCTCCGGGGCATGTTCGTGATGCCCGCGCGCCTGGCCGAAATTCCCGAAGTGCCGAGCGCGCGCGAAGCCGGCTTCCCCGACATGGAGAAAATCGTCGGCTGGACGGCGCTGATGGGGCCGCCGGGCTTGCCGAAGGAGGTGGTTGAACGCTGGGTGGATGTATTCGCGCGCCTGGCAAAAGACTCGGACTGGCAGACTGGCAATGCGCGCATCGGCGGCGTCGCCGCCATCCGCTCCCCCGCGGAGACCGAGAAGTTCGTGCGCGAGCAATACGAACTCTACGACAGGCTCGTCGGCGCCCTCGGCATCCGGCAATAGGGCATGGCGTTGCGCGGCGCGGACATCGTTGCGCGCTGTCTCGCGCGCGCGGGCACGCGCCACGTGTTTGCGCTCTCGGGCAACCACGTCATGCCGATTTTCGACGCCGCGCTGGAGGCGAAACTGCCGCTCGTGCACGTGCGCCACGAGGCGGCGGCGGTGCACATGGCCGACGCCTGGGCCCGCCTCACGGGCGAGGCGGGCATCGCCCTGGTGACGGGAGGTCCGGGCCACGCCAACGCCGTCTCGGCCCTCTACACCGCGCTTGCCGCGGAGTCCCCGGTGGTGCTGCTATCCGGGCACGCGCCGCTGGAGGAGCTGGGTAAAGGCGCTTTCCAGGAAATGGCGCAGGCCGAGATGGCGGCGCCGGCCTGCAAAGCTGCCTGGACCGTGCGCTCCGGCGCAACCCTCGGTGAGGACCTGGCCCGCGCGATTCGCATGGCGAAGGCCGGGCGGCCGGGCCCGGTGCACCTGTCTCTTCCCTCCGACCTGCTGGAAGCAAAGCTGGATGCGCAGTTGCCTGAGCAGGCGGATTTTCTACCGGAAACGATTGCCCCCGGTGCGGACGAAGAGGTCCTGGACGCACTGCTCAAGGCAAGAAAGCCGCTCGTGATCGCGGGTCCGGCGCTTGGCAACGCAAGGGGCCGCAAATTGCTGGAGCAGTTCGAACACGCGACGCGCGTGCCCGCGATCGTGATGGAAAGTCCGCGTGGCGTGAACGATCCCTGCCTCGGCTTGCTCGCAGAAGTGCTCGCAGCGGCGGATGCGGTGGTGCTGGCGGGCAAGCGGCGCGACTTCACTTTGCGATTCGGCGCGGCTTTCGCCAAAGGCTGCAACGTGATCGAGACCGAGGGCGTGCCGGACCTGGGGGCCATGACGGCAAAGACCTGGCCGAAGAGTGCCTGGCGGGATGAGGTCCGCTCGGCGATCGCTTACCGGCCCGCGCAGTGGAAGACACTCGCGTCGAAACCCGGCGGACCGCTGCACCCCGTCGAAGTCGGCCGCGCGGTGCAAGCGCTGCTCGATGCGCCGGAGGCGGTGCTGGTAGCCGATGGCGGGGAGTTCGGCCAATGGTCGCAGGCGACCCTTTCTGCGCCGCATCGCGTCATCAACGGCCCGGCAGGCTCGATCGGCGCCGCGCTGCCCTTTGCCGCGGCAGCGAAGCTCGCGCTGCCCGGTTCGAACGTGGTGGCGATGCTGGGCGATGGCACCTTCGGCTTTCACGCCGCGGAAATCGACACCGCGGTGCGCTGCGGCCTGGCTTATCTCGCGGTGGTGGGCAACGACGCCTGCTGGAACGCCGAATACCAGATTCAATTGCGCAGCTACGGCGCCGCCCGGGCGCATGGCCTGGACCTCTTGCCGACGCGCTACGACCGGGTGGCGGAAGGGTTCGGTGCGCACGGCGAATACGTCGAGCGCCCGGCCGAACTGGCGCCCGCGCTGCAGCGCGCCGCGGGGGCGGGCCGGGCCGCGTGTGTAAATGTCATGATTGATCGTATACCCGCGCCGACGTTCCGTAGAAGGTAGGATTCCCCTATGAGCGATCTCGATTTTTCCAGTACCTCGCCGCAAAAACCCTTGCAGCAGCCGGCCGCGCCGCCGCCGCCGCCGGTCTACAACGCTGCGATGGCGATGGAATTCTTCAAGTCCGCCGGCAAGCCGGAAAGCTTCGAGCCGGGAGCGACGATATTCAAGGAGGACGACAAGGGCGGCGGCCTCTTCGGCAAGAGCGACAAGATGTACGTGCTGATCCTGGGCGAAGTGGAAATGGTCGCGCAGAACAAGGTCATCGGCAGCGTGAGGGCGGGCGAGACGTTTGGCGAGATGGCGGTGATCGCCCAGGCCGCGCGCACCGCTACTGCCAGGGCGAAGAGCGCCTGCACCCTGATCGGCCTGGACGACAAGCAGTTCCAGGTGGCCTTGCAGCAGAAACCCGAATTCGCACTGATGCTCATGAGCATCATGAACACCCAGCTGCGCAGCACGATATCGCGGCTCAACGCGAGCCGCGCGCTGCACGCCGGCGCGGCGAAGCAAGCCGTGGTGTTCGACAAGAAGCTGCTCGCGGGCCTGGTCAAGCTGATGGCCGGCCAGGAGCCCTCGCGTTTCGAGGCCGGCAAGATGATCATGCAGGAGGGCACCGGCGGCGCCTTCATGTACATCGTGCTGGAGGGAAAGGTCGCCATCTCCATCAAGGGCGGCATCGTCGGGCGCGCCGGCCCGGGCGGCGTATTCGGCGAGATGGCGCTCGTCGACCAGTCGGTGCGCGCGGCCACCGCGACCGCCGAGACGCCCTGCGCACTGCTCGCGATCAACCGCATTGCGTTTCTGCAGCTCGTGAAAACCAGCCCGGCCTTCGGCGCCGCACTCCTCGCCGGCCTGGCCGAACGCGCGCAGGACATGGCGGTCAGGAACAAGTAGCGCGCTGCGAGGGGAATCGCCATGCGCGCCCTCCTCGCGGACGACCATCCGCGCAAGCCAGGGCTGAATCTCAAGCTCGCCGCGTTCCAGTTAGAACTGGTCTTTGTGCGGCGGATGGACAGAAATTGATCTTTTAGTCAACAATTGCTAGAATTAGTTGATGAAAAAGTCACTTAAACTGTCACCAGCAGAGACACGGCTTCCGGCTGGCCTGCTGCTGCAGATGGCCGGGGCCGCGAGAACCCGGTTTTCAACCGACGCGGGCTGGGCCAAGGCGTCCGGATTGCCGCGGGAAACGCTTTCCAGGCTGAAATCCAAGTCATCGTGCGATCTGCGCACGTTGGGGGCTCTTGCCGCGGCCGTGGGTTACACGCTCGCGGCCGTACCGGCGCTGAGGCGAGGCACGGAGCTTTTCCCGGCGCGTTTCGATCGCGCGCTGGAAGACCGGCTGCTGGATCTTTGCTCTTCGGGGAGCGTGGATCCCGAGCTCTGGCGCGCACATGGCTCTCGATTTTTCATGGCCGGCCTGGCGGTGGTACTTGCCAGCGCGCGTGGCTTCGACAGAGAGCGGTATCTGAGGCTCGCGGAAGTGCTCCACCCGGGCGTGTCGACTCCCGAGGTCTTCGCCGCGTGGTTGCAACAATCCCCCGTTCGGGCGGCTCGATTTCTCCCCATGGCGCGAAAGAGAATGCGCTCGACTGCATGAAGGAGCGCAGGCCAAAGGACGCGTTCCGCGTTGCCTTCGCCGAACTCCTGGGGCGCGTGCAGCAGGCGCTGACGGATGCGAAGCCGCCCGTGTTTCCGATCCGCATGTACATCGCGGGAGGCGCGGCACTCAACCTGCTGACTGGGGCTCGCGTCACCGAAGACGTGGACGCCAGCTTTTCGAAGCGGGTGCTGCTGAATGAGGATATTGAAGTGTCGTATCGGGATCCCGACGGCCGTGCGCGCCTGCTATACCTCGATCGGAATTACAACGACGCGCTTGGCTTGCTGCATGAAGATGCATATGCGGATTCAAGAATTGTCGGCATACCCGGGGTCGACAAAAAACACATCGAAGTAAGAGCACTGGCCGCGGTGGATCTGGCCGTGACCAAGCTCGCGCGATTCAGCGACCAGGACCGGGCGGACATCGAACTGCTTGCGGCACGAGGGCTCATTGATAGTGCCTCGCTGCGCAAGCGCGCGGAGGAAGCGCTCGGCGGCTATGTCGGAAATCTTGCTCCGGTGCGCCATTCCCTGGACATCGCCTGCCGTTTGATCGCGGCAGCCAGGCCGTAACGATTCCCTACAAAACCTTGCCCGGATTCATGATTCCGTGCGGATCGAGCGCGCGCTTCACCGAGCGCATCAATTCGAGCTCCAGCGCGCCCTTGTGGCGGGAGATTTCCCCGCGCTTGAGCTGTCCCAGGCCGTGCTCGGCCGAAATCGAGCCGCCCAGCGCCGCCACCAGGTCGTAGACGATGCGATTCACCTCTTCACGGCGCGCGAGCAGCGCCGCATCGCCGACGTTGTAGTGCAGGTTGCCGTCGCCGACGTGACCGAAGCAATAGATCGGCGCCTGGGGAAACGCGGCGTGCAACGCCTCCTCCGCGCGCCGGATGAATTCGGGCACCTTCGATACCACCACCGAAATGTCGTGCTTGACGTTGCCGAACTGCGCCTCGGGCACGGATTCTCGGATGCGCCAGAGGGCCTTCGACTCCGCGTCGCTTTTCGCCATCACCGCATCGGCGACGAGGTTCGTGTCCAGCGCCTGCGCCAGCCATTCGTGCAGCGGCTCGCTCGCTCCGCCGTCGGCCAATTCCACCAGGACTTGCCAGGCGCTGCCCGGCAGCGGATCGCGAATTTCCCGGCGCTGGGCCAACACCGCGTCGACGCAGGTTCTGGAGAGGATTTCGTAGGCCGTCAGCCGGTCGCCACAGACCTTCTTCATGTGGCTGAGCAATTCCACCGCGCGCTGCGGGTTCTCCACCGCGATCCACGCGGTGGCGGAGGCCGTCGGTTTCGGATGCAGCTTGAGCACCGCCGCGGTGATGACGCCGAGCGTGCCCTCGGCGCCGATGAAGAGTTGCTTGAGGTCGTAGCCGGTGTTGTCCTTGCGCAGGCCGCGCAACCCGTCCCAGACGCGCCCGTCCGGGAGCACCGCCTCCAGTCCCAGTACCTGGTCGCGTGCGTTGCCGTAGCGCAGCACATTCACGCCGCCGGCGTTGGTGGAGAGGTTGCCGCCGATCTGGCAGCTGCCCTCGGCGGCCAGGGAAAGCGCGAACAGGCGCCCAGCATCGCTCGCCGCGCGTTGCAGGTCGGCGAGCACGCAGCCCGCTTCGGCGGTCAGGGTGTCGTTGAGAGCGTCAATTTCCCGAATGCGGTTCATGCGCGCCAGCGACAGCACGATCTCGCGCTGCCTGCCGGTGGGAACCGATCCTCCCGAGAGGCCGGTGTTGCCGCCCTGCGGCACGATTGCCACGCGCTCGCTCGCGCACAGGCGCACTACGCCTGAGACTTCGGCGGTGCTGGCGGGGCGCACCACGGCTTCGCTCGCGCCGCTGTACTGCTTGCGCCAATCGGTGGTGTAGGGCGCGGTATCGTTGTCGGCGGTGAGGACGTTTTTCGCGCCGACGATCTCCGCAAGGCCTTTGGTGAAGGTGTCTTGCATTGTCCTTGACTCGCATTTTCCCACAGCTTAACTTGCAAGCCGGATGAAAAAGCTCTTCATTGCACTCCTGTTCTGCGCGGCGCCATCGATCGCGCAGCAACCCATCCTCGTGGGTGCCGCGCTGCCGCTGTCGGGAATCCTCGCCGATATCGCGGCTGATTACAGCAAAGCGCTGCTGCTGTGGCAGGACGAAGTGAACGCCGGCGGCGGCCTGCTCGGGCGCCGTGTCGAGCTCGTGCTGCTGGACGATCTGTCCGGCTCCGGCGCGGCGGGCAAGCTCTACGAGCAGCTGATCCTCGAGCGCAGGGTGGACCTGCTCATCGGACCGCTCGGCTCGGCGGCCTCGCTGGGCGCAGCGGCGGTCGCCGAGCGCAATCGCCGCGTTCTCATGAATGCCACCGGCGCGGCGCGTGCGGTGCACCGCTCCGGTTTTCGCTACGTGTTCCAGGTTCCGGCGCCGCTCTCTGCGTACGGCAGCGGGGCGCTCGAGCTGGCGCGCGGCCTCGGCGTGAAGCGCGTCGCGCTGCTGGCGCGCGACGACCCGAACGCGCGCGAAATGGCGATGCGCACGCGTGAGGACGCGCTTGCCGCCGGACTCGCGGGCGCTGAGATCGAGATCTACGCGCAGGGCAGCACCGAATTTGCGCCGCAAGTAGCGCGCGCAAGGAGCGCCGGCGCCGAGGGCTGGATCGCGTTCGGCCTGCCGCAGGATGCCGCGGAGATGGTGAAGACCTTCCGCAGGCTCGGCTTTGCGCCGCGCCTGTTCGTCGCGCAGGGCGCGGCGGAGGCCGATTTCGTCCGGCGCGTGGGACAGGACGCCGAATTCGCGGTTGGCATTTCACCCTATGAACGGCGCGCGACGACGCGCGGCAACGCGCAGTTCGTGCAGGGCTATGCGAGGAAATGGTCAGCCGAACCGGGCCACGTCGCGGCCCAGGGGTACGCCGCGGCCAGGATCCTGGAGGAAGCGGTACGCGGTAGCGGCAGTCTCGAAGCGGAAAAATTGCGCGAGGTTCTCGCCGTGCTGGAGACCGAGACCCCGCTCGGCGGCTACAAGGTGGAGCGCTCCGGCGCGCAGATCGTGGCGCAGCCGCTGCTGGTGCAGATAACGAGAGGGCGGCGTGAAATCGTCTGGCCCGAGGCGCTGGCGGCAGCGAAGCTGCAGCCATACCCGGCCTGGGAAGCGCGCCGGCCCCTGAAATGAGCGAATAGGTATGCCGAAACCATGAGTTCCGCGGCCGACATTCCGGAAGGTTTTCAGCTCGATCCGCGCCTTCAGCCGCACACCTTCAGCGGCCTGGTAGGGCCTTTCTACTCCAGGCGCGAAGGCAACGAGCTCTCGCTCGGCCTGCGCATCGAAGCCCGCCATTGCAACTCGCGCGGCACCTGCCACGGCGGCATGCTCGCGACGATCGCCGACATGGCGCTTGGTTACGCCTGCGCCATCGCCGCTGAGGCCGACGCGGGAAAGCGCAATTTCGTTACCGTGGATCTTTCGCTCCAGTACCTGGCCAGTACGCATCCTGGCGAATGGGTGCACTCCGAGGTCAGGGTTTTGAGCGCAGGTTCGAGCACCGCGGCGGCGGCAGGGCACCTGCTCGCCAACGGCAAGCCGGTGGTGCGCATCAGCGCCAATTTCAGGCTGGCGAGGCCGCGCAGCGCGGAAGCAGGCACTTGCGCCGTGAAATAGATGCGGGAGGTCATCCTTGCCCACGGCCTGTGGGTGCCTGGCTTTGCCATGAAACCGCTCGCCGCGCGGCTGAAGCGCGCCGGGTTCCATTGCCACACGTTTTCCTACATGGGCACGGCGCAGCCGCCCGAGGCGCACGCGGAGCGGCTGGCGCGCTTTGCGCGCGACATCGGGCCGGCGCATTTCGTCGGCCACAGCATGGGCGGCCTCGTGATGCTCGAGGCGCTCATCCGGCACCCGGAGACGGCGGTCGGACGGGTGGTGCTGCTGGGTACTTCGACTAACGGGAATTTCGCCGGACGGCGCCTGGCCCGCCATGCGTTCGGGCGCTGGCTGCTCGGCGCAAGCGAGGGGCTATGGAGAGAAGGGGGTGGCCGGCGCTGGACCCGTGTGGAGCGCCTGGGCGTGATCGCGGGCACGCGGCCGATCGGGCTGGGACGCCTGCTGGGGAGTCTTGCGGGGACAAACGACGGCGTTGTCATGATGAACGAAACGACCATTGAGGGCATGAGCGAACGGATCGCGCTGCCGGTCGGTCACAGCCAGATGATTATTTCGGCGCGAGTAGCGCAGAATGTCGCCCTGTTTCTTGCCGCAGGAAGGTTTTGTGCGCCGCCTGACTAACCTGTTGCTTGCCGTCGTGGCCCTGTTGGCCCTTACCGGCTGCGAGACGCTTTCCTATTACCTGCAGGCGGTCGGCGGGCAGATGGCGATGATGGCGCGCGCCAAACCAGCGGCGGAATTGATCGCCGACCCGGCGACGCCGCCGGCGCTGCGCGAGCGGCTCGCGCTCGCGCTCTCGATCCGGGACTACGCGGTGAGCGGCCTCAAGCTGCCCGACAACGCGAGCTACCGCAGTTACGCCCAGCTCGACCGCCCCTTCGCGGTCTGGAACGTGGTCGCTGCGCCCGAGTTCTCGCTCGAGCCGGTGCAATCCTGCTTCCCGGTGGCGGGCTGCGTCGCCTACCGCGGCTTTTTCGCGCAGGCCGACGCCGAGCGCCACGCCGCGGCGCTGCGCGCCGCCGGCAACGACGTATTTGTCTATGGCGTGCCGGCTTACTCGACGCTCGGCCGTTTCGACGACCCGCTGCTCTCGAGCTTCATCCGCTACGCGGACACCGAGCTCGCGCGTCTGATTTTTCATGAACTCGCGCACCAGGTTGCCTACGCCAGGGACGACTCGACCTTCAACGAATCCTTCGCCGTGGTGGTCGAGCGCGAAGGCCTGCGGCGCTGGCTCGCCGCAACGGGGCGCGGCGCACAGACCCAGGACTATCTTGCCTTGCAGGAGCGCAGAAAGGCATTCACCGCCGAGCTCGAGCAGGCGCGGGCGAAGCTCAAGCTGCTCTACCGCCAGAGGCTTGCGCCCGAAGCGATGCGTGGGAGAAAACAGGCGGAACTGCAGGGGCTGCGGGCGAGGCTTGCGGGCCAGGAGCGGTTCAAGGATCAGGCCCCCAACAACGCGATGCTCGCTTCGTTCGCGACCTACACCGACCTGGTGGGCACGTTCGAGCACCTGCTGCAGGAAGAGGGGAACGACCTCGGGCGCTTTTACGCCA
The DNA here is from genome assembly GCA_005240145.1 of Nitrosomonadales bacterium. Classification (GTDB taxonomy): domain Bacteria; phylum Pseudomonadota; class Gammaproteobacteria; order Burkholderiales; family SG8-39; genus RBG-16-66-20. The sequence continues at coordinate 10,996 of SBAS01000059.1, read as the reverse complement.
GGGTGAAAACCTACGCCGCTAGCGCGCCGTCCAACCGAGGTCCATTGTCAGTGCCGAGCCGGTGATCACGCCGGCGGCGTCGCTGCACAGGTAGGCGACGCAAGCCGCCACCTCGGCCGGCTCGATCAGGCGCTTCACCGCCGCGGGCGCGAGCATGATCTTCTCGATCACTTGCGCGCTCGACATGTTGTTTGCCTTCGCCTGGTCGGCGATCTGGTTGTCGATCAGGGGCGTGCGCACGTAAGCCGGGCAGATCGCGTTCACGGTGATGCCGAATTCGCCGCCCTCGAGCGCAGCGGTGCGCGTGAGGCCCACCAGGCCATGCTTGGCGGCGATGTAGCCGACCTTGAAGGGCGAGGCGATCAGCGCGTGGATCGAGCCCATGTTGACGATGCGGCCCCACTTCTGCTGCTTCATCGCGGGCCAGCAGTAACGCGTGAGGAGGAACGGCGCCGTGAGCATGAGCGCGATCATGCGTTCCCACTGTTCTTCGGGAAAATCCTCGATCGGCGCGACGTGCTGGAAGCCGGCGTTGTTGACGAGGACGTGCACCGTGCCGTGCTTTTTCAGCGTCGCGTCGACCAGCTGTCTGCAGCCGCTCTTTTGCGACAGGTCGCCGGAAACAAAATCGCCGGCCAACCGCTTCGCGTGTTCCGTGCCCGCCTTCTCGTTCATGTCGGCGATGACAACCGTCATGCCCTCGGCGGCGAGGCGTTCCGCGCAGGCGAGGCCGATGCCGCTCGCGCCGCCGGTCACCAGGGCGATTTTCTTCATGAGAGGGGGATGTCGACGTTCTTCTCGAACGCCGGCCGCGCGCACAGGCGCTCGAACCAGGCCTCGAGGTTCGGCAGCCGCGGCCGTTCCATCGGCAGGCGCATCCAGCGCTGCACCTCGCAGCCGATCGGGATCTCGCCCATGGAGAAAGCGCCCGCGACGTACATTTGGTCGCGCAGCGCGGTATCGAGGATGCCGGCCATCTCTCCCGACCTGACGCGCGACTTCTCGATTGCCTGCGCGTCGCGCTTCTCCGCCGGCGTGCGGATCAGGTTCCAGAAGGCGTCGCGCACGGCCGACTGGAAGCTGAACGCCCAGTCCATCCACTGGTTGGCGGTTGCGCGGGTGCGCTCGTCCATCGGCCAGAGCACGCCCTTGCCGTGCCTGGCGGCGAGGTAGCGCACGATGGAGTGCGACTCCCACAGGATGAAGCCGTTGTCGTCCAGCGTCGGCACCAGGCCGTTCGGGTTCATGGCGCGGTACTCGGGCGTGTTCACCACGCCGAACTGCATGCCGGCGTCGGCGCGCTCGTAGGGCAGGCCCAGCTCTTCAATGCACCAGAGCGCCTTTTTCACGTTCACCGAATTGACGCGCCCCCAGATTTTCAACATCAGTATCCCGCCGCCTGACCGTCGCGGCGCGGGTCGCTGGCGCCCAGGTAGCCGCCCTCGAGCCGCCAGATCGCCTGGCAGCTGCCGAACTGGTTGTAGTCGTCCACCGTGACCATCCTGTGGCCGCGGCTGCGCAGGTCCTCGAGCACCCCGGGCGGAAAGTTGTCCTCCACGCTCACGTCCATGCCCTGCACCCAGCGAAAGCGCGGGCCGTCGCAGGCGGCCTGCGGGCTCTGGTCGTAGTCGGCGATGCGCACCATGACCTGCGCGTGCCCCTGCGGCTGCATGGTTCCGCCCATGACGCCGAAACTCATCACCGGCTTGCCGTTCTTCGTCACGAAGCCCGGAATGATGGTCTGGTAGGGCCGCTTGTTCGGCCCGACCTGGTTGGGGTGACCTTCCTGCATGACGAAAGTCGCGGCCCTGTTCTGCAGCGAAATTCCCGTCTCCGGAACCACCACGCCGGAACCGAAGCCCATGTAGTTCGACTGGATCAGCGACACCATCATCCCCGAGGCATCGGCCGCGGTGAGATAAACGGTGCCGCCGCTGGGCGGTTTGCCCGCCGAAAAAACTTGCGCTTTCTTCCTGTCGATGAGTTTCGAGCGTTCCTTCAGGTAGCCCGGATCCAGCAGCTTCTTCGGGTCGAAAGGCATGTAGTCGATATCGGCTACGTAGGCCTGCGCATCGGCGAAGGCAAGTTTCTGTGCCTCGATCTGCAGGTGGAAGCTGTCGGCCGAATCCACCGGCAGCGAGCGCAGGTCGAAATGCTCGAGGATGCCGAGCGCGATCAGCGCCACGATGCCCTGGCCGTTGGGCGGAATTTCGTGCACGGTGTAGCCGCGGTAGTCCTGCTGCAGCGTGCCGACCCAGTCGCACTTGTGCGCGGCAAGGTCCGACGCCCGCATCGCCGCCTTGTGCTGCCTGGCGAAGTCTTCGATTTTCTGCGCCAGCTCGCCGCGATAGAAGGTTTCCCCTCTGGTGGTGGCGATTTTCTCCAGCGTCGCTGCGTGCTGCGGGAACTTGAACACTTCGCCCACCGCCGGCGCGCGGCCGCCCGGCATGAAGGCCGCGGCAAAACCGGGCTGCACTTTCAGTTCCGTCGCCTGCGCCGCCCATTGCCCGGCGATAGTCGGCGAGACGAGGAAGCCTTCGCGGCCGTAGCGGATGGCGGGTTCGAACAGCCGCTCGAAGGGCAGCTTGCCGAACTTGGCGTGCAATTCGACCCACGCCGAAACGCAGCCCGGCACGCTCACCGAATTCCAGCCGCGCACCGGCACGGTTTTCGCGTCGCCGAAATATCCCGGCGTCCAGCCCGCGGGCGAACGGCCCGAGGCGTTGAGGCCATGCAGCTGCTTGCCGTCCCAGACGATCGCGTAGGCGTCCGAGCCGATGCCGTTGGATACCGGCTCCACCAGGGTCAGCGTGATCGCGGTGGCGAGGATGGCGTCCACCGCGCTGCCGCCCGCGGCGAGCATGGCGACGCCCGCCTGGGCGGCCAGCGGCTGCGAGGTAGCGACGATATTGCGCGCCAGCAGCGGCTTGCGCGGCCATGCATAAGGATTTTTCCAGGCGAAAGGGACGCTCATAGGGCGCTATTGTAAGCGTCCCGAGCAGGCCGCTTTTACCCGGACGGCGGCATTTCGCTACAGGAAACCGATGCGGCGGCGCCTCGGCACATCTGGCGGCCGTGTCAGTTGACGGATGGCTTCGAGGATCCGCCCGACGGCATGATCGTGAGTCCCCACCCGGTTCTCCAGCTCGTCGAGTCGTTTGCCGAGTTCCTTGTGTGACGCAAGCGAATTGCGCAGCTGCACGAAAGCACGCACGATGAATACGGAGACTTCGATGGCGCGAGGCGAATTGAGAACGCTCGCCGCCATGATGGCCCCGTGTTCGGTGAAGGCGAACGGCAGGTAGCGCTTTCCGCCCCAACTTGAGGTCGCAAATTGCGACCTCAAGACTGCAAACTCATGATTTTCAAGCCGAAACATGAAATCCGAAGGAAACCGCCTGGGATTGCGCCGCACTTGCTCGTTGAACCGTTTTGCCGAGACTCCATAAAGAAGTGCCAGGTCGGCGTCGATCATCACGCGCTGTCCGCGGATCGTGTGTATCCGCGCTGCAATTTCCTCAACCGGCTGCATGGTCGCCGCCCTCGGGCGCCAGCCGATCGAGCGGGCTCGTCACGCCGCGGCCGCCCTTGTTCAGCACGTGCGTGTAAATCATCGTGGTGCTGACGTCGCTGTGGCCGAGCAATTCCTGCACGGTGCGGATATCCTGGCCGCGCTCGAGCAGGTGCGTGGCAAACGAGTGGCGCAAAGTGTGGCTGCTGACGGGCTTGATGATCCGCGCTTCGCGGGCGGCGCGCTTGATTGCGCGGCCGAGCGTGTCCGGGTAGACGTGATGTCTGCGGACGACGCCGCTCTCTGGATCGGCAGACCGATACGCCGAGGGAAACACGAACTGCCATGCCCATTCCTTGCCAGCGCGCGGGGATTTGCGGGAGAACGCATGCGGCAGCGAAACTTCGCCATAGCCCTCGGCCAGGTCGCGCCGGTGAAGCAAACGCACTTTTCCGAGTTGCTGGCGCAAGCCGGGTGCGAGATTGTCGGGCAGCATCGTCACGCGATCTTTTCCTCCCTTGCCGTCGCGCACCGTGATCTGGCGGTAGGCGAAATCCAGGTCCTTAACGCGCAGCGACAGGCACTCAATCTGGCGCAGGCCGGACCCATAGAGCAGGCCGGTCATCAGCTTGAGGCTTCCGTTCATGCAACCGAGCAATCGCGCTGCCTCGGCTTCGGTCAGCACGGTTGGGGTTCGCACCGGCCGTTTGGCGTGAATCACGTCTTGCAGCCACGGGAGGTCCTGACCCAGGACGTGCTTGTAAAGAAAAAGCAGCGCGGACAGCGCCTGGTTCTGCGTCGCCGCCGCGACGTCGCGCTCCGTCGCGAGCCAAGTCAGGAAGGCGGTGACCTCGGATGCACCCATATCCGCCGGATGCCGCTTCCCGTGGAAGTAGATGAAGTAGCGAATCCAGTACCAGTAGCTTTTTTCGGTTCGCCTGCTGTAGTTGCGCGAACGGATCGCTTCATGCAGCCGCTCCACGAGTTTCTTTTCCTTCCTGGCCAGAGATTTTTCGGAATTCATAGACGATTCAGTTCGTTGATCCCAAACCAGCTGGATATCGTGGACGCTGTATATGCATACAGTACCCAACGTTTTGATTCGGGATGCGTCGACACGCCGGCTAAGGAAATCGGTCTATGATATTCAGTACCAATAACGACTATTAAGAGTTAAGCCGCAACGAGGGCTCGTGATTAGCTCTGGTACTGTGGCGAAGTGAAGACCACTCGCTACTTTGACGCGCTGCGGAGCCGCCCGGATCGGTCGGCTATCCGGGACGAGTGGATCGAACGGGCTATTCGCGCACCAATCAGAGAGAAAGTACAGGCCGACCGCCGAATTCAACGGTGGGCGCAGATCCCTGAGGCTGAGAACCGTTATCTCAGGATAGTACTTCTCTCGGACGGCGAAACGGTCCACAATGCGTTCTTCGACCGAAGGTTTGCGCCATGAGAATCAGATACTTCAAGGACACCGACACACTGCTCATCGAGTTCAAGGAGGCGCCTGTCGCGGAGACACGCGACCTCGATGAAAACACCGTCCTCGACGTTGATGCTCAGGGCAATGTCTGCGCCATCACCATCGAGCACGCATCGCAGCGTGCCGGCATCCCGCAGTTCTCCTACGAGCAGGTTGCGGCTTAACAGCGCAGCCCACGCCGACGCGCGCGTGAGCGCTGCGCCCTGCATGTGCGACCGCGCAGCGCGCGCGGGTGGCTGCGAACGTTAGTGCTCAACCAGAGCGGCCGCGGATATTGACGTATATGTATAACGTGCATATACTGGCGGTGTGTCCGCCAATTTCGACCCGAAGAAAGATGCGGCAAACATCAAGAAGCATGGTGTGTCGCTTTCCGAGGGCGACGGAGTGCTCAGTGACCCCCTCGCGTTGACCGTCGAAGACGCGAGCGCAGAGGGCGAGCAGCGCTTTGTCACCATTGGAATGAACCTCTTTGGGACCCTGATGGTCGTTGTCCACACACCTCGGCGTGACGGACCGCGAACCATCTCAGTGCGGAAGCCCGACCCGAGAGAGCGGAGAAACTATGAAAAAGGTGTATGACTTCTCCAAAGGCAAGCGCGGCGCGGTCATCCCGACGACCGGCAAGACCCGTATCACCATCTATGTGGACGACGCGGTTATCAAGCGTTTCAAGGCGCAGTCGGAGAAATCAGGAAAGGGCTACCAGACCTTGATAAACGACGCCTTGAAGGCTCACCTAGGTCTCGCGGAACAACCAGTCACCCAAGAGCTCGTGCGCAAAATTGTGCGTGAAGAGCTCGCGGCAACCGGTTGAGCACTAAGCACGCGGCGGAGCGCGACGCTTTTCGCTCGGCGCTCGACGCGCCTAGGCCCAGCGCGCCTCGCCGCGGACGTTAGGCATCACGAGCTCGTGCTCTTAGTCAGTCTGCACAATCGCCATATCGGCGACAATACTTCTTCGCTATGACCTCGATCTGGAAGCGCCCGGTCACGGTTGAATCCCTGACTGCCATCCATGTGAACACGACGGTGGCCCATCTTGGCATCGAGTTTCTCGAGGTCGGCGACGATTTCATGCGCGCCAGGGCGCCGGTCGACGCGCGTACGCGCCAGCCGATGGGGATCCTGCATGGCGGCATCTCCGTCCTGCTCGCCGAGATGCTCGGCTCCTGCGGCGCGGCCTGCGCGTCGCCGCCGGGTCATCGCGCGGTGGGACTGGAGATCAACGCCAACCACCTGCGCAGCGTCGCCGAGGGCTGGGTCAACGGCATCGCGCGCCCGGTGCACGTCGGGCGCTCCACGCACGTCTGGCACATCGAGCTGAGCAACGACAAGGGCCAGCTCACCTGCGTCTCGCGGATCACGATGGCGATACTGGCCGAGGAGAGCCTGGCGCGCGCTGAAGATCTGCGCGCAAAAGCGCAGCGGGGCGCGGGCGCCTAGAAGGCGAGCACGATGCGCCCGAGTACCTTCCCGGCCTTCAGGTCTTCCAGGATCGCGGTAACTTCGGCTGCCGGCCGCGTGGTCACCGGGGTGGGTTTGAGTTTTTTCTTCTTCGCCAGCGCGACCACTTCCTTCAGCTCCTGCAGGTTGCCGACGTAGGAGCCGACGATGCCGATGGCGCGCTGCGCGAACGGCGGCAGCGGGTGCACCAGCTCGCCGCCGAACAGGCCGCACAGCACATAGCGCCCGCCTTTTCGCAGCGCGCCCAGGCCGAGTGCCGCAGTCGCCGGCATGCCGACGAGGTCGATGGCGCCGGCGAGGCTGCCCATCGCGAGCGCCGCAAGTTTCTGCGCGGCGTCGGCGGCCGAATTTGACCCTCCTGTGTCGAGCGTCAGCTTCGCGCCGAGCGCCTTCGCCGCTTCGAGCTTTCCGGGGTCGATGTCGCAGGCGATGATGTTCTTCACGCCCTTCGCGCGCAGCACCGAGATGCACACCAGCCCGAGTCCGCCGCAGCCGAGCACCGCGACCCAGTCTTTCGGCCCGAGCTCGGGCAGCTTGGCGCTGGCGCTGTAGGTGGTGAGGCCCGAACAGGCGAGGGTGGAGGCGAAGGCGTCGTCGATGCCCCGCGCATCGACGAGGTATTTGGGGTGCGGCACCAGCACGTGGCTCGCGTAGGCGCCGGGGCGGTTGACGCCGAGGAAGCGCGAGCCGGAAACGCAGTAATTGTCCTGCCCGGATCTGCAGATGGCGCATTTGCCGCAGCCGATCCAGGGGAACACTATTCTCTTTTGACCTTTCCTGATTTTTTTATCAATACGTGAAACCGAAGAACCAAAATCCTCAACAATCCCGAATGGTTCGTGCCCCAGCGTGAACGGCGGCACGCAGCCGCGTTCCTTGACGTAGAAGCGCTTGCCGCCGCCCCAGTCGAAGTAGCCGTCCCAGATGTGCAGGTCGGAGTGGCACACGCCCGAGCGCGTGATGCGCACCAGCACCTCGGTGCCCTCCGGCTTGGGCGTGTCGTGCAGGATTTTCTGCAGCGGTTTGCCGTGGTCGAGAAACTGGTAGCTGATCATGCTTTTCCTGACTCGTTGAGGGCCTGATCGATGTCCCAGAGGATATCGTCGAGCGATTCGATTCCCACCGACATGCGGACCATGTCGGGGGTGACGCCTGCTTTCAACTGCTCCTCGTCGCTCATCTGCCGGTGCGTGGTCGAGGCCGGGTGGATGATCAGCGTCTTCGCGTCGCCGATGTTGGCGAGGTGGCTCATGAACTCCGAGGCGTCGATGAATTTTTCGCCCGCTTTCGCGCCGCCCTTGACGCCGAAGTTGAGGAGACCGGAAGCGCCGTTAGGCAGGTATTTTCTTGCCAGTGCGTGGTATTTGCTTCCGCGCAAGCCGGGATAGTTCACCCACGCGACGCGGGGATGGTCCTGCAGATACTTCGCCACCGCGAGCGCGTTGGCGCAGTGCCGGTCCATGCGCACCGGCAGCGATTCGAGCCCCTGCAGCAGCAGCCAGGCGTTCATTGGCGAGAGCGTCGGGCCGAAGGTGCGCATGATCTCCATGCGCGCTTTCATGGTGTAGCCAAAGTCGCCGAAGGTTTCGTGAAAGATGACGCCGTGGTAGCCGGGCGAAGGCGTCGTGAACTCGGGGAACTTGCCGTTGCCCCAGTTGAACCTGCCTGATTCGACGATCACGCCGCCCATGGTGGTGCCGTGGCCGCCCATGTACTTGGTGGCCGAATGCACCACGATGTCCGCGCCCCAGTCGAACGGCCGGCACAGGTAGGGCGAGGGCACGGTGTTGTCCACCATCAGCGGAATTTCCGCCTCATGCGCGATCTTCGCGAGCGCTTCGATATCGACGATGTTGATGAGCGGATTGCCGAGGGTCTCGGCATAGATGAGTTTGGTGTTTTTCCTGATGCTCGATCTGAACGCATTCAAATCGTCCGGATCGACGAAAGAGGTCTCGATCCCCAGCTTCTTCAGGTTCACGCCGAGCAGCGTGTGTGTGCCGCCGTAGAGCGTGGAGGCCGAGACAATGTGGTCGCCCGCCTTGCACAGCGTGAGGATCGCGGTGGCCTCGGCCGCCTGGCCGGTAGCGCAGGCGAGCGCGGCGCGCCCGTTCTCCAGCGCCGCCACGCGCTCCTCGAACACCGCCACGGTCGGGTTGGAGATGCGCGAGTAGATGTTGCCGAAGGTCTGCAGGTTAAAGAGGCTCGCCGCGTGCTCCGCCGAGTCGAACACGAACGAAGTCGTCTGGTAGATCGGCGCGGCGCGCGCCCCCGTCGCCGGGTCCGGAATCTGTCCTGCGTGGAGACAAAGGGTCTCGAACCCGAACTTGCGATCGGCCATTCGCCGATTCTACCGGTCAGCCCCGGGGTTCGTCCTGCGGGTCGGTGTTCGGTTTGACCGCTGCGCGCCGGTATTCCGAAGGCGGGATGCCGACCTGCTGCTGGAAGAAGCGGGTGAAATTCGACTGCGCGGAAAAGCCCAGCTCGGCCGAGACCTCGGCGATCTTGCCCGAGCCCGAAGACAGTTTCGAGATCGCCGACCCGATGCACAGCATGTCGAGGTAGGCGCGCGGCGAGCGTCCGGTGGAGATCTGGAACAGATCGTAGAAGCGCGAACGCGACAGGCCGACCTGGCTCGCGAGCGCGTCCATGTTGACTTCCTTGTTCGGATGCGCGCGCAGCAGCGCCAGAGCGCGGCGAATGCGCGTGTCGGCGAACGGCGAGCCGCGCCAGAGGCGGGCGCCGGAACGGTGCCGCGTGAGGTAGTTCTCCACGATCGAGAGCATCAGCTCCTGCAGCGTGAATTCGAGCCGCTCGGGGGAGAGGAACTGGTCATTCAGCACTTCGACGCCAAGGGTGTCGGCGAGCTGCCGTATGCGCGGCGTGATGGCTTCGGCGCTGGCGGCGAACGGCCGGCCGCCGGCGTCGAACACCGCCGGGAAGCCGCCGCAGAGCCAGGCGCTCGAGGCCTGGAAGACCAGCAGCTGCGCGTGCGCGCCGGGGGCAAGCGTGACCTGGACGGGAGCGCCCGGATTGGCGAACAGCAGGTTGTCGCGCGTCAGGAGCAGCTTTTCGGCGTCGACCGCGACATCCAGGTCGGCGCCGTCCCGCTTGACGAGGATCTGCGGCGCGAGCGTGGTCTGCGGTGCTTCGCCCGCAGCGACTTCGAGCAGCTGCAACCGCCCGAAGCTGCCGTCGAAGACCCTGATGGGGCGCGCCATGAAGGAAGATTAGCGCCTGGCGTTCGACTTGCCTAGCATGGCCCGCAGACTTCGCTGCTCAGTACGCCAGCCAGCGGGGTCTCTTGGCCGAAATCACCCTCGTATTGACGCCTACCCAGTTCAGGCCCCCGAAGAGGCGTCCGTGCTCGATCTTGACGCAACGGTCCATGACGCTTTCTAACCCTGCGGCATGGCAACGGGCCGCCGCGGCCTCGTTTTTCACCCCAATCTGCTGCCACAGGACCCTGGCGCCGATGGCGATGGCTTCCTCGGCGACCGGCATGACGTCCGCGGTCTTGCGGAACACGTCCACCAGGTCGATTTTTTCAGGGATGTCGCGCAGCGACGCGTAGCACTTCTGCCCGAGCACCTCCCGGTACTGCGGATTGACGGGGATCACCCGGTAGCCGTGCTCGAGCATGTACTTCGCCGCAAAGTAGCTCGGCCGGTGCCATTGCGCCGAGAGGCCGACGACCGCGAGGACGCGACTCTCCTTCAGGATGCGGCGCAGCGTGTTGATATCGTCATTCATGCGGATACTATAATCGATCCTTTTCCGGGGAGGTCCGATGTACGTCGAAGAGCGCAACTACACCCTGCAGGTCGGCAAGGCAGCCGAGTATTTCAAGAACTACGAGGAGTTCGGCATGAAGGTGCAGTTGCGGCACCTGCCGCACATGGTCGGCTATTACGTCACCGAGGTGGGCGCGCAGAACGTGGTTACGCACCTGTGGGCCTACGATGACCTCAATCAACGCGACAAGTGCCGCGCCGCGATGCAGGCCGATCCCGATTGGCAGGCCTACCTGCCCAAGAACCGGCCGCTCATGGTGTCGCAGGAAACGCGCATCATGAAATGTGCGCCGTTCTTCGTCGAGCGCCTGAAAAAAATGCTCGCTGCGGTGAAATGATGGTCCATCCGCAAGTCGCCGCGATCCTCGAGCGCGCCGCGCAGTCGCCGCTGCCACCCTACAACGAGGTGCCGCCTGCCGTGGCGCGGCGTTTCTACCGCGATACGCGCGGGCCGCTGGTGCCCGATCCGCCGCCGGTGGAGTCGGTGCAGTTGCTGCTGGCTCCCGGCCTGGGCGGTCCGGTGCCGGTGCGCGCTTATCGGCCCAAGGGCGCCGCGAAGAACGAGCTGCTGCCGGCGCTGCTGTTTTTCCACGGCGGCGGCTGGGTGATCGGCGATCTGGACACGCACGACGTGGTCTGCCGCACGCTCGCCAACGGTGCGCGCTGCGCGGTGTTTTCGGTGGAATACCGCAAGGCGCCCGAGTCTCCTTTTCCCGCGGCGGTGGATGATTGTTTTTC
>SBAS01000095.1 GCA_005240145.1 Nitrosomonadales bacterium | reverse complement strand
CGCCGAGCGCGCCAAGTTCGTGGCGGTGCTCGCGTTCATCGTGCTCTGGTTCACCTTCAGCTACGCGCCGATCGCGCACATGGTCTGGTTCTGGATGGGCCCGGACGCTTATACGGATCCGAAGATGCTGGACGCGATCAACGGCAAGGCTGGCCTGCTCTGGCAGTGGGGTGCGCTCGACTTCGCGGGCGGCACGGTGGTGCACATCAACGCCGGCGTCGCCGGCCTGGTCGGCGCCTACCTGGTGGGAAAACGCATCGGCTACGGCAAGGAAGCCATGCCGGCGCACAACCTGCCGATGACGATGATTGGTGCCGCGCTGCTGTGGGTGGGCTGGTTCGGCTTCAACGCCGGCTCGGCGCTGGAGGCGAACAACGCAGCCGCGCTCGCCTTCATCAACACCTTCCTCGCCACCGCCTGTGCGGTGCTCTCCTGGTCGCTCGGCGAAGCGGTGTTCAAGGGCAAGCCGACGATGCTGGGCGCGGCGTCGGGTGCGGTGGCGGGACTGGTCGCGATCACCCCGGCTGCCGGCAACGTCGGCATCGCGGGCGCATTCGTGATCGGGACTGCGGCGGGCCTGGTGTGCCTGTGGGGCGTGAGCGGGCTGAAGAAGCTACTCGGCGCCGACGACTCGCTCGACGTGTTCGGCGTGCACGCGGTCGGCGGCATCCTGGGCGCGCTGCTCACGGGCGTGTTCAACTCGCCCTCGCTCGGCGGGCCAAGCTTCCCGGTCGACTGGGTGACAGGCAACATGACCGCGGCAAAGGACTACTCCATCATGGGCCAGGTCATCATCCAGGCCAAGGCAGTCGGCGTGACCGTCCTCTGGTCGGGCGTGGTGGCCTTCATCTCCTACAAGCTGGTGGATCTGACCATCGGCCTGCGCGTGCCGGAAGAAGAAGAACGCGAAGGCCTGGACGTGACTTCGCACGGCGAGGCCGCGTACCGAATGTAGCTTCTTCTAGCCGGAGATCTTCGCCAGCAGCGCCAGCAAATGGCGCCGCTCAACGAGCGTGAGGCGCGCGGCGATGCGCTGCTCGTGCCGCGCAATGCCACGCAGGGCGCGCGCCAGCAGCTCACTCCCGGCCCACGTCAGCCACAGCCCGTTGGTGCGCCGGTCGGTGCCGCGACGACGCTCGATCAGGCCGCGCGCTTCGAGTTGGTCGAGCACTCCGACCATGGTGGAACGGTCGCGCTCGGCTGCCTCGGCGAGGCGACTCTGGGTCACGCCGGGATTGGCGTCGATGTAGACGAGCAGGCCGACGCGCCCGGGCGAGAGCCCCTGCACGCTGGCGGCGAAATCGCGGAACACGGCCTGCTGCGCGAGGCGCAAGCGGTAACCGAGCAGCCCGGGCAGGGCGCCTGCAGCAAGAGGCCGAGCCGAGCGCTCCTTACCGGATTTTTGTTTGGGGTCCAAACAGTTATCCTAGGCGATACACCAACCTGCGGCAAGGAATCGCCTGAACGCGGTCGAACATTTTCTGGGTACTGCAGCGCTGCAGCGGCACGGCGCGCGCGTCGCGCTGATCTGCGGCGAGCAATCGCTCAGCTACGCAGAACTGGCCGCCGCGGTCGCGCGCGCCGCCAACGCACTGCGTTCGCTCGGCGTCGCGCCCGGCGAGCGCGTGCTGCTGCTCATGCGCGATACGCCCGAGTTTGCGGCGGCCTGGCTGGGGGCCGTGCACGCCGGCGCGGTGGCTGTGGCCCTCAACACGCGGATTTCAGAGGACGAGTACCGCTACATCCAGGCCGACAGCGGCGCACGGCTGACGATCACCGATGGCGAAGCGTCCTGGCGTGACGCTCTGGCACGCGCCGCGCCTCAGGCCAGCGCCTGCGCCGTGGGCGCCGAGGATCCGGCCTTCTGGCTCTATTCCTCCGGCACCACGGGCAAGCCCAAAGGCATCATCCACTCGCACCTCAGCCTGTTACCGGCGGGGCAGGCGCAACGTGAGGTGATCGGACTCCTTCCGGGCGAGCGCTGCTACACCACCTCCAAGCTTTTCTTCGCCTATGCGCTGGAACACGGCTTGCTCGGCCCGCTGGCAACCGGGGCCACCGCGATCCTGGAGCCCGACTGGCCGGACGCGGAAACGGTGCTCGCGCACGTCGCGCGCGACCGGCCCGCGGCGTTCTTCAGCGTGCCGACCTTCTACCGGCGCCTGCTCGCGCTTGGTGCCGCGCGCCTGGCGCCGTTTCGCGCCGTGCGGCGATTTGTCGCGGCCGGCGAAAAGCTGCCCGCGCGACTGATCGAACAATGGCGCGCGGCGACTGGCGGCGAGATCCTGTCGTTGTACGGCATGTCCGAGACCTTCTGCGCCTGCATCGTGACGCCGCCTGGCACCTCGAGTGGCTCGCACACCGGCGCTCCGCTCGCGGGCGTGGAGACGCAACTCAGAACGCCCGCGGGCGAGCCGGTCGCGGCCGGAGAAAGCGGCGAGTTGTGGCTGCGGCACCCGGCGCTCGCTCAGGGATACGCGAATCGCCCCGAGCAGACGGCGGCGCAATTCCTCGCCGGCTGGTTCTGCACGCGCGACCTGTTCTCGCGCGATGCGGCGGGATTCTTCTCGCACCAGGGCCGCGCCGACGAGCTGGTGAAAATCGCCGGGCAGTGGGTGCAGCCGGGAGAACTGGAAGAAGCGGTCACCGGCACGGCGACGATCACTGAAGCCGCCTGCGTCCAGGTCACCGACGCCGAAGGTTCCGAGCGGCTCGCGCTTTTCGTCGCCACCGCGGGAGACGCGGCGCTCGCACTCGCTGCGGCAGGCGAGGCCTGCGAGCAGAAACTGCCGCGCTTCAAGCGGCCGAAATGGATCCGCGCCGTGGCCGAACTGCCGCGCACCGCGAGCGGCAAAGTACAGCGCTTCAAGCTGCGCGAGCTGATCGAGCGTGAGTGGGGCGCGAAATCATAGCCAGTAAAGCGAGCGGGGCGGAGGCGAGTGCGTTCAGGCGCTGAGTGGGTAGACGGGCCGGCGCAGCTTCTTGAACGGGAAGGACTTCAAATCATACGAAGTCAGGCCGTCACCGCTGTCGATGACGATAATTTGCCTGGCGAGCGGACCGAAGGCGGCGCGAAAGTGCTGTGTCGACTTGACCACGACCACCGCGTAGTCCTTGGGCTCAAGCCCGGCGTGCGTGAAAAAGCCCGGATCGAGCACCTGATGCCGGCTGCCGCTGACGACGATGTCGATACCGCCGATGCGCAATACCGCGGTCGGGCCGATGTCGAGCGCGATGCCGCGACTCATGGGGCCGGTGAAAATGAAGCGGCCTTGTTGCAGCGAGCGCACCAGCGCGTCGAGCGCGATCGGCGCCGCGAACTGGCGGCTTATCTTGCCGCCCAGGCGCACTGCCACACGTGCGCCAACGCCTGCCTCTACGCAGGCCGTCAGCGTTTCGGGGTCGCTGATCATGGCGTAGGCGGTGTTCTGGACGTCGGCGTCGATCAGCGCCTTGAGCAGCGCTGTCGAGTCTTCCAGCCCGCCGCCGCCGGGGTTGTCGGCACAGTCGGCGATCACGACCGGACCGGACCCGCCGGCAGCCAGGGCGTCGTCGAGCGCGGCCATGCCCTGCGCCAATGGCAAAGGCGTGACGGTTTGACGTGCGCGCGAGTCCCACATCTGCTCGACCAGAGCCTGCGCCAAGCCGGCATAGCGCGTGCCCTCTACATTGCGGTCACCCACCACGACGGCGCTTGGCCCGGCAACGAAGATGTCAGCCCATGGAAAACCGGCGTTGATACTGATATCGAGCACACCGGCGTGCTCCGCCTTCATGGCGTCGGCACGCGCCAGCACTTCGAGCATAGGGCCCGGCGCCGTGGTGCGGCCGTGGTCCACGCCTTCGAGCAGCGCGCCGCGCGCCACGATGCAAAGAGGAGAGATTTCTCCTGAGATGGTGCGTGCAATAAGTTCGGCACAGCGCGCGCCTGTCGCGTACTGGTCGATGTGCGGGTAGGTGCGGTACGAAACCAGGATGGTGGCCAGGGCGGCCATCTCGTTGCTCACGTTGGCGTGCAGGTCCAGCGTCACGCCGATCGGCAGGTCGGGGCCGGCGATCGCGCGCAGCCGGCGCAGCACCTCGCCCTCGCCGTCGTCGGTGTGCTCGGCCACCATCGCGCCATGCAGGCTGAGGAGGACGGCGTCGAACGGCCCCTGGTGGCGCAGCGCGGCCTCGATTTCGCTGACGATGGTGTCGAAGGCCTCGCGCGTGACCTTGCCCGAGGGTGTGGCGTCGGCCGCCACCGTGTGCACCAGCGTCCAGCCATGGCGTGCGGCGGCGTCCAGAAAGGCGCCCATCTCGGTTGCCGTGCCACGGTAGTGCTGCGGAATCGCGTCGCCGCGGCGCAGGCTGCGCGCGGCGTAGGCCTTCAGGTCGGTAGGCAGCGGCGAGAACGTGTTTGTCTCGTGCTTGAACACGGCTGTCAGGATGCGTGTCATGATCAAATCTACTGGACCGCAATCAGGCTGGCAAGATAATCGGGTTCGCGGCGCAGGCGCTCCGAAGCTCCGTCGTACACCAGCCGGCCGCGGTCCATCACCACGGTGCGCTCGGAGAAATCCAGCGCCACGCGGCTGTTCTGCTCCACCAGCACGATCGACAGATCGCCCTCGCCGCGCAGCCGGGCGAGCACTTTGCTCAGCGCCTGCACGATGACCGGCGCGAGGCCCTCGGTGGGCTCATCCATCAGCAGCACGGTGGGATTGGTCAGCAGCGCGCGCGCAATCGCCAGCATCTGCTGCTCGCCTCCCGAGAGCTGGGTGCCGGCATTGCCGAGTCGCGTCGCCAGATTCGGAAACAGTTCGAACACGCGCTCGAGCGTCCACGCGCCGGGCCGCGCGCACAGCTCCAGGTTCTCGCGCACCGAGAGGGAAGGGAAAATCTCCCTTTCCTGCGGTACGTAGCCCAATCCGGCCAGCGCGCGCTGGTGCGCGGGCGCCGCGCCGATCGCGTCGCCTCGCAGCCGAATCTCGCCCGCATGCAGCGTGGTGTGCCCCATGATGGTTTCCAGCAGCGTGGATTTGCCGACGCCATTGCGGCCGATGACCGACAGGCTCTCACCCTGCGCGAGGGTCAGATCGATGCCTTCGAGCACGTGCGTCTCGCCGTAGCCGGCGCTGACGCCCTTCAAGAGCAATGCTTCAGGCATCGATCGCGCTTCCACAACGCAGCCTCATGCTGCGTTCCCTAA
This sequence comes from Nitrosomonadales bacterium, assembly GCA_005240145.1. GTDB lineage: Bacteria > Pseudomonadota > Gammaproteobacteria > Burkholderiales > SG8-39 > RBG-16-66-20. The sequence goes on along the minus strand of SBAS01000095.1, from coordinate 78,591 downwards.
ATACACGGCGCGCACTTCTGCATTGCCGGCGATCTGCGCCGGCGTGCCCTCGGCGAAAATAGCCCCGCTCACCATCACCGTGATGCGCTCGGCAAAGCGGAACACGAGATCCATGTCGTGTTCGATGATGAGCACGGCGATGTCCTTGGGCAGCGTGGCGATGGCATCGAGCAGGATGTGGCTCTCGGCGCTGGGGATGCCGGCCGCCGGTTCGTCCAGGAGCAGGGCGCGCGGATTCAGTCCCAGGGCGATGGCGATCTCGACCAGGCGCTGGCGGCCGTAGGGCAGTTCGACGATGCGGCGCCCGGCGTCTTCACCCAGCTTGAGCATCCCGATCAGGCGCGAGGCTTCCTCGATGACAGCGGCGCGCGCGCCCGCTGGACGCAGCATCGAACCGCCCACGCTAAGGCGCTCCGACACCGCGATGCACACGTTCTCGAGCACGGTGAGGCCGCGAAAGAGCTGGTTGATCTGGAAAGTGCGCGCGATGCCGCGCTTGACCCTGCTCGCCTGCGCGAGCGTGGTCACGTCTTTGCCTTCGAGCAGGACGCTGCCGCGCGACGGCGCCAGCACTCCGGTCAGGAGGTTGACGAAGGTGGTCTTGCCTGCGCCGTTGGGACCGATCAGGGCCTGGCGCGCGCCGCGTTCGAGCCGAAAATCGATGTCGCGCGCGACTTCAAGGGCACCGAAGCTCTTGCACAAGCCTTTGGTCTCCAGCATGGCGCTGCTGCTCACCGGGCGGTCCCCGCGAAGCGCCGGCGCAGGGATACGAGGATCCCTATCACCCCGTTGCGTGCATAGAGCGCCACCAAAACCAGCGTCAAGCCGAGCCCGAGCTGCCAGGCCGTCGGGTAGGCCTTGGCGAGCGAGTGTTCGAGCACCATGTAGGCGATGGCGCCGACGAACGCGCCGTAGAGCCGCCCGTACCCGCCCAGGATCAACACGATCATCACTCCGGCGGAACGCTCCAGACCGAGCACCGCCAGGTTTACATAGGTATTCGACTGGGTGAACAGCGCTCCGGCGACGCCGGCCAGCGCCGCCGAGACCGTGTAGGCAAGCACCTGGCGCGTTCTCACAGGGGCGCCCACCGCATGCATGCGCAGGAGATTCTCGCGAACTCCCGTCAGACTCTGGCCGAAGGACGAGTAGACCAGCATGCGCACGAGCACGAAGCACAGGAAGAGCACCGCCAGCGTGTACAAATACTGAGAGCGGAAATACAGCACATCGAAGGAGAACAGGCCAAGGATCCTGCTGAACGAAAGTCCCGGCATGCCGTCGAAACCGCCCGTCCACGCCGCGCCCATGTTGGCGGCCTGTTCGAGCAACGCCATGGTGCACAAGGTAAGCATCAGCAGCGCGAGTCCATGGGTGCGCAACAACACCAACCCGCTTGCGAGCCCGATGGCGCCCGCGACGAACGCCGCGGCAACGAGTCCCGATATCGGCTCATTCCAGCCCCAGTGCGCCGCCAGCATCCCCACCGTATAAGCGCCGGCGCCGAAGAAAGCCGCGTGCCCGAGCGTGACGATGCCCGCGTAGCCCAGCACGAGATCGAGCGACAGCGCGAACAGAATCGTGATCAGGACCTGGGTGCCGAAGGCAAGATAAGTCGGGAATACGAAGAATGCGGCGAGCGCTGCGATCCACGGCAGCGCCTCCCACCAGCGCCAGCGGTGGCGGCGCGCGAGCTCGGTGGCGGCATTCATCAGGCGCCTTTCTTGCCGAACAGCCCGTGCGGCCGCGCGAGCAGCAGAATCAGCGTGAGCGCGTAGATGAACATCGTGCCGCCCTTGGGGAAGTAGATCTTGAGCACGAAATCGAGCACGCCGATGAGGAGCGCGGCGAAGAACACGCCGCTCACCCGCCCCATCCCGCCGACCGCCACCACGATGAGAAAGTAGGCGAGGTAGCGAAACGGATACTGCGGATCGAGGCCGAGAATCTCCGCGCCGAGGCCGCCGCCGACCGCCGCGAGGCCACTGCCCAGCGCGAAGGTCAGGGTGAACAGCCGCGCTACGTCCACGCCCATGGACTGGGCCATGCGCCGGTTGTCCACCGCGGCGCGGATCTGCGCGCCGATGCGCGTGCGCTCGAATCCCAGCCACAGCGCGAGCATGAGCGCGGTACCCGCGACGATCAGCGCGAGGCTGTAGCTGCGGTAGCTCATGAAACCCAGATCGGTCTGGCCGCGCAGCCACTGCGGCAGCACCACGGTCTGCGTCTCTGGACCGACGCCGAGCGTCACCGTGGCGATCATGACGTAGATCAGGCCGATGGTGAACAGCACCTGGTCAAGTTCGGTGGCGCGGTACAGGCGCGCATACAGCGTGCGCTCGAGCACTACGGCGAGCAGTGCAACGGCGACAAATCCGAACGCCAGCGCGGCCGGAAACGGCAAGCCCCAATGCGTCATCGACAGGACGATGGCGTAGCCCCCGATCATGGCGAAGCCGCCGTGCGCGAGGTTGACGAAGCCCATCAGCCCCATGGTGACCGAGAGGCCGACCGAGACGACGAACAGCACCATCCCGGCGGCGATCCCGCCCAGAAGGATGCCGACGAAGCTGCTCAGGTCCACAAAACGAAACCGCCGCCCCGGAGGCTGGCGCGGGCGGCGGTGGTGTGCGTCGAGTGGAAAGAGCTCTCTATTGCTTGCAACGCCCTTCCCCGAGTTCCTTGCACATGTCCTTGACTGCGGTGAGGGTGGCGATGTTCTTCTGCACCAGCCGGCCACCGCTCTTGACGACTTCGCTCAGGTACTCATTCATGACGATGTCGCGCGTGCGCGGATCGATCGAGATCGGCCCGCGCGGGCTGTCGTACTTCCAGCCGCGCAGCGCATTGATCGCCGCATCGGCGTCGATCTTCCCCTTGAGCGTGGTCACCACGTGGGCAATCGCCGCCATGCCGTCGTAGCCCTGCACGCCCATGAAATCCGGTGTCGTGTTGGGGCCGAAATCCTGCTTCCATGCTTCGACGAAGCGCTTGTTCTGCGCATTGTCGAGGTCGGCGTTGTAGTGGTGGATGGTGATCAGCCCCACCGCGTTGTCGCCCATCGCCTGCAGCTTGATGTCCTGGGTGATATCCCCCGGGCCGATCAGCTTGATGCCGGCCGCGCGCATGCCGAGCGCGCCGTAGGTCTTCAACACCGCGAGCGCGTGGTCGCCCGCGGGCACGAAGACGAAGAACACGTCGGGCTTCTTGTCCTTGGCGCGCTGGAAGAACGGCGTGAAGTCCGGCACCTGGCCGGGGCCGCCCATCGGAATCTCGTCGATCACCTTGCCGCCGCTGGCCTCGAAGCCGCGCTTGAACGCATCCAGGCTGTCCTTGCCCGGCGGGAAGTCGGAATAGCCGACCACCGCGGTCTTCGCCTTGACGTTCTTCGCGGCGGCCTCGCCCATCGCGTGCCCGGCGTGCCACATCGAGAACGAAACACGCGCGATCATCGGCGACAGATTGGTGATCCAGGCAGTGCCGGCGTTCATGATCACCGCCGGCCGCTTGGCCTCGGTGAACAGCGACGCGGAGGCGATCGCATCGCCCGAGTAGATGAACCCGGTAAGGATATCCACCTTCTCCTGCACGATCAGTTCCTGCACTGCGGTCTTGGCCTCCGCGCCGCTCGGGTTCTTCGAATCGCGCTTCACGATCTCGATCTTGTACGGGCCGAAGGCCTTGGGATTGTGCTTCATGAAGGTCTGGATGCCGCGGTCCACCTGCTGCGCGAATTCCGCGCCGCCACCGGTGTAGGGCAGGACCACGCCTACCTTGACGGTCTGCGCGAGCGCGACGGCCGCGAATGCGGTCAGAAATAGCGCCGCGGACAACTGCGTCAGTTTGGTGTTCATTTTCCCCTCCTTGGGCGGCGATTACCTACGCGGTCATCCTAGCACTAGAATTCCGTTTCTTCTAGGAGAGCAGCGCATGGCACACGTCTTACCGTTATGGAATATTCCGTCGCTGGGCGTCAAGGACTCGCAGGCCCAGTTCCCGGTGCGGCGGATTTTCTGCGTCGGCCGCAACTACGTCGAGCACCAGAAGGAAATGGGCGGCGACGGCCGCGAGGTGCCGTTCTTCTTCATCAAGTCGGCGCACGCCCTGGTGCCCGGCGGCGGCAATGTGCATTACCCGCCGAAAACCTCGAACTACCACTACGAAACCGAGATGGTGGTCGCGATCGGCAAGGGCGGCCGTCGCATCGACGCAAAGCAGGCGAACGAGCACATCTACGGCTACGGCGTCGGCCTGGACATGACACGCCGCGATCTGCAGCAGCTGGGCAAGGACCACGGCCGGCCGTGGGACTTCGGCAAGGACTTCGACGCAGCCGCGCCCTGCAGCGCGCTGGTGCCGGCGGCCAGGAGCGGGCACCCGGCGAAGGGCGCGATCTGGCTCAAGGTGAACGGCAAGGAGCGCCAGAGGGCCGATCTGTCCGACATGATCTGGTCCGTGCCGGAGCAGATCGCCTATCTGTCCGAGTACTACACGCTCGAGCCCGGCGATCTGATCTATTCGGGCACGCCCGCGGGCGTCGGGCCGGTGAAAGCGGGCGACGACCTGCACGCCGGCGTCGAAGGCGTCGGCGAACTGAAGGTGAAGATCGTCGCGGCGCTCTAAGCGTCGAGCCTGACCACGATGAAGCTCTACTCCTATTTCCGCAGCTCCGCCGCGTTCCGCGTGCGCATCGCGCTCAACCTGAAGGGGCTGCCCTACGAGGCCGCATTCGTGCACCTGGCCAAGGGCGAGCACCGCGCGGCCGGTTACGGCGCGATCAATGCCCAGGCCTTGCTGCCGACGCTCGACGACGACGGCAAGCTGCTCACGCAATCGCTTGCCATCATCGAGTACCTCGACGAAACACGGCCGGAGGCGCCACTATTGCCGCGGGATGCGCCGGGCAGGGCGCGCGTGCGTTCCCTGTCCATGTTCGTCGCCTGCGAGATCCACCCGCTCAACAACCTGCGCGTGTTGCAACACCTGAAGCGCGCGCTGGCGCAGAACGACGAGCAGATCAACGCGTGGTACCGCCACTGGATCGCCGACGGCCTGGCGAAGTTCGAGGCCGACCTGGCGCAAGGCCCGGGAACGGGAAAGTTCTGCCACGGCGACGCGCCGACCATGGCCGACTGCTGCCTGGTGCCGCAAATCTTCAACGCGCAGCGCTACCAATGCGACACCGCGTCCTATCCGGTCACCATGCGTGTGTTCGCGCACTGCATGCAGCTCGACGCCTTCGACCGCGCCCAACCCTCGAAGCAGCCCGATGCCGAGAAATAAAACGAAGACAACGGGCATGGCAGGCCTCGGCAGCTACCGGCGGCCGCTGCCCGGCACGCAGCCCGACTATCTGTTTGCGCCGTACGCATCGACGCTCAAGCGCGCGCCCACACGGCCGCTGGTAATGCTGCCGCAGACGCTCACCGAGCTGACCGGGCCGGTGTTCGGCCGCGACGAGGTGAAGCCGGGCGATGCCGACCTGACACGGCAGCACAAGGGTGAACCGATCGGCGAGCGCATCATCGTGAGCGGCCGCGTGCTGGATGAAAATGCGCGCCCGGTACCGCATACGCTGGTCGAGATCTGGCAGGCGAACTCGGCCGGGCGCTACCCTCACCGCACCGACCAGCACGACGCTCCCGCCGACCCGAACTTCACCGGCTGCGGCCGCGTGCTCACCGACAACAACGGCGGCTACCGCTTCGTCAGCATCAAGCCGGGCGCGTATCCCTGGCGCAACCATCCCAATGCCTGGCGCCCGGCGCACATCCACTTCTCGCTCTTCGGGCCCGCGTTCGTGACGCGGCTGGTGACGCAGATGTATTTCCCGGGAGATCCGCTCCTCCCCTACGATCCGATGTTCAACTGCGTGCCGGACGAAGGCGCACGCCAGCGGTTGATTTCCGCGTTCGACCTGGACACGACGATTCCGGAGATCGCGCTCGGTTATCGCTTCAACATCATCCTGCGCGGCCCTGGCGAGACGCCGATGGAGCGCAAGTCATGAGTCTGCATGCCACCACCTCGCAAACCGTGGGGCCGTATCTCCACATCGGCATGACCTGGCTGATCATCGACAAGCTCGCGCCCAGGAAAGTCGCGGGCGAGCGCATATCCATCGCCGGGCGCGTTATCGACGGCGACGGCAAGCCGGTCACCGACGCGCTGCTCGAGATCTGGCAGGCCGATGCCAGGGGAAATTACGGCAAACCCGGTTTCCGCGGTTTCGGCCGCGTGGCCACCGACGCCAAAGGCGCGTTCAAGTTCACGACCATCAAGCCGGGCCGGGTGGCCGGCCCGGGCGGCCAACTGCAGGCGCCGCACATCGCGGTCAACATCTTCATGCGCGGCCTGCTCAAGCAGCTCGTGACGCGGATCTATTTTGCCGACGATCCGGCCAACGCCGAGGACAAGGTGCTCGAGCTGGTGCCCGCGCAGCGGCGCGCCACGCTGATCGCGCGGCAGGTCGGCAAGCGAGGCGCGCTGCAGTGGGATGTGATCCTGCAGGGGCGCGACGAGACTGTGTTCTTCGACTGCTGATGGAATGAAGGGTCGGCCTTGCGAGCCGGTCGGGGAACTAGTCGGTGCACAACCCGGCATGGAACGTCCGGTCAGCCGGGTTGACGTGCTGGAACCAAGATCTCACCGCGTGGTCGCGTCGCCGCCCTCGACGATGACCAGTTCGACTTCGCCTGCGCCCGAGCGCCGGAACGCCGCCGCCTCGGTGTACTCCGGCGAATCGTGGCAGGCGGCCGCCTGCTCGAGCGTCGGGAATTCGATCACAACAAAGCGGTGGAATTTCGCAGGCCCTTCAAGGATCCTGAATGGCCCTCCGCGGGCAAGCACTTTTCCGCCGTGGCGGCCGATGATCGCGGGGAGCCGGTCGGTGTACTTCTTGTACTCGGCCGGATCGTTGATTTTCGAGCGTGCGACCCAATACGCGGGCATGTTGGCCTCCGGAACGCGCTATTTCGCCAGCGCAGTGCCGAGATACGGCAGCCAGGTGGCGATTTTCGGAAAGACGGCGATCACGACGATCACGAGCAGCAGGCAGATCCAGTACGGGACGGACCCGCGGAAGATCTCGGAGAGCGCCATGTTCTCATCGGGTAATGCCGCTTTCACCGTAAAGACGAGGATGCCGAAGGGCGGCGTGAGCAACCCCGTTTCGATAGCAAGAATGCCGAGAATTGCGAAGGCGAGGGGATCGAAGCCTAGCGCGAGGGCGATCGGCCCGAACACCGGAACGGTCAGCAGGATGATCGAAATCGAATCGATAATGCAGCCGAGCACGAACCAGACGCCGACCATTACGGCCAAGGCACCCCAGGGGCCCATGCCAGAGGTGAGAAAGAATTCCTTGGCGAGGCCCGTGATGCCGGTCATCGCCAGCACGCGCGAGTAGAGCTGCGCACAGAACAGCAGGATCAGCAGCGGCGCGGAAGTGCGCCCCACGGACAGCACCACTTCCAACAGTTCCTTGCCGCGCATGCCCTTCATGAGCGCGAGCAAGAGCGCCGCCGCCGCGCCGACGCCGGCGCCTTCGGTGGGCGTGAACACGCCGAGCCAGATGCCGCCGAGCGTACCGAGCACCAGAGCGATCACCAGCATCGTGCTCAACAATTGCGCCATGAACGTGCTGTCATCCATCTCCGCGTCGCGCTCGGCCGCCGCGGCACTGCCCGCGCCGACGCGCTGCGGGCTGCGGATCGCAACCCAGAGAATGTACGCGCAGTAGAAGGCGACGAGGACAAATCCCGGCAGGATTCCGGCCATGAAAAGCTTGCCGATCGCCTGCTCGGTCAGCACTCCCCACACGATCATCAGCACCGAAGGCGGAATCAGCATGCCGAGGCAGGCGCTTCCGGCGATGCAGCCGACCGAGAACTGGCGCTCGTAACCATGGCGTTTCATCTCCGGATAGGCGATGCGTGAAAACGCCGCTGCTGCTGCGATCGATACCCCGGTGACGAAGGCGAACACCGCGTTCGCCATGACCGTGGCGATCGCGAGGCGTCCTGGCAGCCGGCGCGACAGGCGGTTGATGAGGGCAAACAGGTCCTTCGCCGCTCCGCATTTGGCGAGAAAATCGCCCATCAGCATGAACAGCGGGATCACCGCGAAGACATAGTCTCGCAGCGCTTCGTAGGCGGTATTGGCGACGAAGATGCGCACCACGGTGATGTCGCCCTGCATCATGTAGATGCCGATGCAGCTTGCCGCGCCGAGCGCAACGGCGACGTGCACCCCGGCAAACACCAGCAGGAACAGCAGGCCAAGCAGGACGATCGCTTCGCCGGCGCCGAACATGGTCAGCGCCTGACGCCGCGCAGGAGCGCGATCGTGTGCAGGAGGTAATTGAGCGCGGCGAGAAAGCTGCCGAGGATGACGACGAAGCGCGCCGGCCATACCGGCACGCGTAACGCGCCTTCGCCCTCGAATTCGTTCGATGTCCAGGCATGCGCCGCGGGCTCGAGGCTGCCCCAGCAGACCAGCGCGAAGAACGCGGCCCCGGCCAGCGCCGCGAACACCTCACACGCGCGCTGCAGCCACGCCGGCAGGTGTTCGACCACCGCATCGACGCGGATCATGCCACCCGAGCGGACCGCGTACGCGGCCTGCAGGAAACACACGATGACGATGGTGAACGACACCATTTCGGGGGTGCCCTTGACCGGCCGGTTGAAACCGACGCGGCCGATCACGTCGGCGCAGACGAGAAAACAGAGCAGGAACGCGAGCACCGCCGCGACGACGAGCAGCGCCTGCGCGAGCCAGTCGCTGAAGCGGGCGATCATCGGGTCCCGCTGCCAGCGCGGGAGGCCATGCGTTGGCAGAGGCCTGCCCGCGCCGATCGGATCAAGCGAGCGCTACTTGATCGCGTAACGTACCGGCCACTTGTGTCCGAGCTTCTCCGCTTCCTCGAGCGCTAGCTTGAGCACCTGCGTCGCCGGGAGCCCCGCTTTGTCCAGCTCGGCCGCCTTTTCCTGCGGCCAGCCCTTGAGCGAGTTCGCCCAGTCGACGCGCACTGAGTCCGGTAACTGCTTGACGAGCGCCCCGTTGGTTTTCAGTTGCTCGAGCTGCTTCGGATAGTTTTCCTTGTTCACCGTGCCGGTGCGCGTCTCGTACTCCTTGCCCACCTCGAGCAGGATCGACTGGACTTCCTTGGGAAGCTTCGCCCAGCGCGCCTTGTTCACCGTCAGGCCGTGCCAGGTGATCGCGCCGAAGCCGATCTCGGTGTAGTGCTTGCCGACTTCGAAGAGCTTGAAGTTCACGTAGCCGGAGGGAAACATGATCCAGCCGTTGTACACGCCGGTCTGCATCGAGGTGTACGCCTCCGGCAGGGAGGACTGCACCGGTACCGCGCCGGCGTACTCCAGCCACTTGAGGTTGAGCCCCGCGCCGGCGAGCTTGCGGCCCTTCAGGTCGGCGATCTTGTTCCACTCGAAGCTGGTGCCGAGGTTGTAACCGTTATCCGCGATCAGCGCGATCAGCTGCTGGCTGAACTTGTCCTCGAACACATTGCCCATGTACGGCACCTTTTCGTACACGGCGCGCGCGAGCGTGACGCTGGTGACCGGATCCATGGTGCCGAAGGGCAGCATCACCTGGAATGCGTGCAGCGGCAGGTTGGAAGGCTCGAAGCAGAAGCAGTAGCCTCCGATGTCGATGATGCCGGACTGCACGCCTTCGAGCGTGTCGGCCACTTTCACCATCGAGCCGCCGTAGCCCTCGATGAATTCGACCTTGTGCTTGGTTTTGGCCGCCACCCGCTTGGTCACCTCGGGAACGAAGAAACTCTGCATCAGGTTGACGTAGGTATTGACCGGCGGATGGCCGGAGGCGATGCGCAGCTTGATGTCTTCCGCCGGCGCGACCCCCGGCAGGCAGAGCGGCGCGGCGAGAATCGTCACGGCAACAGCACGACGCAGCAATTTCATGATTTTCCTCCTCCTGAGTGGCGATGCAGCGAGCGGCAAATTATACTGGCGCAATGCCCGATCCTCAGGCCGTTTGGCGCTTTCGCGAGATTTGAATATGGCGTTTCGCAGCTGAGGGTACAGGCATGAAACCCGTCGAAGGCTCGGACGAGCGTATTCTCACCTCCGAAATATTCGGTATCGAGATCGCCGACCGGGAGAGCGATAAAGCCGACCGGAAGGATTTGGGAATCCTGCGCGAGCCGGCACGGGACGTTCCGGTGTATCGCGAATGCGACGTGCTGGTGGTCGGCGGCGGGCCCTCGGGCACCGCCGCTGCGGTTGCCGCGGCGCGGCTGGGCGCGGAGGTGGTGCTGCTTGAGCGCTACAACCACCTGGGCGGCCTCTCCACCGGCGGCCTGGTGATCTGGATCGACCGCATGACCGACTGGAGCGGCAAGCTCGTAATCCGCGGCTTCGCCGAGGAGATCATGGATCGCCTGCCGCGCGAGGCCGTCGCGGGCCCGGCGCGCAAGGATTGGGGCTCTCGGGATGCGGCGTCGGCCGCGCACTGGGGGCAGCGCACCGCCGCCTTCCATGGGATCGTCACCTGGTCGCCGACCGTGGATCCGGAGCGGCTCAAGCTCGCGTCGCAGGAGATCGTGCTGGAGCAGAAGGTGCGCCTCGCGTTCCACTGCTGGGCCGCGCTGCCGCTGCTGGAGGACGGCAAGGTACGGGGCGCCTTCTTCGAGAGCAAGGCGGGCCGCCAGGCGGTGCGCGCCAAGGTGGTGGTGGATGCGACCGGCGACGGCGACCTGTTCGCGCGCGCGGGCGCGGCCTACGAATCCGACATCGAGGCCGCGGATATCCACCATTGCATGAACACAGCCTGGCTGCTGGGCGGGGTCGACATGGCGCGCTGGATCGAGTTCCGCGCCGGGCAGCCGGAGCAGTTCGCGCAGTTCATGGCGCGCGGCCGCGAGGAACTGCGCGCTTTCGAGCGGCCGTTCGTTTCCTGGCGCAACGACATTGCCCTGTTCATGGGGCCACGCCAGTCCGGCTTCTCTGCGCTCGAGGTGGACGACCAGACCGAGGTGGAGATCCGCTCGCACCGCCTGATGGCGCTGCACCTGGATTTCTACCGCGCGCACGCGCCCGGCTTCGAGAACGCGTTCCTGTTCCTGAGCGCGCCGCAGCTGGGGGTGCGCCATGCGCGCCGGCTGTCCGGCCTGGCCAGGATCACGCGCGCGCAATGGCCGAGCGCGAAAGTCTTCGACGACGAAATCGGCGTGACGCCGAGCGTGTCGCCCAAGTTCCCGAACATTTCCATCCCGTATGGCAGCCTGGTGCCCGAAAAGCTCGATGGCCTGCTCGCCTGCGGCCGGCACATCGCCTGCGACCCGAACTCGCACGGCTTCATGCGCGAGATTCCCCAGTGCTGGATTACCGGGCAGGCCGCCGGGGCTGCCGCCGCGCTCGCGGCAAACCGCGGCGTCGAGCCGCGCGCGATCGATATCGGTGCGCTGCAGTCGGCGCTCCTGCATCAAGGGGTTTATTTGAACAACGCGGGGAAAGAACCATGTCGAACCGAAGCACGCCACCTTTCCGCGCCGATCACGTAGGCAGCTTCCTTCGGCCGCAGGTCCTGCTCGAAGCGCGCGAGAAGAAAGCGAAGGGCGAGATTGGCGCAGCCGACCTGCGCCAGGTCGAGGACAAGGCGATCGCCCAGATCGTCAAGTTCCAGGAGGACGTCGGATTACTTGCGGTGACCGACGGCGAATTCCGCCGCACCTACTTCCACATCGACTTCCTCGAGCAGGTGGGCGGCGTCAAGACCGACATCCCGGTGATGATCAGGAAGCCCGACGGCACCCAGGAACTCGCGCCGCCGGTGATGCGCGTCATCGACAAGGTGCGCCACGTGAAGGACATCCAGCTCGCCGACTTCCAGTACCTGAAGTCCTGCACCACGCGCACGCCGAAGGTGTGCATCCCATCGCCCACCATGCTGCATTTCCGCGGCGGCCGGGCCGGCATCAGCAAACAGCACTATCCGGAGCTCGAGCCCGATTTCTACGAGGACGTCGCCAAGGCCTACGGCGAGGAGCTCGCCTCGCTATCCAAGGCGGGCTGCACCTACGTGCAGATGGACGACACCAACCTCGCGTACCTGTGCGACGACAAGATGCGCGCTGCGGCCAGGGCGCGCGGCGACGACCCGAACGAGTTGCCGCACCGCTACGCGAAATTCATTAACCGCGTCGTGGCGAAGAAACCCGCCGGGATGACGCTCGCGATCCACTTGTGCCGCGGCAATTTCCAGAGCACCTGGGCGGCGCAGGGCGGTTACGAACCGGTGGCCGAGGCGCTGCTCTCGGAAATGAACGTGGACGCCTACTTCCTGGAATACGACGATGCGCGCTCGGGCGACTTCAAGCCGCTTCGCTTCCTGCCCAGGGGAAAGGTCGTCGTCCTCGGCCTCGTCACCACCAAGCTGGGCGCGCTGGAGAAGAAGGACGACCTGAAGCGGCGCATCGACGAAGCGGCGAAGTACGCGCCGCTCGAGCAGCTCGCGCTCAGCCCGCAGTGCGGCTTCTCCAGCACCGTGCACGGCAACAACATCGCAGTCGAAGCGCAACGCGCGAAATTGCGCCTCGTCATCGAAACCGCCGAGGAAGTCTGGGGATCGGCCTAGCTCTTCAGCGAGCGATCTACCATCGCGCCCGCGCTGCCCAGGTAGTTGCGCGGATCGAGCAGGCGCTCGAGCTCAACACGGCCGAAATGCGCGCTGACCTGCGGATTCCCGGCGAGCACATCAATCAACGGGCGGCTGCCCTCGGCCGCCGCGCGGCAGGCGTCGTAAACGATGTCGTGCGCGGCCTGTCTGCCAAGCTTGGGCGCGAGACCCATCATGACGGCTTCCGCCACGATCAGGCCCGAGGTCATGCCGAGGTTCTGCGCCATGCGCGCGGTGTCCACCGTGAGCCCGGCGAGCATCAGCTTCGCCTGGCGCAGCGCACCGGCGGTGGCGAGGAAACTTTCCGGCAGCGCGATCCACTCCGCGTGCCAGGGGCCGGTGGCGCGCTCGAAGTCCTGCACCATGGCATCGAGCATCAGCGCGCCGTGCTGGCGCACCAGTTTCGCGCAGGCGACGATTAGCTCCGAGGAAATCGGGTTTCTCTTCTGCGGCATGGTGCTGCTGCCGCCGCGCCCGTGCTCGAAGGGCTCGAAGGCTTCGCCCAGTTCGGTCGCCATCATGAGCATCACGTCGGTGGCGATCTTGGCAAGCGATCCGGTGACGAGCCCGGCAAAGAGCACCGCTTCGGCAAGGCCGTCGCGCGCCACGTGCCAGGTGATCGCCGGCTCGGCCAGGTCGAGTTCGCGCATGAGTGCTGCGCGCACCGCCAACCCCTGGTCGCCGAGCGAGGCGAGCGTGCCCGCCGCGCCGCCGAACTGCCCCACCAGCACGCGCGGCCGCAATTGCGCGAGACGCTCGCGGTGGCGCTCGATGGGGGCGCGCCACACCGCGGCCTTGAAGCCGAAAGTGATCGGCAAAGCCTGCTGCAGGTGGGTGCGTCCCGCCATCGGCGTATCGCGGTAGCGGCGCGCGAGCGCTTCGAGCGCAAGCGAAACCGCCGCAAGCTCGGACTCCACCAGTTCGAGCGCCGTGCGCAGCTGCAGCACGAGCGCGCTGTCCATGATGTCCTGCGTCGTCGCGCCCCAGTGCACATAACGTCCCGCGTCGCCCGTGCAGGCGGCGGCAAGCTGCCTCACCAGCGGCAGGATGGGATAGCCGACGACCTCGGTCTCGCGCTGCAGGCGTTCGAGATCCAGAATGCCCGGATGCGCCTTGGCGCTGATTTCGCGCGCCGCTGCGGCCGGGATCATGCCCAGTCCGGCCTGCGCACGCGCCAGCGCCGCCTCCACTTCGAGGCAGCGCGCGAGGAATCCGGCGTCCGAGAAAACCGCGCGCATCTCGGCCGTACCGAACATGTCGCGGTAGAGGACCGAGTCGAAGACCGTTGAAGACAAGCTCCCCGCCTAGCGCTTCATGAACAGGGCTTTGATTTCCGCGCCGATCGGCTCGCCCTTCATCGGCGAGCCGGGCCCCTCGGCGTAGCGACCCCAGACGCGCGTTTCCGAACCCTCGGCGAGCAGGATGCCGTCTTCGCGTACCACTTTGTGGCCGACGACGAACGACTTTCCGCCCCAACGCAGGATGTGCGAACACACTTCGGCGCGATCCTGCTGCTCGGCGGGGTGCCTGAACTGGCAATCCGCGGCTACCAGCGGCATCGCCAGGTGCTCGGCGCGCATGCGCTTGGCGTGATAGCCGGCCTGCGCGAACATGTTCCAGGTCGCGGCGTCGAACCAGAGGAAGTAGGTCGGATAGAAGATGATGCCGGCGGGGTCGCACTCGCCCCAGCGCAACTGCACCGGGAGCGAAAACAGCCTTGAATTGAATTCGTTTTCTGCCACGCCGCCGGATAATATCAGCACGATGCGCACACAAGTCGGGATCATCGGCGCCGGGCCGGCGGGCCTTCTGCTCGCGCATCTGCTACATCTGCGCGGCATCGAATCCATCGTGCTCGAGACGCGCAGCCGCGAGGAGATCGAGGCGACCCTCCGTGCGGGCGTGCTGGAGCAGGGCACGGTCGACTTGCTGGAGGAATCCGGCGTCGGCGAACGCATGCGTCGCGAGGGCATGCCGCACGAAGGCGTGATCCTGCGCTTCGGCGGCAGGAGCCACCGCATCCACCTGAGCGAGCTCAGCGGCGGGCGCTCGATCATGGTCTACGCACAGCACGAGGTAATCCGCGACCTGGTGAAGGCGCGCCTGGAGCGCAACGGGCAGATCCTTTTCGGCGTGAAGGACGTTAGCCTGCTCGACCTCGACACACAGCTGCCCAAGATCCGCTTTCACGACGCACAGGGTGCGACGCGCGAGTTCGCGTGCGACTACGTCGCCGGCTGCGACGGCTTCCACGGCGTTTCGCGCCCGTCGATGCCATCGCGCCTGCGCAAGGAGTTCGTACGCGTCTATCCATTCGCCTGGTTCGGCGTGCTGGTCGAGGCGCCAGCCGCGACCGAGGAGCTGATCTACGCCTACCACGAGCGCGGTTTTGCGCTGGTCAGCACGCGCTCGCCTCAAATTCAGCGGCTCTACCTGCAATGCGATCCAAGCAACGAGCCCGGTGACTGGCCCGACGCCCGCGTCTGGGAGGAACTGCATTCGCGTCTCGCTGGTGACGATGGCTTTCACCTCACCGAGGGCCGCATCTTCCAGAAGGGGGTGGTCGCGATGCGCAGCTTCGTCGTCGAGCCGATGCAGCACGGGCGGCTGTTCCTCGCTGGCGATGCGGCGCACATCGTGCCGCCGACCGGCGCCAAGGGCCTCAATCTCGCGGTGGCCGACGTGCGGCTGCTGGCACAGGCGCTCGCCGAGTACTACGCCACGGGCCGTGCCGATTCCCTGGAGCGCTACTCGGAGATCGCGCTGCGCCGCGTATGGCGGGCCGAGCATTTCTCCTGGTGGATGACCTCGATGCTGCACCGCTTCCACGACGAGAGTCCGTTTCACCACCGCCTGCAGCTCTCCCAGCTCCAATATGTGACCGGTTCACGCGCCGCGGCGACCATGCTGGCGGAGAATTACGTCGGCCTACCGTTCGACAAGGACTGAATATGGCTGAACCTGGCAACTGGGCGTTCCCCGCGGCGCTGCAACCGAGTCCGCAGGAAACGAATTTCGATCTCGAGGCCGCGCTCGATTCGGTCGTGCTGCTGCGCGCCGAGATCCCGGAGGACGCGTTCACCGCGTCGATCCTCGGCACCGAGCGCGCCGGCAACGGCGTGGTGATCCGCGACGACGGCCTGGTGCTGACCATCGGCTACCTCATTTCGGAGGCCGAATCGATCTGGCTCTCGACCAACCGCGGCACCGTGGTGCAGGGCCACGCGCTCGCCTATGACCAGAGCACGGGCTTTGGCCTGGTCATGCCGCTAGGCGCGCTCGGCCTGCAGCCGCTCGCGCGCGGCGCGCCGGCCGGGGCGCAGAGCGGCGACGAGGTCATCGTCATCGGCCACGGCGGCCGCGCGCATGCACTCAAGGCAAAAATCGTCGCCAAGTGCGAATTCGCCGGCTATTGGGAATACGTGCTCGACGCAGCGCTGTTTACCGCGCCGGCGCATCCGCAATGGGGCGGCGCCGCGCTGGTGGACCGCGACGGCCGCCTGCTCGGCATCGGCTCGCTGCTGGTGCAGGAGTCGGTCGCTGGCAGGGCGGTGGACGGCAACATGTTCGTGCCGGTCGATCTGCTGGCACCGATCCTGGACGACATGCTTGCCGCCGGCCGCGCCGCGCGGCCGCCGCGCGCCTGGCTCGGCATCTACGCCACCGAAATGGATGGTCATATCGTGATCGGCGGCTTGGCGCCGGGCGGACCAGCCGAACGCGCCGGCGTGAAGCTCGGCGATCTCGTACTGGAAGTCGGCGGCGAGCGCCTCGCCGGGCTTGCAGCGATGTTCCGCCGCATCTGGAGCGCCGGACCCGCCGGCAGCAGCGTCACGCTGACCCTGTCGCGGCGCGGTGCCTCATCGCAAGTCCAGATCCGCTCCGCCGACCGCGGTGATTTCCTCAAAAAGCCGCGCCTGCACTGATGGTTGACGTGAGGTAAAATGCGCTCCGCGCCGATTTGAAGTTCAGCTTGCGGGCGCCGCACCACGCACCGGTGGGGACAAATAAATCCAGCTAAAGAGACGTGCCAAGGCGCCCGTTTCTGCGAAAGCTGAGCGGGCGTTTTTGTTTTCGGGACCGGATGGACGATCGCTCTTCCCTGCTGCAGTCGCTGCTCGCCGACCGGATCCTGGTCCTCGACGGCGCCATGGGCACGATGATCCAGCGCGAGCGCCTCTCCGAGGAGCAGTTCCGCGGCGAGCGTTTTCGCGGCTGGGGCCGCGACCTGCGCGGCAACAACGACCTGCTTACGCTGACGCAGCCGGGGCTGATTCGCCGCCTGCACCTCGATTATCTCGCCGCCGGCGTCGACATCATCGAGACCAATACCTTCAACTCGACCGCGGTGTCGCTCGGCGACTACGGCATGGAGGACCTTGCCTACGAGCTCAACCTTGCCGCGGCGCGCCTCGCGCGCGACGCGGCGGACGAATGGCAGAAGAACGACCGTTCCCGCCCGCGCTTCGTCGCTGGCGCGCTCGGGCCCACCACCAAGACCGCCTCGATCTCACCGGACGTAAACGATCCGGGTTTTCGCAACGTGAGCTTCGATGCGCTCGTCACCGCCTACACCGACGCGCTGCGCGGACTCATCGACGGCGGCGCGGACCTGGTGCTGGTCGAGACCATCTTCGATACGCTCAACGCCAAGGCGGCGCTGTTCGCGATCGAAACCGAGTTCGAGAAGCGCGGCGCGCGCCTGCCGCTGATCATTTCAGGAACCATCACCGATGCCTCGGGCCGCACGCTCTCGGGCCAGACCACCGAAGCGTTCTACAACTCCGTGCGCCATGCCCGTCCGATCGCGGTCGGGCTGAACTGCGCGCTTGGCGCGAAGGAACTGCGCCAGTATGTCGAAGAACTCTCCGGTCTCGCCGAGGTGCCCGTGTCCTGCTATCCCAACGCGGGCCTGCCCAACGCGTTTGGCGAGTACGACGACACGCCGGAATCCATGGCGAAGGAACTGGGCAGCTGGGCGCGCGCCGGCTTCCTCAACCTGGTGGGGGGCTGCTGCGGCACCGCGCCCGAACATATCCACGCCATCGCCGAGGCGGTGCGCGGCGTCGCGCCGCGCCGCGCGCCCGAGCGCGCGCCGATGCTGCGGCTCGCAGGGCTAGAGCCGCTCAACGTCGGCGACAAATCGCTGTTCCTCAACGTCGGCGAGCGCACCAACGTCACCGGATCGAAAGCCTTCGCGCGCCTGATCCTTGCCGGAAACTATGCCGAAGCGCTGTCGGTCGCGCGCCAACAGGTCGAGAACGGCGCGCAGATGATCGACGTCAACATGGACGAGGGCATGCTCGATTCGGAGAAGGCGATGGTGACCTTCCTCAATCTGGCCGCCTCCGAGCCGGACATCTCGCGCGTCCCGGTGATGGTCGACTCCTCGAAGTGGAGCGTGATCGAAGCCGGGCTCAAATGCCTCCAGGGCAAGGGCGTCGTCAACTCCATCAGCATGAAGGAGGGCGAGGCGGAGTTCCTGCGCCAGGCAAGCCTGGTGCGCAAATACGGCGCCGCCGTGGTGGTGATGGCCTTCGACGAGCAGGGCCAGGCCGACACGCTGGAGCGGCGCATCGCGGTGTGCCGCCGCGCCTACGACCTGCTGACGCAGAAAGCCGGGCTCCCGCCCGCGGACATCATTTTCGACCCCAACATATTCGCCGTCGCCACCGGCCTGGAGGAGCACTCGCGCTACGGCGTTGACTACCTCGACGCGACGCGCTGGATCCGCGCCAACCTGCCGCAGGTGAGGGTGTCCGGCGGCGTGTCGAACCTGTCGTTCTCCTTCCGCGGCAACGACGCGGTGCGCGAAGCGATGCACACGGCGTTCCTCTATCACGCCGTACAGGCCGGCATGTCGATGGGCATCGTCAACGCCGGGCAGCTGGGCGTGTACGAAAAAATCGAGCCCGGGCTGCGCGAGCGGGTCGAAGACGTGATCCTCGCGCGCCGGGCCGATGCGACCGAGCGCCTGGTCGAGTATGCCGAAGGCGTCAAGGGCGGGCTGCGCGCCTCGAAGGAGGACGACGCCTGGCGGCGCGGCACGCCGGAAGAGCGCCTCTCCCACGCCCTCGTCAACGGCATCGCCAGCCACGTCGTCGCCGACACCGAGGAGGCGCGGCTCAAGTTCGCACGCCCGATAGAGGTGATCGAAGGCCCGCTCATGGACGGCATGAACATCGTCGGCGACCTGTTTGGCGCCGGCAAGATGTTCCTGCCGCAGGTGGTGAAGTCCGCGCGCGTCATGAAACAGGCGGTGGCGCACCTGATTCCCTATATAGAGGCGGAGAAAGCGCGCAGCGGCAAAGCCGCCAAGCCCAAGGGCAAGCTGGTGATCGCCACGGTCAAGGGGGACGTGCACGACATCGGCAAGAACATCGTCGCGGTGGTGCTCCAGTGCAACAACTACGACGTCGTCAACCTGGGCGTGATGGTGCCGGCCAGGACGATCCTCGAGACCGCGAAACGCGAGAATGCCGACGCCATCGGCCTGTCGGGCCTGATCACGCCCTCGCTCGAAGAAATGACGCATGTGGCGCGCGAGATGCAGCGCGAAGGCTTCACGGTGCCGCTCCTCATCGGCGGCGCCACCACCTCGCGCGCGCACACCGCGGTGAAAATCGCGCCGAACTATCCGGGCCCGGTCGTCTACGTTCCCGATGCCTCGCGCTCGGTCGGCGTGATGCAGAACCTGCTGTCGCTCGAACAGCGCGACGGCTACGTCGCCGGCGTGCGCGCCGACTACGACAAGATTCGCGTTCAGCACCAGGGCAGGAAGGGCCCCGGGCCGCTGCTGCCGCTCGCCGAGGCCCGCCGCCTCGGCCACGCCATCGACTGGTCGGCATACCTGCCACCCTTGCCGCGCCAAACCGGCATCCAGGCGCTGCGCGACTACCCGCTGGATAAACTCGTTCCCTACATCGACTGGTCGCCGTTCTTCCAGGCCTGGGAGCTCTCCGGGCCCTACCCGAAGATTCTCGAAGACCCGGTGGTGGGGGACGCGGCGCGCAAGCTCCACGCCGACGCGCTCGAGATGCTGCAGGCGATCGTGCGGGAGAAATGGATCTCGGCCAATGGGGTATTCGGCCTCTTTGCCGCGGCGCGCGTGAACGGCGAGGACATCGAGATCTATGCCGATGGCACGCGGCGCAGCGTCGCCATGACCTGGCACAACCTGCGGCAGCAGAACAAGAAGCCCAGCGGCAGGGCGAACCAGTGCCTCGCCGACTTTGTCGCGCCGAAGGCCTCCGGTGTGCCGGACTGGATCGGCGCCTTCGCCGTGTCGGTGGGGGGCCTCGAGGCGAAACTGGCGCAGTTCGAGGCACAGCACGACGACTACAACGCGATCATGCTCAAGGTGCTCGCCGACCGCCTCGCCGAGGCGTTCGCCGAACACCTGCACGAACGCGTGCGGCGCGAGTTCTGGGGCTATGCGCCCGCAGAACGCTTGAGCGGCGCGGACATGATCGCCGAGGCCTATCGCGGCGTGCGCCCGGCGCCGGGTTATCCCGCCTGCCCGGATCACACCGAAAAACGCGCCCTTTTCGCGCTATTGGAGGCCGAGCGCAACGCCGGCATCACCCTCACGGAGTCCTGCGCCATGCTGCCGGCATCCGCGGTTTCGGGTTTCTACCTTTCGCACCCGGAATCGAGTTACTTCGCCGTCGGCAAGGTCGGCCGCGACCAGGTCGAGGACTACGCGCGGCGCAAGGCGATGACGGTCGCGGAAACCGAGAAGTGGCTCGCGCCGTACTTGGACTACGAACCGGCCGATATAATGGCCGGCACGACTACCTAGAAGAACGAGAGACCAGGCATGGGCAAAGGCGACAAGAGAACCAGGCGCGGCAAGATCTACAAGGGCAGCTACGGCAAGTCGCGCCCGCAGCGCGTCAAGAAAAAGAAGAAATAGACATGAAGTAACGGGAGAGGCGTCTCCCGTACCCTAGGTTTCCTCGCGCCTGCCGACCGGCAGGCCAAGCGCCTTGAGTTTGCGGTACAGGTGCGTGCGCTCCAGCCCGGAGCGTTCCGCCACCTTGGACATGCTGCCGTTTTCGCGCACGAGCAGGTGCTGGAAATACAGCCGTTCGAATGCTTCGCGCGCTTCCCGGTAGGGACGGTCCAGCGCGATCTCGGGCGGCGGCGAGGACGCCGCATGCGCCGCCACGACGCGCTCGACATCCTCCAGCCCGATATCCTCATCCAGCGCGCCGAGCGCGAGGTTGCGCACCACGCTATCGAGCTCGGCCAGGTTTCCCGGCCAGGAGTGATGTCGCAGCGCATTGAGCGCGGCAACCGAAAAACGCCGCGGCGGGCAAACTCGCGTTTCCACCAGCTGCACCAGCGTCAGGGCCGCAAGATCGGGCACGTCCTCGGCAAAGTCGCGCAGCGTCGGCAGCTTGAGCACCAGCTCCGAGAGCCGCGCGACCATCGCCGCATCGAATTCGTGCTTCTCGATCAGCGCGCGCCCGTCCACCGAGGCGAAGGACACGACGCGCGCCTTGTGCTTGTCGGCGCGCGCGAGCAGGAATTCGAGATTCTTCTGCTCCGCGCGTCCGAGCAGCGCCAGGTCGCCGACGAACAGCACGCCGCCCGCGGCGCGCGCCAGCGTCTCCGAGGACGCGTCGGCCATCAGTTCGCGTCCGTCGACAAATGGCGCGCCGGCGGCGACGAGCAGGCGCGCGAACAGCTCCGCCCGCATGCCGCGCTCGCCGCGCAGCATGAGCGGCGCGCCGGTCTGCGCGAGCTGCGCGAGGCGCTTGCGCGCTTCAGCCAACGCAGGCGAGCGGCCCAGCGTGCCAAGCGAAAGTTCGCGCGGCGCCACTGCCTCCTGGTTGCGCAGCGCGCGCTTGACCGTGGCGAGCAGCCGCTGCAGGGCGATGGGCTTTTCCAGGTAGTCGAGCGCCCCGATGCGCGTGGCCTCCACCGCCGTCTCGATGGTGCCGTGGCCCGACATCATCACCACCGGCATGCCGAGTTGTCCGCTCGCGGCCCACTCCTTGAGCAGCGAAATGCCGTCGGTATCCGGCATCCAGATATCGAGCAACACCAGGTCCGGCCGGTAGTTCTCGCGCAGGCGCCGCGCTTCGCCGGCGTTCTCGGCGAGCAGCACCTGGTGCCCCTCGTCGGCGAGGATCTCCGAGAGCAGTTCCCGGATCCCGACTTCGTCATCCACGACCAGTATCTGCGCCATGGCGTTCAGGCCGCCTTCGCCGCATCGCCCGGCGTGGCGTTTGCGCTGTCGGCCACCGGCAGCAGCATCGTCACCGCGACTCCCTGCGCGGGGCGATTCTCGATCGCCAGTTCACCGCGGTGCTCGTCGACGATTTTCTTCACGATCGCCAGGCCCAATCCGGTACCGCGTGGCTTGCTCGTGACATAGGGCTCGAAAATCCGCGCCATCATTTCCTCTGGGAACCCGCCGCCATTGTCGGTGACGGAAAGGCGCACCTTGTCGCCTGCCAGTTCGGTGCGCACCTCGATCATCGGCGCCTCGGCGTTGTTCTTGCGGTTCTCGAGCGCATCCTGCGCGTTCTGCACCAGATTGTGCAGCACCTGCCGGATCTGCGCGGAGTCCGCGCGCACCGCGGGCAGCGCGCTCGCCAGTTTGCGCGCGATCGGCGCGCTCGAGGTCTCGTACAACGCGAGCACCTCCTGGGCCAGCGCGTTGAGGTCCAGCGGCGCGAAGACCGGCGCCGGCAGGCGCGAATAATCGCGGAAATCGTCCACCATGCTTTTGAGCGCCGCGACCTGGTTGACGATGGTGCGCGTGCCGCGCGCGAGCGTCTCGGCATCCTCGGGCCCGAGCTTGCGCGAGAGCTTCATCTCCATGCGCTCGGCCGAGAGCTGGATCGGCGTGAGCGGATTCTTGATCTCGTGGGCGAGCCGCCGCGCCACTTCGGACCAGGCAGTCGCGCGTTGCGCCTGGATGAGCTGCGTGATGTCGTCGAACACCAACACGTAGCCGCCGGCGGGGTCCTCCGACAAGGCGGTACCGCGCACGAGGAGCGCCTTGCCTGTGCTCTTCAGCTCCACTTCCTGCTGCCAGGCGAGCTTGCCGTGCGCGCGGAACTGTTCCCGCATCTCCGCGGCAAAGGCATCCAACCCGGCGCCCAGAATCGCCAGCGCGCCGTGGTTGCTGATCGTCAGCCCGAGGTCGCGGTCGAACACCAGCACCCCGGCCGAAAGATTGGCGAGAATGTTCTCCAGCCGCGCCTTCGCGCTTTCCAGCGCCACGCGATTCGCCTCGACCACGCGCTGCGCGTCATCGAGCTGGCGCGTCATCGAGTTGAACGATTCGATCAGCACGCCCAGTTCGTCCCTGCTGGTGACCGGTGCCTGGCGGGAGAAATCGCCGCGCGCCACCGCCTGGGTCGCCTGCGCCAGGTTGGCGAGCGGTTCCGAGAGCTGGCTTGCAAGCACCACCGCAAGCGCGATCGCCACCAGCAGCGCCATGCACAGCGCCAGCGTAAGCGTGACGATGTAGATGCGCTTCAGGCCCTGGCGCGCCAGCACCAGCTCGCGGTAGTCGCGATAGGCGGCCTCAACCGCCTCGGCGCTGCGGCCGAACTGCTCGGGCACCGACTGCCGCAGCTGCACGTAGCGCGTCTCGTCGGTGAGTGCAAGGCTGGCGACCGGCACCACCACGCGCAAGGAGAGCGGCTTGCCGGCCGCGGCATCGACGGAAGTGTAGCCGCGCGAGTTGCGTGCCTGCCGCAGCACCTGGGGCGTGGGCAGCTCCGGGATGAGGCGCGACACGTCCTCACTCGAACTCGCCAGCACCCGCCCGCTGCCGCTCACGATCACCGCCTCGTGCACCCCGGATTGGTCGCGCAGGCGATCCAGCAGCACCACCTGCTGGCTGGGAGCCCTGTCGGCCAGCTCGACGGCGATGGCGCGCGCCTTGGCGTGCAGGTCGCCCAGCATCTGGTCGATCGCCGAGCGGCCCAGGTTGATGCCGCCTTCGAGCGCCGCATCGACTTTGACATCGAACCAGGACTCGATGCTCTTGTCGAGGAACTGCACCGAAACGGTGTAGACAAGCGCTCCGGGCGCCACCGCCATGAGCGAGAGCAGCAACAACAGCCGCACGGTCAGGCGCGAACCGAAGGCCCGTTGCCGGTACCTGCGCCAGAGCGAGCGGATCTGCCATGCCACCAGCAAGGCGAGCAGCGCGGCCAGCGCCGCGTTCAATCCCAGCAGCAAGGGGTAGTGACTCGCGAACACCGTGGTGTTGCCGCTCGCCGTGGCGAGCAGAAACAGCAGCACGCCGGCGAGCGCGGCACCGAGGAGTATCAGTAGCCTCATCGCCCTTCCGCCTCCTTCGGCTCGCGGCTTTCGACCGGCGCCGCGGCGGGCGCAGGCGGCCGGAAGTTAAAGCGCCGCCACGGCGATTCCAGATTGAGCTCGCGGTTGGTTATCGCGCTGAGCTGGAACGGCCGCGGCAGCAACGTCAGGTCCAGGCGCATGCGCACGGCTGCTTCGTAGTTGGCATCGGCGAGCGAGACGCCGCGCTCCACCACTTGCCAGTTGCGCACGCGGCGCAGCACGTTCAGCGCCTCGTCCAGCGAGGCGTAATTGCGCTGCAGAACGCCGGTCGAGAGCCTGTAGTGACGCGACAGCGCGTGGTAGGAAAGGCGCAGCTGGAGGCGCTTGGCTGCCGCCTTGTCGTCAAACCAGTACCAGCGCGGGCGGGTCAACTCGAACTCGACGACGAAGTACAGGGGTACGCCGTTGGTGACCACTTCGGCGAGGCGCGCGTTCAGGTCGAAGGCGAAATCCGCCGCCAGCACCACGCCGTCCTCGGTTGCGGCGAGGCGTGCGTCGGTCACTTCGATGTCGTCGGCACGTGCGGCGGGTGCGGCCGCAAGCGCGACGGCCCCCAGCGCGAGCGCCGCCAAGAGCTTCTTACACAGAGCGAAGCCTCGCATCGCGCGTCGCCTCGGGTTCGTCCTAAGCCGGCTTCTCTAGCAGGGCGAAAAAGAATCCGTCGTGCTCGGGACTGGGCATAAGCTGCGCCGCGGCGCTATCCGGCAGGCGCGCTCGGCGTGCGCCGGGCGTGCGCGCGGCGAATGCGTCGACCACCTCGGCATTCTCCTCCGGGAAAATCGAGCAGGTGACATACAGCAATTTACCATTCGGGGCGAGCGTACGCCAAAGCGCATCCAGAATGCGCGCCTGGCGCAACGTGAAGGCGGCGATATCCGCGTCCCGGCGCAGCCACTTGATGTCGGGATGGCGGCGCGCCACGCCGGAAGCGGAACAGGGCACGTCGGCGAGAATGCGCTCGAAGGCCGTGCCGTCCCACCAGGCCTCCAGGGCGGTACAGTCCGCTGCGCGCAGCTGCGCACGCAAGCCGAGCCTTTCCTGGTCGCGCGCGATGGTACCGATGCGAGCGGCGTCTGCATCCAGTGCGGTCAGTTCGACATCCGTCGACTCGAGAATATGGGCGCTCTTGCCGCCGGGCGCGGCGCAGGCGTCGAGGACGCGCTGGCCGGCATGCAAATCGAGCAAGCCCGCGGCGCGCTGCGCGCCGGCGTCCTGCACCGAAACCTCGCCTTCGGCAAAGCCGGGCAGACGGGCGACCGGCACAGGCCGTTCCAGCAACAACGCCGCAGGCCCGATGCGCCGCGCGACGATTCCCTCCGCTGCCAGGCGCGCGGCGTAGGGCTCAGTCGAAACGCGTCGCATATTCACCCGCAGGCACATGGGCGGGTGCGTGTTGCCCGCCGCGAGCACCTGCTCCCACTGCGCTGGATACGCCGCTCGCGTACGCTCGATCCACCACTTCGGGTGCCAGTGGCGCGCGATCTCGTCGTTGCCCAGGCGCGCCTCCAGCCCGGCGCGCGCGCGCAGAAAATTACGCAGCAGCGCGTTGACGTAGCCTTTCGCACCGCCGCGCTGCAGCGAAATGCAGGCGCGTGCAGCCTGGTCGACGACCGTGTATTCCGCGTAGCGGCCCGACTCAAGCGCATAGAAGGCGCACCACAACAACGCCTCGACCAGTGGGTCCGTCGTACCGGCGCGCCGCGACAGTGCGTTTACGATCGCCTGCGAGCGGCCATAGCGTCGCAGCACTCCGTAGCACAGGTCTGCAAGCGCGGCACGAGAGCCATCCAGCGGATCGGGCCCGACACGCTCCAGTTCCGCCGACAGGCTGCGCCCGGCTGCCACGCGCGCGACCAGCGCCGCCGCCGCCGCCAGAGCTTCAGCGAGCGGTGCCAAGGCTTTCGCCGCGCGCGACCGGAAAACCGCGCAGGAAATCCGCCGCGGCAAGCCGCGTGCCGCCAGCGCGCTGCAGTTCCGTTGCCAGCAGCGCACCTTCCCCGCAGGCGATGAGGACGCCCGCAGCGCCACTTTGCAGTACCTCGCCGGGCGAGCCCTTGCCCGCGTCGCAGCGTGCGCGCCAGATCTTGATGGTTTCGCCGCGCAGTTCGGCTCGCGCGCCAGGCGCCGGCCGCAGGGCGCGTACTGCGCGTTCCAGTTCCGCGCAGCTCTTCGACCAGTCGAGCCCACTTTCGTGTTTGCCAATTTTTCGCGCATAGCTCGCGCCCGTTTCGGGCTGCGCCTGGAAGTTGGCGCGCCCGGCGGCGAGTTGCGCCAGCGCAGCAACCATCGCCTCGGCGCCGAGCGCGGCCAGGCGGTCGTGCAAGGACTGCGCGTCTTCCTCCGGCGCAATGGCGAGCGGATGCGACGCAAGGATCGGGCCGGTATCCAGCCCCGCATCCATTTTCATGATCGTGATCCCGGTTTCGCGGTCACCCGCCAGCAGCGCGCGCTGGATCGGGGCCGCGCCGCGCCAGCGTGGCAGCAGCGAAGCATGGATGTTGAACGCACCCAGCGGTGCGACTTCGAGCGCGCGCGCCGGCAGGATCAGCCCGTATGCGGCGACGACCAGCGCGTCGGGCCGCGGCGCCGCGAGGCGAGAGAGCGCGGACTCGTCGTTCAGGCCTTGCGGCTGGAAAACTTCCAGGCCACGGACAATGGCGAGCTGTTTGACCGCGCCTGCCGACTGGCGCAAGCCGCGACCGGCGGGCCGGTCCGGCTGCGTGAGTACCAGCGCTATTTCGTGACCGGCGCCAAGCAGAGCCGCCAGCGCGCGCGCTGCAAATTCCGGAGTGCCTGCGAAGACTAGACGCAGGAAAGGATCAGGCGCTCTTGCGAAGCTGCTTCGCGAGTCGCGCGCGGATGCGCTGCTGCTTGAGCTGCGAGAGGCTCTCGACGAACACCTTGCCCTTCAAGTGATCCATTTCATGCTGGATGCACACCGCGAGCAGACCCTGCGCCTCGAGCGTGAAGAGCTTGCCGTTCTGGTCGTGGGCGCGCACCTTGACGCGCTCGACGCGCTCCAAGGTGTCGTAGATCCCGGGCACCGAAAGGCAGCCCTCCTCGATATCCGACACGCCGCTCGCCTCCACGATCTCGGGATTGATCAGCACCACGAGCGAATCGCGGCGCTCGGACACGTCGATCACGATCAGCTGGCGGTGCACATCGACCTGGGTGGCCGCAAGGCCGATGCCGGGCGCCTCGTACATCGTTTCGGCGAGGTCGGCGACGAACCGCTTCAGCGGCTCGTCGAAAACGGTCACCGGCACCGCCAACTTGTGCAGGCGAGCGTCCGGGTATCGAAGGATGTTCAGAAGGGCCATAAATCAGTAATTTGCTTGCAAATTGAATCGATTACGCGCAGTATCTCAGGCTGTGGTTAAACAGTTTTGGCTTTATGCTACATTTGGGTACGCAAACCGCAATCTCAACCGGCCCGGAATGTCAGCCACCGATCGGGGGCTCTATGTACCAACAATGGCGTAAGTCTATCACAACGCTGGCTTTTGTCCTCACCGGAGCGCTCTCGGCCGGGGCCCTGGCGCAGGCGCCGAAAACTCCCCTGGCGATGAAACCGGACGCCCCCGCGCGCTACGTCGTGGTGCCGGGAGACACCCTGTGGTCGATCGCGCAGCGATATACGGATTCGCCCTGGCGCTGGAGCGAGCTGTGGAACCTGAACAAGGACGAAATCAAGAATCCGCATCGCATTTACCCCGGCAACGTCATCGTGCTGGACCGCGCTCGCGGTCAACTTGCGGTTGCGGACACGGTCAAGCTGAGTCCGCGGGTGCGCGCCGAGTCGATTGCGCACACCGTGGTGCCAAGCATCCCGCCGCAGCTCATCGAGCCGTTCCTGACGCGTCCCCTGGTCATCGAACCCGACGGCCTGGAGAACGCGCCCACCATCGTCGCCGCGGAGGATTCGCGCGTTGTCCTGGAGAATGGCAACCGCGCCTTCGTGCGCGGCATCGGCGGCTCCAACATCGCGTCCTGGCTCGTCTACCGGCGCGGCCCGGCCCTGATCGATCCGGACACGCAGACCACGCTCGGCTACGAGGCGATTTACCTGGGTAACGCGACCGTGGTGCGGGCCGGCGATCCCGCCGTCGTGGTGTTTTCCGCGGTAACGCAAGAAATTGGTGTCGGCGACAAGCTGGTGGCGGCGGGCAAGGCCGATATCCCGAGTTATGCGCCGCGCGCGCCGTCCGCCAACGTCAAGGGCCGCATCATCTCCCTTTACGGCCGGGATACGCGCGTCGGCGAGTACGGCAACAATTCGATCATCGCCATCAATGTCGGCAAATCTCAGGGCGTGGAAGTCGGCAACGTCGTCGCGCTCTACCGTCCCGGTGCGACGGTCGCCGACGCGACGCGCTCGAGGAATTCCGGCAGCGCGCCACTCACCCTGCCCAGCGAACGCTACGGCATCGCGTTTGTGTTTCGCGTCTTCGACCGCGTATCCTATGCGCTGGTGATGTCCATCTCGAAACCGGTCAACAAGCTGGATCTTGTACAAAATCCCTAAGCGCAGCGAAGAGTTCTGCCGGAGCGGGCCGCCGGCATGATTTCCGACCCGGGGCTGGCGAGCTGGCTGCAACTTACCCTCGCGCCGGGCCTCGGTGCCGCAACCATCCGCAAGCTGCTGTCGCAGTTCGGACTCCCCGAAAAGGTCATCGCCGCCAGCCGCACCGAACTCGCGCGCTACGCGAGCGCAGAGGCGTTGCGCGCCCTGGATTCGGACGCGGTAGCGAGCGCGGTGGCCCGCACGCTGGCGTGGCTGGAGCAGCCGGGAAACAGCATCGTCACGCTCGCCGATGCAGCCTACCCCAGGCTGCTGCTCGAAATCACGGATCCCCCCGCCGTCCTTTACTGCCGCGGACGCACGGAACTGCTCAATCGCCCAGCGCTCGCGGTGGTCGGCAGCAGGAACGCCACTGCCCAGGGCAACAGCAACGCGGAGCAGTTCGCGCGCAGCTTCAGCAACGCCGGCCTCAGCATCGTCTCGGGCCTGGCCCAGGGGATCGACGCGGCCGCGCACCGCGGTGCCCTCGCGGGCGAGGGATCGACCATCGCGGTGCTGGGAACCGGCGCCGACATCCTCTATCCGCCGGGGAACGCGGCACTGGCGGCCGAAATCGCCACGCGCGGCCTGCTGCTGTCCGAGTTCGCGCTCGGCACCAAGGCGCTGGCACACAATTTCCCGCGGCGCAACCGCCTCATCAGCGGCCTGGCGCAGGGTTGCCTGGTCATCGAGGCCGCGCTCGCTTCAGGCTCGCTCATCACCGCGCGCGCTGCCGCCGAGCAGGGTCGCGAGGTCTTCGCCGTACCCGGCTCGATCCATTCGCCGCTCTCGAAGGGCTGCCATGCGCTGATCAAGTCCGGCGCCAAGCTCGCCGAGTCGGCCGAGGACGTACTTGCCGAACTGTCGGCCTTCCGCCGCACCGGTTTTGCATCCACCCGTGCGGCGCCGAACGCTGCGGCCGCACCGCCGGGCGGCGCAGAAGAGCCGTTGCTCGCCTGCATGGGATTCGATCCGGTCGACGTGGATTCGTTGTGTGCGCGCGCCGGGCTGCCCGCCGAAAGAGTATCCGCCGATTTGCTGCGCCTGGAACTCGCCGGCCGCATCACCGTTCTACCGGGCGGCTTGTATCAGCGACTAAACTAAGGGCCCGATCGAAGACTCAACTGAGGAGAGAAAAACAATGTACGACATCCTCGTTTACCTGTTCGAGAACTGCCAGCAGCACGAAGTATCGAACGAGAAAGAACGCGTCGCGAAGAAGCTCTCCGCGGCCGGCTTCGAAGAATCGGACATCAGCGAGGCGCTCAGTTGGCTGGCTGGCGTGGCGCGCGGCCCGCACCGCTCCTTCGCCGCGCTACCGGACACCGGCGCCGCGTTTCGCGCCTATGCGCCCAAGGAACTCGCCCGTCTCGACGCCGAATGCCGCGGCCTGCTGATCTATTTCGAGCAGGCCGGGATCCTCAACGCCCAGACACGCGAATACGTCATCGAGCGGGCGCTGGCGGCCACCGGCGAGCGCCTTACCATCGAGCAGCTGAAGCTTGTCGTGCTGATGGTGCTCTGGAACCAGCAGATTCCCAGCAGCCGCCTGGTTGCCGAGGATCTGCTGTCGCCAACAATGGCACGCTTGCCGTCCTGACAACGGCACGCTTGCCGTCCTGACCAGCACGTGCTCGCCGAGTTGAGATTCCCGCGCGCGCGCGTAGTTTTTTCCCGAAGTTGATGGGGCCCGCGCTTTGCGGGTATCCTTCGCGCCCCCGCATGCAGAAGAAGCTCATCATCGCCGAGAAACCGTCTGTCGCCGCCGACATATCGCGCGCGCTGGGCGGATTCACGCGCAAGGGCGAGTATTTCGAAAGCGACAAGTACGTATTGTCCTCCGCCGTCGGGCATCTGCTCGCACTCACGCTGCCGCCGGAGCACGACGTCAAGAAGGGCAAGTGGTCCTTCGCCAATCTGCCGGTGGTGCCGCCGCACTTCGATCTGGCGCCGATCGAAATGAGCGAGGCGCGCCTCAATGTCCTGCTCAAGCTGCTCAAGCGCAAGGACGTCTCCGGCATCGTCAACGCCTGCGATGCGGGGCGCGAAGGCGAGCTGATCTTCCGCTACATCGCGCAGTACGCGAAAACCAAGAAGCCGATCGAGCGGCTGTGGCTGCAGTCGATGACGCAATCGGCGATCCGCGACGGCTTCGCCTCGCTGCGCCTGGACAGCGACCTGCTGCCGCTCGCCGACGCCGCGAAATCGCGCTCGGAAGCCGACTGGCTGGTCGGCATCAACGGCACGCGCGCGATGACCGCGTTCAATTCGAAGGAAGGCGGCTTCTATCTCACCACGGTGGGACGGGTGCAAACGCCGACGCTGGCGATCCTGGTCGAGCGCGAGGAGAAGATCCGCGCCTTCCAGCCGCGCGATTATTGGGAAGTGCATGCTCGCTTCAGCGCGCAGGCCGGAGAATACACGGGGCGCTGGTTCGACCCGGCATTCAAGAAGGACGATGATCCCGAGCGCAAGGCGGAGCGCCTTTGGAAGTCAGAGCGGGCTGCCGCGATCGCGGCGGCCTGCGCCGGCAAGCAGGGCACGGTCACCGAAGAGACCAAGCCGACGACCCAGGCCTCGCCGCTGCTCTACGACCTGACCAGCCTGCAGCGCGAAGCCAACGGGCGCTTCGGCTTCTCGGCCAAGGGCACGCTGTCGCTCGCGCAGTCCCTTTACGAGCGCCACAAGGCGCTCACCTATCCCAGAACCGACGCGCGCGCGCTGCCTGAGGATTACATCGCCACGGTCAAGAAGACGATGAGCGCGCTTGCCGGGGTCAAGGAGTTCGCGCCCTTCGCCAAGGAAGTACTCAAGGGCGGCTGGGTGAAGCCAAGCCGGCGGATTTTCGACAACAGCAAGATTTCGGATCACTTCGCGATCATCCCGACGCTGCAGACCCCGGGCCACCTGAGCGAGCCCGAGGCGAAGCTCTACGACCTGGTGGTGCGGCGCTTCCTCGCTGTCTTCTTCCCTTCGGCAGAATTCCTGCAAACGACGCGGATCACCACGGTGAGCGAAGAGCAGTTCCGGACCGACGGGCGCGTCATGCAGAACCCCGGCTGGCTTGCGGTGTACGGCAAGGGACTGCAGGAGGAGACCGTCACGCTGCCCGCGATCACCCAGGGCGAGAAGGTGAAGACGCTGGAAGCCAACGCGACGGCCAACCAGACGCGCCCACCCGCCCGCTTCAACGAGGCAACGCTGCTTTCGGCCATGGAGGGCGCGGGCAAGCTCGTCGAGGACGACGAACTGCGCGAAGCGATGGGGGTGAAGGGGCTCGGTACGCCGGCCACGCGCGCCGCGGTCATCGAAGGCCTGATCTACGAAAAGTACGTCGAGCGCCTCAACCGCGAACTCAAGCCGACCTGGAAGGCGTTTCGCCTCTTTTTCGCCCTGCGGCATTTCGGCGTCGATGAAATCACTTCACCTGAGCTCACCGGCGACTGGGAGTTCAAGCTCAAGCAGATGGAGCAGGCGAAGCTGCCGCGCGAGAAATTCATGCGGCACATCGAGCAGGTAGCCCGGGACCTGGTGAAACGCGTCAAGACCGGGACGATCCCGGAAGAGGCCTTCGCCACCGTCGCCGCGCCCTGCCCGAAATGCGGCGGCGTGATCCAGGAAACCTACCGCAAGTTCCAGTGCCAGGCCTGCGATTTCTACATCTGGCCCGTGCTGCTCGGGCGCGACTGGTCGCCCGAGGAAGTCGCCGAGCTGGTGACGAAGAAGTTCATCGGCCCGCTGAGCGGTTTTCGCAGCAAGCAGGGCAGGCCGTTCTCGGCAGGACTGAAACTGAACGCCGATTTCAAGATCGAGTTCGACTTCGGCCAGGGCGCGGGGTCGGACAGCGATGCGCCGGTCGATTTCTCGGGCCAGGAGGCGCTCGGCAACTGCCCGAAGTGCGCTGCGCGCGTGTTCGAGCACAGCGTGTCGTACGTATGCGAGAAATCGGTCGGACCGCAGCGCAGCTGCGACTTCCGTTCCGGCCGCATGATCCTGCAGCAGCCGGTCGAACGGGCGCAGATGCAAAAGCTGCTCGCCACCGGACGCACGGATCTGCTGACCGGTTTCATGTCGAAGAAGAACCGGAAATTCAAGGCCTTTCTGGTGAAGACACCGCAAGGCAAGATCGGCTTCGAGTTCCTGCCCCGAGCGGAAAAACCCGGCAAGGCGCCAACGCCGAAGGAAGCTGTCGCGGAGAAACCGCTCAAGAAATCGGCGCCAAAAACCGCGTCCAGGAAAAAGACGCCGGCAAAGAAGAAAAAGAAATCCTAGCTAGACGTCCAGATTCCTCACTCCCAGCGCGTTGGACTCAATGAAAGCGCGGCGCGGTTCCACCTCGTCGCCCATCAGCTTGGTGAAGATCTCGTCGGCGGCAATGCCGTCGTCGATCTGCACCCGGAGCAGCCTGCGGATCTGCGGATCCATGGTGGTTTCCCAGAGCTGCGAGGGGTTCATTTCTCCCAGACCCTTGTAGCGCTGCAGGCTCATCGATTTCTGCACTTCCGCGAGCAGCCAGCGCATGGCCTCGCCGAAATCCTTGACCGGGAATTTCTTTTCGCCGCGCCGCACGTAGGCGCCGACGCCGACCAGGCCGCGCAGCATCTCGGCAGTCTGCCGGATCTGGGCGTAGTCCCCGGAATGCACGAACTCCGAATCGATGGTGGTCACGCGCACGTTGCCATGGCGCGTGCGTTCGATGCTCGCCTGGTAGCGCTCCGTCTTCGGATCGAAATGCGCCGAGACGCGAATCCCGCTGCCGGGCAGGGCTGCGGCCAGCGCTTCGGCGGAAGCAAGGGCCGATTCGCGGCGGCCGAGGTCAACTTGCGCGCCGCGCAGCATGGCGAGCAGGACATCGCGGTCGATCCAGCGCGATACCCGGTCGATCACCGCTTCGGCAAGCAGATAGGCCTTGGCGAGCTCGGCGAGCGTGTCGCCCGTGATCGCATCGCGCCGCGCCGCCGGGTGCAGCGCCGCATCGACCAGGGACTGGCGCAGCATGAACTCGTTCAGCTCGAATTCGTCCTTCAGATAGCGCTCGTCCTTGCCAAGCTTGGCCTTGTACAGGGGCGGTTGCGCGATGTAGATATGGCCGCGCTCGACCAGCTCGGGCATCTGGCGGTAGAAAAACGTCAGCAGCAGGGTGCGGATGTGCGAGCCGTCCACGTCCGCGTCGGTCATGATGATGATGCGGTGGTAGCGCAGCTTTTCAGGGCTGTACTCTTCCTTGCCGATGCCGCAGCCGAGCACGGTGATCAGCGTCGCGATTTCGGCCGAGCCCAGCAGCTTGTCGAAACGCGCCTTCTCGACGTTGAGGATTTTTCCCTTCAACGGCAGGATCGCCTGGAACTTGCGGTCGCGGCCCTGCTTCGCCGAGCCGCCTGCCGAATCGCCCTCGACCAGGTACAGCTCGCATTGCGCCGGGTCCTTCTCCTGGCAATCGGCGAGCTTGCCGGGCAGCCCCAGGCCGTCAAGCAGGCCCTTGCGCCGCGTCATTTCGCGCGCCTTGCGCGCGGCTTCGCGCGCGCGCGCCGCGTCGACGATCTTGGCGGTGATTACGCGCGCATCCGCCGGCCGCTCCTCGAGAAACTCGCGCAGTTTTTCCGCGACCACTTCCTCCACCACCGGGCGCACCTCGGAGGAAACCAGCTTTTCCTTGGTTTGCGAGGAAAATTTCGGCTCCGGCACCTTCACCGACAGGACGCAGGCCACGCCTTCGCGCATGTCGTCGCCGGTGGTCTCGACCTTTGCCTTCTTGGCGAGTTCATGCTCTTCGATGTACTTGTTGAGCACGCGCGTCATCGCCGCGCGCAGCCCGGTGAGGTGCGTGCCGCCGTCCTTCTGCGGAATGTTGTTGGTGTAGCAGAGCACGCTTTCCTGGTAGGAGTCGTTCCACTGCATCGCCACGTCGACGACGATGCCGTCCTTTTCGCCCTGCCCCTGGAACACGGTGGGGTGGAGCACGCTCTTGGAGCGGTTCATGTACTCGACGAAGCCCTGCACACCGCCGCCGAAAGCAAAGTTCTCCTGCTTTCCGGTGCGCTGGTCGACCAGCATGATCTTGACGCCGTTGTTGAGGAAGGAGAGCTCGCGCAGGCGGCGTGCCAGGATGTCATAGTGGTAGTCGACGACGCCGAAGACGCCGCGCGAAGCTAGGAAGTGCACCTCGGTGCCGCGTTTTTCCGAGGTTCCCGTAACGCGCAGCGGTCCGGTCGCGGCGCCGTCGGCGAATTCCATCTGATGCACCTTGCCGTCGCGCCAGATCGTGAGCCGCAGCCATCCCGAGAGGGCGTTTACCACCGACACGCCGACCCCGTGCAGGCCCCCTGACACCTTGTAGGAATTGGAATCGAACTTGCCGCCGGCATGCAACTCGGTCATCACGATCTCGGCGGCGGAACGCTTGAGCTCGTCATCCTCCATGGTGCCGGTCGGGACGCCGCGGCCGTTGTCGAGCACCGACACCGAGTTGTCGGTGTGGATGGTGAGCACAATTTCGTCGCAATATCCGGCGAGCGCCTCGTCCACCGCGTTGTCGACCACTTCGAACACCATGTGGTGCAGCCCGGTGCCATCCGAGGTGTCGCCGATGTACATGCCCGGGCGCTTGCGCACCGCTTCGAGGCCCTTCAGGACCTTGATGCTGTCGGCTTCATAGCCCCCAACCGGCTCTGCCGGTTCCTTGGCCGCGGCAGGTACGTGCTTCTCGGCTTCACCCACTCTTAAATCCTCATCGGCATGACGACGTACTTGAATTCGGCTTCGGACGCAAAGCTCAGAAGCGCACTCGACGCAGCGTCGCCGAACCTGCATTCGACCTCGCTGCCGGCGACATTGTTCAGTACGTCGAGCAGGTAGTTGACGTTGAAGCCGATGTCGATCGGCTCGCCCTTGTAGTTGACCTCGAGCGTCTCCTCGGCTTCCTCCTGCTCGGTGTTCGAGGACACGATCTTGAGACTGCCGTCGGTCAGGACCCAGCGCACGCCGCGGAATTTCTCATTGGAAAGAATTGCGGCGCGCAGCAGTGCCTGGCGCAGCGTTTCCCGCCCGATGGCGAGCTGGTTCTTGTGGCCGACGGGTATGACGCGGGTGTAATCCGGAAACTTGCCGTCGACGAGCTTCGACACCAGGTCCACGCCGCCAAAAGCGAACGCTGCCTGGGTCGTCGAGAGTTCGATGCGCACTTCTGCGTCGCTGTCGGCGAGGAGCTTGCCCAGCTCGAGCACGGTTTTGCGCGGCACGATCACTTCCTGGCGCGGCAGCTTGGCATCGAGTGCCATTGAGGCGTAGGCGAGCCGGTGTCCGTCGGTCGCGACCAGCTTCAGCGTCTTGTCCTCGACCACCATCAACAGTCCGTTGAGGTAGTAACGGATGTCCTGCTGCGCCATCGCGTACTGCACCAGGCCCAGCAGCCTGCGCAATTCCTTCTGCTGCAGCGAGAAGCGCGCCACGTCTCCGGCCGGCTTGGCGAGGCGCGGAAAATCCTCCGCCGGCAGGGTCTGCAGGACGAATTTGCTCTTGCCCGCCTTCACCAGCAAGCGCTTGTCCTGTTGCTGCAGTGTCACTTCCGCGCCATCGGGCAGCGCCCTCAGGATATCGACGAGCTTGCGCGCACCCACGGTCACCGAGCGGACCTCTCCCGAGGGCTCGACGGAACCGCGCGAGGTGATTTGGATCTCGATATCAGTAGCGAGAAACGACAGGGCGCCCGGCACGCGCTCGATCAGAACGTTGGAAAGAATCGGCAAGGTATGGCGGCGTTCGATGATGCCGCTGACATCGGACAGGGGTCCGAGCAGTTCTTCCTTCTTGGCTTTGACGAGGACCATTGTTGTTCCTTCTTTTCTCTATAAATACCTAGTAACAACTAATAGAGCGGGCGCGATTTCTGTATAAGCCTGAAAACCGTTGCGAACCGGTAGCTTGGCTTCTCTGCGGCCGTGTACTGTTTAGGTAGAAGGCTGTGACTCGTTGTGTGTAGTTTGGGCGGCGATTGCGCAAACAGGCCTTATCCACAAACCATCCCATTCATGTGCACAGCTTCACCCCTTGAGCACCTGTTCGAGCAGGTGGTAGTTGCGGTTCAGGCTGGTGTCCTGCTTGCGCAGCGAGGCGATCGTGCGACAGGCGTGCAGCACGGTGGTGTGATCGCGGTTGCCGAAGGCCTCACCGATCTCCGGCAGGCTCATCTGGGTCAGATCCTTCGCCAATGCCATCGCCATCTGGCGCGGCCGGGCGATGTTGCGGTTGCGGCGCTTCGAGTGCATGTCGGAAATCTTGATCTTGAAGTACTCCGCCACGATCATCTGTATTCCCTCGACGTTGATCTGGCGGTTGGCGATGTGGAGGATGTCGCGCAGCGCTTCGCGCGCGAGCTCCAGCGACAGCTCCCGGCCCGTGAAGCGCGCAAAGGCAAGCACCTTCTTCAGCGCGCCTTCCAGCTCGCGCACGTTGGAGCGGATGTGCTTGGCGATGAAGAACGCGATGTCTTCGGCCAGTTCGAGCGCGTCGGCTTCCGCCTTCTTGAGAACGATCGCCACCCGCATCTCGAGCTCCGGCGGTTCGATCGCCACGGTCAGGCCCCAACTGAAGCGCGAGATCAGGCGCTCCTGCATGCCGGCAATTTCCTTGGGGTAGGTGTCGCAGGTGATGACGACCTGCTTGTGCGCGTCGACCAGGGCGTTAAAGGCATAGAAGAATTCTTCCTGGGTGCGGTCCTTGTTCGAGAAAAACTGGATATCGTCGATGAGCAGCAGGTCGAGCGAATGGTAGTAGCGCTTGAATTTCTCGAAGGACTTCTGCTGGTAGGCGCGCACCACGTCGGTGACGTACTGCTCGGCATGGATGTAGCGCACCCGCGCCTGCGGGCGCTCGCTGCACAAACGGTTGCCGATCGCCTGCACCAGGTGGGTCTTGCCCAGACCGACGCCGCCATAAATGAACAAGGGGTTGTAGGAAACGCCGGGGTTTTCGGCCACCTGCAGCGCCGCCGCGCGCGCCAGTTGGTTGGCCTTGCCGGTGACGAAATTGTCGAAATTGAAGTTGTGGTTGAGCCGCGCGCGATCCGGCGTCACGGCCGCGGCGCGCGGGCGAGGAGCCGCTGGCGCCGGCGCCACCACAGGCGCGCGCGCCGCGGTGTCGGCGGCCAGGGCGGGGGCGAGCACCAGTTTCACGTCGATTTCGCGGCCGCCCAACTCCGCGGCGAGACGTGCGATGCGGGCAAGGAAACGGCTGCGTACCACTTCAAGCACGAAGCGGTTCGGTGCGGTGAGGATCAGCGTGCCGGAGTCGGCCGCGCTTGACTCGGGCGTCAAGGGACGGATCCAGGTGCTGAACTGCTGCGCGGGCACTTCCTGCCCCAGGCTGCGCTGGCAAGCGTGCCAGAGATTGTGCATCTTGGAGCGTATTCCTTGCGCGATGGGTTGGAGGCTTTGGTTGGGCTTTTTTGAGAGCGCCCGTGAGACCGGATTTTACCCTTTTCGCATCGCGTTATCCACGGGGCCGGCGACAAAAAAAGTAGATTTGACAAGGCTTCGGCGCGCGGGCTCTAATACCGCCCTTTTTCCGATCGAGCGGGCCGATGAAGCAGAAGCGAACCTACCAGCCATCCAAGACGCGACGCGCAAGAACGCACGGTTTTCTGGTGCGCAGCCGCACGGCTCACGGGCGCGCGGTGCTGCGCGCGCGCCGCGCAAAGGGACGGAAGCGCCTGGCCGTGTAGGCCTGCGCCCGGCGTGCCGCGGAACTCGGAGCAGGCACGTCCGTCACGCTTCGGGCTCGGCGCGCAAAGGCGGCTCGTCAGGAAAGCGGACTTCGAGCGCCTGCTGGGCGAGGGTTCGCGCAAGAGCCAGTCGGGGTATGCGTTGTACTTCCTGATGCGCGTAAACGGTCCGCCGCGGCTGGGCATCCTCATCTCGCGCCGCCACGCGGCAAGGGCGACCGTGCGCAATCGAATCAAACGCTGCATCCGCGAGGCGTTCCGCATGGAACAGGCGGCGCTGGGCGCGCTGGACATCCTGGTGCGTCCGCCCTACGGAGCGAAGCCCGGTGCGCCGATGCTGGCGCGCCTGCGTGAAATTTTCACTGGATTGAGGCAACGAACGTGACACTGAAAGGCGTATTGGGGGCGACGGTTCGCGGCTACCGCTATTTCATCAGCCCGCTGCTGCCCCCTGCCTGCCGGTTCTATCCCAGCTGCTCGGCGTATGCGGAGCGTGCGTTGCAGGATCACGGTGCGCTGCGGGGCGGCTGGTTGACGGCGCGCCGCCTTTGCCGCTGCGCGCCATGGCACGCCGGCGGCTTTGATCCGGTACCGCCGAACGGCAACGCGCAGCGCGGCTAATGGATACGCAACGGCTCATTCTGTTTTTCATTTTCGGCTTCTCGCTGCTCATGCTGTGGGATGCCTGGGAAAAAGAGCACCGGCCCAAGCCCCCGCCGCAGGTACAGGCGCAAACGCCGTCTGCGACGACGGTGCCGACGCCAGCCGGCAAGGCCGTTACGCCGGCAGCTCCATCGCCACGGCCGGCCGACGGCGGCGTGCCTGGCGCGGCCGCTGCCGCGGCCAAGGGCGAGCGCATCGTGGTGCGCACCGACCTGATGGTCGCCGAAATCAATACCCTGGGCGCCAGCTTGACGCGAGTCGAGTTCCTCAAACACAAGGAAGCCAAGAATTCCGCCAAGAATCTGGTCCTGCTCGGACCCGAGCATCGCTATGAGGCGCAAAGCGGGCTGACCGGCGAGAGCGGACCGAATCACCGCACCCCGTGGAGCGTGCAACCCGGCAATACCACCCTCGCCGAGGGCCAGGACGCGGTGGAAGTGCGCCTTACGGCGCAGGGCAAGGACGGGCTTGCGGCAACCAAGATCTACCGCTTCAAGCGCGACAGCTACGTCATCGATGTGGCGCTGGAGATCGCCAACACCGGCGCCGCTGCGCTCGCGCCGTATACCTATTTTCAGTTGACGCACGACGGCAAGTCTTCGGCGGACGCCAATGCGGTCGCGGAGACTTTCGGCGCACAGAGCTTCAACGGCTACGCGGTCTACAGCGAAGAGAAGAAGTTCGAGAAAGTACAGCTCACCGATGTCGACAAGGGCAAGGCGGAATTCCTCAAGCAGGCAAGCGACGGCTGGCTTGCCTATGTGCAGCATTATTTCGTCGCCGCCTGGCTGCCGCCCGCCAAGGCGGCGCGGGAGTACGCGTTGGAAAAGCGCGCCGACGGCGTCTATGTCGGCCGCGCGCTGATCGCGGCCGGCACGATCGCACCAGGTGCCAGCACCACGGTCGCGGTGCCTCTGTATGCCGGTCCGCAGGAACAAAATCGCCTCCTTGCGGTGGCGCCGGGTTTCGACCTGGTGGTCGATTATGGCTGGCTCACGATCATCGCCTGGCCGCTGTTCTGGCTGCTGGAGAAGTTCCACCTCCTGTCCGGCAACTGGGGAGTCGCGATCATCCTGCTCACCGTGCTGATCAAGCTGGTGTTCTTTCCGCTTTCCGCCGCCAGCTACAAGTCGATGGCGAAAATGAAGCTGATCACCCCGCGCATGACCAAGATCCGGGAAATGTACGAGCACGACCGTGCCAAGATGAACCAGGCGATGATGGAGCTCTACAAGACCGAGAAGATCAATCCGCTGGGCGGTTGCTTCCCGATCCTGGTGCAGATCCCGGTGTTCATCGCGCTCTACTGGGTGCTGCTCGCGGCGATCGAGTTGCGCCACGCGCCGTTCGTGCTGTGGATCCAGGACCTGTCGGCGCTGGATCCCTACTACGTCCTGCCGATCCTGATGACCATCACCATGGTCATCCAGACGCGCCTCAACCCGGTGCCGCCGGATCCGGTGCAGGCGAAGGTGATGCAGTTCATGCCGTTCGTTTTCAGCGTGTTCTTCTTCTTCTTTCCGGCCGGACTGGTGCTGTACTGGCTCATCAACAACATCCTTTCGATCCTTCAACAATGGCAAATTCAGCGCATGTTCGACCGCGACAAGCCTGCCCATGCCAAGCGGTGACATAGGAAGGAGCTTGCTCGCCCCGGACACCATCGCAGCGATCGCCACACCGGCGGGCCGCGGCGGTATCGGGATCGTGCGGGTGTCCGGTCCGAAGGTGCCAGCGATCGCACAGGCGCTGACCGGGCGGCTGCTGCAACCCAGGCAGGCCACGCAGTGCTCTTTTCGCGACGCTCGCGGCGAACGCCTCGACGAGGGGATCGCGCTGTACTTCAAGGCGCCGCATTCCTATACAGGGGACGAGGTCCTCGAATTGCAGGGGCACGGCGGTCCGGTCGTACTGCACGCGGTGCTCGGCGCGGTGCTCGATGCCGGCGCGCGTCTGGCCGGGCCGGGAGAATTCACGCGGCGCGCGTTCCTCAACGACAAGCTCGACCTGGCGCAGGCCGAGGCGGTCGCCGATCTCATCGACGCCGCGAGCCGCGAGGCGGCGCGATCGGCGCTGCGCTCCCTGGAGGGCGATTTCTCCGCGGTGATTGCGAACCTTGCCGCCGCGCTCACCGAGCTGCGCGCGCTAACCGAAGCGATGCTCGATTTTCCGGACGAGGAGGTGGACGCATTGCACCGCGACGATGCCGGCCGGCGCCTCGGCCAGGTGCGCGCTGCCCTCGAGGACGTGCTCGCGAAGAGCCGGCAGGGAAGCCTGTTGCGCACGGGCATTCACGCGGTGCTCGCAGGCCGGCCGAATGTCGGCAAGTCGAGCCTCATGAACAGGCTCGCGGGCACGGCGCGCGCGATCGTCACGGCAGTGCCCGGAACCACGCGCGATGCGCTGCGCGAATCGATCCTGATCGAAGGTGTACCGATCGTGGTGGTGGATACCGCGGGCTTGCACGAATCGCGCGACGAGGTGGAGCAGCTCGGCATGGAGCGCACGCGCGAGGAAATGGCGCGCGCCGATGTGCTGCTCGTCATTCTCGATGCTGCCGATCCGGCCGCGCCGCAGGGGCCATTGCCGGCTGCGGCGACGCGAATCAATGTCCTCAACAAGATCGATCTGCTCCCCGGCGCGGTGGCGGGCCGGCAGGGGAACGAGATCGGCGTTTCCGCCAAGACCGGCGCGGGGCTTGAAGCGCTGCGCGCGGCGGTTCTCGAGGCGGCCGGCTGGACGACGCGCGGCGAGACGGTATTTCTCGCGCGCGAACGCCACCTGCGCGCACTCGCCAAGGCGCGCACACATCTGGAGACTGCCGGCGCGCGCTTGCCGCAGTGGGAACTCTTCGCCGAGGAGTTGCGCCTGGCGCAGGAGGCCCTGGGCGAAATTTCGGGGCGGCTCAGCGCGGATGACCTGCTCGGAGAGATCTTCTCGCGCTTCTGTATCGGAAAATGATATTGACTATCGTTTTGGCAATTAACGGAATTCTGCGCGCGCTGCCCGTGCCTCGCGGCGGTCCACGCAGCGCGGTAAAATCCGCCCCTCAGCTGTTGCCATCGGCCCGGGTGCTGCCCCAGGGCCGATTTCTTTTCCGGGAGCCCGTTCGATGAACGACCGCAGTCCCCCCCAAGGCAATATCGCTGCAGCGCCGGACTGGGTTCGGCACCGGAAGCTGCGCGATTGGGTCGCTGCGATGGCGCGCCTGACCAAGCCCGAGCGCGTCGTCTGGTGCGATGGTTCGCCGGCGGAATACGACCGGTTGTGCGGCGAACTCGTGGCCGGCGGCACTTTCCTCAAGCTGAACGAAAAACTGCGGCCGGGAAGCTATCTCGCGCGCTCGAATCCCACGGACGTGGCGCGCATGGAAGAGCGCACCTTCATCTGTGCGAACCGCAAGGACGACGCCGGGCCGACCAACAACTGGATCGATCCGGGCGAAATGCGCGCCACGCTCGGGCGCCTGTTCGATGGCTGCATGCGTGGACGCACGCTCTATGTCGTGCCTTTTTCCATGGGGCCGATCGGTTCGCACATCGCGCAGGTGGGCGTCGAGCTGTCCGACTCGGCCTACGTCGTGGTCAACATGAAGCTCATGACGCGCATGGGGCGCGCGGTGATCGAGCATCTGGGCGAGGACGGCGCGTTCGTTCCCTGCATGCACTCGGTAGGTGCGCCGCTCGCGGCCGGGGCGAAGGATGTCCCCTGGCCATGCAACGACAAGGAAAAGTGGATCGTGCATTTTCCCGAGACGCGGGAAATATGGTCCTTCGGCTCGGGCTACGGCGGCAACGCACTGCTGGGCAAGAAGTGCCTCGCGCTGCGCATCGCCTCGGTCATGGCGCGCGACGAAGGCTGGCTCGCGGAACACATGCTGATCCTCGGCCTCGAGTCACCCGCAGGCGAGAAGCATTATGTGACGGCGGCGTTTCCGAGCGCCTGCGGCAAGACGAATTTCGCCATGCTGATACCGCCGGCGGCCTTCGCCGGCTGGAAGGTGACCACCGTCGGCGAGGACATCGCCTGGATCAAACCCGGCGCCGATGGCCGCTTTTACGCCATCAATCCAGAAGCGGGCCTGTTCGGTGTCGCGCCTGGCACATCCGAGGCGACCAATCCGAATGCGATGAAAATGCTGCGCGCGAACGTCATTTTCACCAATGTCGCCATCACGCCGGAGGGCGACGTGTGGTGGGAGGACATGACCAAGGAGCCGCCGGCGCGGCTGATGGACTGGCAGGGCAAGGAATGGGTTCCCGGCTGCGGCCGTGTCGCGGCACATCCCAATGCGCGCTTTACGGTCGCCGCGGCGCAATGCCCGTCGATGGATTCGCGCTGGGAAGATCCCGCGGGCGTGCCGATTTCGGCGTTCATCTTCGGCGGCAGGCGCTCGAGCACCGTGCCCCTGGTTGTCGAGGCTCCGACGTGGGAGGACGGCGTCCACATGGGCGCGACGCTGGGATCCGAAACCACCGCCGCGATCACCGGCAAGGTCGGCGTGGTGCGGCGGGACCCAATGGCGATGCTCGCCTTCTGCGGCTATCACATGGGCGACTATTTCTCGCACTGGCTGAAAGTCGGCAAGGCGGCATCGCGCGCGCCGAAAGTGTTTCGCGTCAACTGGTTCAGGAAGGACGCGAACGGCAAGTACATCTGGCCGGGGTTCGCGGAGAACATGCGCGTGCTGAAATGGATTGTCGACCGCTGCGGCGGCCGCGCGCAGGGAGTGGATTCGGTGCTCGGCGTGATCCCGCGCTACGAGGATTTGAACTGGACCGGACTGGAACGCTTCGATCGTGCGCGCTACGAGGAGATTGCGCGCGTCGACGAAAAAGCCTGGGGCGCGGAGCTGCAGTCGCACGATGAGCTCTTCGGCAAGCTCGGCGCGCGCCTGCCGCCCGATCTGGAAATCCGCCGCGGCGGGATGCGCCAGAAACTGGCCGTGTAGGAGGCGAGCCTAGTTTCGCGCTTTCACCAGCACCAGGGACGCCGCGCCCGCCGCAACCGCAAGCGCGGCCGCAGCGGTAAAAACAGCAGATGAATTCTCGTACTCCAGCAGCACGCCGCCGGAGGTAAGCCCCAGCCCGACTCCGGCAAGCAGTCCCGTTGTCGACCAGGTGAACGCTTCCGTCGAGTGCTCGGGGCGCGAGATTCGCGCCACCAGCATCGATTGCATGATCAGTGCGGGCGCCATGGCAATGCCGGCGACCAGGCACCAGAGGCCGAACGCCCAGGAGGCGGACCACAGCGCGAGCGGCCCGACGCCCAGGCCCATCAGCGCCAGCATGATGGGAAATTGGCGCGTCAGGGGCAATCGCCAGCTGCGGCTACCGTAAACAATGCCGCCGGCCGCGCTGCCGATGCTCATGATGCCCAGCAACACGCCGGCAAGCGCGGCATTCCTGGATTCGGTCGCGTAGGCGATCGTGCCGATCTCCACCAGGCCGAACGCGGTTGCATAGCAGAGGATTACCGCGAGCAGTGGTACGAAATCGGGTTCGGCAAGGGGCCCGAACAGGCTCGAGCTCGCGCGCTCGAGGATCGTCCATCGACGCAGTGCTTCCGAATCGCGAAACAGCAGTGTGCCGGCGCAACCGCAGGCGGCCGCGAAGAGCACCGCGGCGGCGGGCGAGGCGAGCGCGACAAAAACCGCCACCAGCACCGGGCCGAGAATGAAGATCATCTCGATCAGCACCGATTCAAGCGAGTAGGCGGTGGCGAGCGCATCGTCTTGCAGGCGCAGCTTGAAGAACGTCCGCATGCACACGGTGATGGGCGGGAAGGAAGCGCCCGCGGCCGCGGCGAGCGCGAACGACAGCCACAGCGGCGCGGGCATGGAAAGTGCCACGACCAGCGCCGCGAGCGCGGATGGAAACACGAGCGCGCAGCAGAACAACGTCGAGCGCGGCCCGTAGCGGTCGATGACGCGTCCCAGCATGGGGGCCGTGGCGGCGAGTCCGGCGACGTACCAAGCCGCTACCGCCCCCGCGCTGCCGAAGGATCCGGTCGTATCGCGCGCCAGGAGCAGGATCGCGAGGCCTGCGATACCGATCGGCAG
Source organism: Nitrosomonadales bacterium (assembly GCA_005240145.1). Taxonomy (GTDB): domain Bacteria; phylum Pseudomonadota; class Gammaproteobacteria; order Burkholderiales; family SG8-39; genus RBG-16-66-20. The sequence continues at coordinate 33,594 of SBAS01000095.1, read as the reverse complement.
GCGCCCGAGCATGGAGGCCGCGAACGCGGAGCGCAGGGCCGGTTGCACCAGCAAGGCCGAGTAGCGGGCGAGCGAAATCACGATCGATCCGGACCAGGGGTGGCAACAGGGGGCCGGATTGTCTCATATCGATCGTATTTGCTGCTATGCAGCAAATAGCTAGAACCTTGCTGTTCCACGTGAAACATCAGGCTTGCGCGGGAGGGTCCTAGTTCCACGTGAAACATTGCCGTATCATTCGCCGCGCAACGCCCATCCCATGCAATTTCCGACCGAATTCGACGTAATCGTGATTGGCGGCGGCCATGCCGGGACCGAGGCCGCGTTGGCCGCGGCCCGGCTCGGCTGCAAGACGCTCTTGCTGAGCCACAGCATCGAAACGCTCGGGCAGATGTCCTGCAATCCGTCCATCGGCGGGATTGGCAAAGGACATCTGGTCCGGGAAGTGGACGCCCTGGGCGGGGCGATGGCGCTTGCGACGGACGAGGCCGGCATCCAGTTCCGCACCCTCAATTCTTCCAAGGGCCCGGCAGTGCGGGCAACGCGGGCGCAGGCCGACCGGCTGCTGTACAAGCAGGCGATCCGCAGCCGGCTCGAGCAGCAGCCGAACCTGACGCTGTTCCAGCAGGCCGTCGACGATATCCTTCTGGAAGGCGATCAGGTCGCGGGTGTCGTGACGCAGATCGGTTTGCGCTTTCGCAGCCGTACCGTCGTCCTCACGGCCGGGACCTTCCTGTCCGGCCTGGTGCATGTCGGGTTGCAGAGCCATCAGGCCGGGCGTGCCGGGGATCCGGCCTCGATCGCTCTTGCCGCGCGTCTACGGGAGATGAAACTTCCCGTCGGGCGCCTGAAAACGGGTACGCCGCCACGGCTGGACGGCAGCACCATCGATTTATCAGTACTGGAAGCCCAGCCCGGGGACACGCCGGAGCCGGTGTTCTCGTTTTTGGGCCGGCGCGACATGCACCCCCGGCAGCTGCCGTGCTGGGTCACGCATACCAACGAGCGCACGCACGAGATCATCCGTGGCGCGCTCGACCGCTCGCCGATGTTTACGGGCGTCATCCGGGGCGTCGGTCCGCGGTACTGCCCGTCGATCGAGGACAAGATTCATCGCTTTGCCGGCAAGGCGGGGCACCAGATCTTCCTCGAGCCCGAGGGACTGAGCACGCACGAGATCTATCCCAATGGCATTTCCACCAGCTTGCCCTTCGACGTTCAGCTCGCCCTGGTGCGCTCGATCCGCGGCCTGGAGGAGGCGCACGTACTGCGTCCGGGGTACGCGATCGAGTACGACTATTTTGATCCGCGCAATCTGCAATCCTCGTTGCAGACCAAAACCATCGCCGGTCTCTTTTTCGCCGGGCAGATCAACGGCACCACCGGATATGAGGAAGCCGCAGCCCAGGGACTGCTGGCGGGCCTCAACGCGGGATTGCTGGCGCTGGGCAAGCCTGCCTGGTGTCCGCGCCGCGACGAGGCGTACCTTGGCGTGCTGGTCGACGACCTCATCACGCGGGGTGTGAGCGAGCCCTACCGCATGTTTACCAGCCGGGCGGAGTATCGCCTCATGCTGCGCGAAGACAATGCCGACCTGCGGCTCACCGACTGTGGCCGCAGGCTCGGCATCGTCGACGATGCGCGCTGGGATGCGTTCAGCCGCAAGCGCGATGCGATCGCGCTCGAGACAGAGCGAATGAAATCCACCTGGGTAAATCCCCGCAGCCTGCCTGCCGAGATTGCGCGGCACGTCCTCGGCCAGTCCATCGAGCGCGAGTACAGCCTGCACGAATTGCTGCGGCGGCCAAATGTTAGTTATCGCTCGCTGTCTCTAATACCAGCATTTGGAAAGGGGGTAGAGGATAAGATGGTGGCCGAGCAAGTGGAAACCCAGGCCAAGTACCAAGGCTATATCGCGCGCCAGCAGGAGGAAGTGGATCGACACCTGGCGCAGGAATCGGCAGCGCTCCCGGCCGACCTGGACTACGCGGAAGTGCGCGGCCTCTCTACCGAGGTGCGCCAGACCCTGGCGCGGCAGAGGCCGCAGACGATCGGCCAGGCCGCCAGGATTTCGGGCGTGACACCGGCGGCCGTCTCGCTCCTTCTGGTGCATCTGAAGCGCGTGCACGCCAGACCCCGCAAGCAGGATCCGCGACACAAGAAAAGCGCATGACCCCGCAGGCCGCGTGCAGGACGCCGCGAGCGGCGTTGGAGCGCGGACTGGCCGATCTCGCGCTTGCCCTGCCCTCGGGCGCGGCGGAAAAGTTGCTGGCGTACCTGGCGTTGCTCGCGAAGTGGAACCAGACCTATAACCTCACCGCGATCCGCGACCCGCTGCAGGCCGTGAGCCATCACGTACTGGATTCCCTCGTGGTGCTGCGCGAGTTGTCCGATTGCAAGGGACAACTCGTGGACGTCGGTTCGGGCGGCGGATTGCCCGGCATTCCCCTCGCCATTGCAGATCCGGCGCGCGCCGTCACCTTGAATGACGCCAACGAGAAGAAGGGCGCATTCCTGCGCCAGGCGGTGATCGAGCTCGGCCTGAGCAACGCGACGGTACACGTCGGGCGCGCGGAAGACTGGTATCCGGCAGCGGGCTTTGCCGTGGTGATCTCGCGCGGGCTCGCCAGCCTGGCCGATTTCCTCGAGCGCTGCCGCCACCTCGCCGCGCCCGCGGGAGTCCTCGCCGCGATGAAAGGCGCCTATCCGCGCGACGAGCTGGCGCAGTTGCCGCCCGGCTGCGACTGCCGCGACGTGCGTCGCCTCAAGGTGCCGCTGCTCGGAGCGGAGCGGCATCTCGTGCTGTGCCGGGTCGCAGTTTGAGCATGGCGCACATCCTCGCGGTCGCGAACCAGAAGGGCGGCGTCGGCAAGACGACGACGAGCGTCAACCTGGCCGCCGGCATGGCGCAATCCGGCCGCCGCGTGCTGCTCGTCGATCTCGATCCGCAGGGCAATGCGACCATGGGCAGCGGCGTCAACAAGAGCAAGCTCGAGCGCACGATCTACCACGTGCTGCTCGGGCTCGGGGACGCGGCCAACATCCGCATGCGCGTCGACAGCGGCTACGATCTCATTCCAGCCAACCGCGATCTTGCCGGTGCCGAGGTGGAGCTGGTGCCGCTGCCGAATCGCGAAGGCCGCCTCGGCGCCGCGCTGGAGCGGATCGCGGGCGACTACGATTTCATCCTCATCGATTGCCCGCCGTCGCTCAGCCTGCTGACGGTAAACGCGTTCGCCGCCGCGGCGCAGGTGCTGATCCCGATGCAGTGCGAGTACTACGCGCTGGAGGGACTTTCCGATCTGGTCGGCACCATCAAGCGGGTGCGCTCGAACCTCAACCCGCGGCTCGAAATCGCCGGACTGCTGCGCACCATGTTCGATCCTCGCAATACGCTGGCGAACCAGGTTTCGCGGCAACTGGAACAGCATTTCGGCAACAAGGTCTATCGCACCCTGGTGCCGCGCAACGTGCGTCTGGCCGAAGCGCCCAGCTTCGGCGCCCCGGCGCTGATCTGGGACAAGACGTCGAAAGGCGCTCAGGCCTACGCCGCGCTCACCGAGGAAATTCTGAAAGGCTACCCATGAACAAGCCCAAGGGACTCGGGCGGGGCCTCGACGCCCTGCTCGGCAGCGACGACAGCCCGGCGCGCAAGGATGCGATGGCGAGCCTGCCGGTGGGTTCGATCCGACCTGGGAAATATCAGCCGCGCACGCGCATGGACGAGAAGGCGCTTGCCGAACTCGCGGCATCGATTCGCGCGCAGGGACTGATGCAGCCCTTGCTGGTGCGGCCTGTCGGCGGCGGCAACTACGAGCTGATCGCCGGCGAACGCCGCTGGCGCGGCGCGCAGCTCGCAGGACTCACCGAGGTGCCGGTACTGGTGCGCGACGTGCCGGACAACGCTGCGCTCGCGATGGCGCTGATCGAAAACATTCAGCGCGAGGACCTCAACCCGATCGAGGAGGCCTCGGGCCTGCAGCGCCTGATCGAGGAGTTCCGCATGACCCATGAGCAGGCCGCCGACGCGGTCGGCCGCTCGCGCAGCGCCACCACGAACCTGCTGCGCCTGCTCAGGCTCGCCAAGCCGGTGCAGGCAATGCTGATGCAGGGCACGCTCGAGATGGGACACGCGCGCGCCCTGCTCGGGCTCGACGGCGCGCGCCAGGTCGAGGCCGCAAATCGTATCGTCGCGCGCGGCCTGTCGGCGCGTGAAAGCGAGGCCCTGGCCGCGAGCCTGGCGCGCGGCACGGCCACGCACCGCAAGCCGAAAACCGACCGCGATCTGGCGCGACTTGAGGAGGAGACTTCGCAGCGGCTCGGAACCACCGTGCAAATCCGCCCGGGGCGCAAGGGCAGTGGCAGCATCGTCGTACGCTATTCGGGACTCGACCATCTGGACCGGTTGCTGAAGAAACTTCGCTGACGCCACCACAGTGCGTTCGAGGACAGAATTTTGCACCGCAACACGTTGACCCACAGTGTGCCAAACCAATATAATTTCGCGCGTTGCAGGAAGCGGCGAACATGAGTGCCAGCGGCCGCATCCTGAGCAAGCCCATACGCGTGGTTATCCGGTGGCAGTGTCTTGCCACGGTTGCGCTGACCCTGTTGGCGGGGGTTCTGGCCGGGGTGCACGGCGCGCTGTCCGCAGCCTTGGGGGGCGCGGTCAGCGTCAGTGCAGGCTGGGCGTCGGGGATGGTCGCGACGGCAGGCAGGGAGCAATCAGCAGGGGGGATCCTGGTGACCGCGCTCAAGGCCGAGGGAGTCAAACTCGGCACGATCGCCATCCTTCTGGCGCTCGTACTGGCTGTCTACGCTGAGGTGGTAGTACTGGCGTTTCTTGGCTCGTTCATGGCGACAGCCCTGATTTTCTCGATGGCATTTTTTGTACGCGAACACAACCAGCCCAGACCCTGATGGCCGCCGGCAAAGAACTCAATCCGACCGAGTACATCGGTCACCACCTCACCCACGACGCGCGGCCGTTTCTGGGCGACGGCGGCTTCTGGACCATCCATGTCGATTCCGTCGCGGTCGGCATCCTGCTCGGCTTCGTCGGCATCGGCCTCATCTGGTGGGTGGTGCGCGGCGCGACATCGGGCGTGCCGGGCAAGCGCCAGGCCTTCGTCGAACTTCTGGTCGGTTTCGTCGACGACCAGGCGAGGGGAATTTTCCGCCACGGCGATCGTAACAAGTTCATTGCCCCCGCCGCGCTCACCGTGTTCGTCTGGGTGCTGCTCATGAATTCGATGGATTTTCTCCCCGTCGACATCGTGGCGCTGGGCACGCATCACATTTCCGCGCACGGCTTTCGCATCGTGCCTACCGCGGACGTCAACACCACCTTCGCGCTGGCCCTGTCGGTATGGTTCCTGATGCTCTATTTCTCGGTTGCTGCCAAGGGCTGGGGCGGCTGGATGCACGAACTGTTCTGCGCGCCCTTCGGCGGCAAGCTGTTCCCGCTCAACCTGCTGTTCAACGCCATTGAATACCTCTCCAAGCCGCTGTCGCATTCGCTGCGGTTGTACGGCAACATGTACGCGGGCGAGATCATCTTCCTGCTGCTCTGGATGTGGGCGGCCACCGGCCTGGTCGGCACCATCTTCGGTTCGCTGCTCGGCTTGGGCTGGGCGATTTTCCACATCCTGATCGTCGCCCTGCAGGCTTATGTCTTCATGATGCTCACCATCGTCTACCTCTCGATGGCGCACGAACACCACTAATCACTCGGTCTTTTCGCCAAGAAAGGGAGTCACAATGGAAAAACTGCAACTCATCGCCATGGTCCAGGCCTACACCGGGATCGGCATCGGCCTCATGATCGGCCTGGGCGCACTCGGCGCCTGCGTCGGCGTCGGCATCATGTGCTCGCGCTTCCTCGAGGCGGCGGCACGCCAGCCCGAGCTCACCGATTCGCTGCAGGCCAAGGTGTTCCTGCTGCTCGGCCTGATCGACGCCTCGTTCATCATCGGCGTCGGCCTTGCCCTGTGGTTCGCCACCGGCAACCCGCTCCTCGGCAAGCTCGGCTAGGCCTTGCCAGCTCCCTACGCAGAGAAACAGGGGGAAGCATGAACATCAACTTCACGCTGTTCGCGCAGGCGCTCGTCTTCACGGCGTTCATCTGGTTCACGGTCAGGTTCGTCTGGCCGCCGCTGCTGCGCGCCATCGGGGCGCGGCAGAAACAGATAGCTGACGGCCTGGCGGCTGGCGAGCGCGGCAAGAAATCGCTCGAAGTCTCGAGTAAACAGGCCGAGCAGACGATCCAGGAGGCGCGCGAGCGCGCCGCGGAAATCATCGTGCAGGCGGAAAAGCGCGATGCGCAGATGATCGAGGAGGCAAAGGCCGCCGCCAAGGCCGAAGGCGATCGCGAAAAAGCGGCTGCCAAGGCCGATATCCAGCAGGAAGCCTCGCGTGCGCGCGAGCAGCTGCGCGAACAGGTCGCGGCGCTTGCGGTGGCCGGCGCGGAGAAGATCCTGCGCCGCGAGGTGGATGCCAAGGCGCACGCTGAGTTGCTGGACGGGATCAAGAAACAACTTTAATAGGAAAACCCGTGGCCGAACCCAGTACCATCGCACGACCCTACGCAGAGGCCGCTTTCAGGCTGGCCGACGCCAAAGGCGCGCTCACGGAATGGTCGGCGACGCTCGCCAACCTGGCGGCGGTCGCGGCCGACGAGCGCGTGCGCGCGGCGATCGGCGACCCGAATTTCCCCTCTACCAAGGTCGCCGGCCTGTTCATCGCCGTGCTCGCCGGCAAGTTCTCGGGCGAGGCGGAAAATTTCGTGCGCGTGCTGGCCGAGAACGGCCGGCTGGAAGTGCTGGGCGAGATCCGCGCCCAGTACGAAGTGCTCAAAAACGAGCGCGAAGGCGTGGTCGAAGCCGAGGTCTACAGCGCCTTCGAGATGGAGCAGGGCCAGATCGCCGATCTGGTGTCCAGGCTGGAGAAGAATACCGGCCGCAAGGTGAGGGCGCGCGTCAGCGTCGACAAGGCCCTCATCGGCGGCGTCAAGATCGTCATCGGCGACCAGGTCATCGACGGTTCCGCGCGCGCGCAGCTCGGCGCGCTCGAAAACGCGTTGAAGGCATAAAAAGCGGCACGCTCAAGGAGTAGTCATGCAACTGAACCCGTCCGAAATTTCGGAACTCATCAAGAACCGGATCCAGAATATGGATGCCGGCGTGCAGATGCGCACGCAGGGCACCGTCGTGTCGGTGACCGACGGCATCTGCCGCATCCACGGCCTATCGGACGTGATGCAGGGCGAAATGCTGGAGTTTCCGAAGAATACCTACGGCCTGGCACTCAACCTCGAACGCGATTCGGTGGGCGCGGTGATCCTGGGCGAATACGAGCACATCACCGAAGGCGACACGGTCAAGTGCACCGGCAAGATCCTGTCGGTGCCGATCGGTCCGGAACTGCTCGGCCGCGTGGTCAATTCGCTCGGTGCGCCGATCGACGGCAAGGGACCGGTCAACGCCCAGCTCACCGACGTCATCGAGAAGGTGGCGCCGGGCGTGATCGCGCGCCAGTCGGTGTCGCAGCCGGTGCAGACCGGCTTGAAGGCGATCGACGCCATGGTGCCGGTGGGACGCGGCCAGCGCGAGCTCATCATCGGCGACCGCCAGACCGGCAAGACGGCGGTGGCGGTGGACACGATCATCAACCAGAAGGGCAAGGACCTGTTCTGCGTCTATGTCGCGATCGGCCAGAAGGCTTCGACGGTCGCCAACGTCGTGCGCAAGCTCGAGGAACATGGCGCGATGGCCTACACCATCGTCGTCGCGGCCACCGCTTCCGAGTCGGCGGCGATGCAGTTCATCGCGCCGTATTCCGGTTGCACCATGGGCGAATACTTCCGCGACCGCGGCCAGGACGCGCTCATCATTTACGACGACTTGACCAAGCAGGCCTGGGCCTACCGCCAGGTGTCGCTCCTGCTGCGCCGCCCGCCGGGCCGCGAAGCCTATCCCGGGGACGTGTTCTACCTGCACAGCCGGTTGCTCGAGCGCGCCGCGCGCGTGAACCCGGCCTACGTCGAGAAATTCACCAAGGGCGCGGTCAAGGGGAAAACCGGTTCGCTCACCGCGCTGCCGATCATCGAAACGCAGGCGGGCGATGTCACCGCGTTCGTGCCGACCAACGTGATCTCGATCACCGACGGCCAGATCTTCCTCGAGACCGACCTTTTCAACGCCGGCATCCGGCCCGCGATCAACGCCGGTGTTTCGGTCTCCCGGGTCGGCGGCGCCGCGCAGACCAAGATCATGAAGCGCCGCGACACCGGCGGCGGCGTGCGCCTCGCGCTCGCGCAGTATCGTGAACTGGCGGCTTTCGCGCAGTTCGCCTCCGACCTGGACGAGGCCACGCGCAAGCAGCTCGAACTGGGCCGCATGGTCACCGAACTCATGAAGCAGCCGCAATACCGTCCGCTGCAGGTATGGGAGATGGCGGTGACGCTGTTCGCGGTGAACAACGGCTTTTTCAACGACGTCGACGTGAAGAAGGCTCTCGCCGCCGAGCGCTCGATGCGCGACCACCTCAAGAGCAAGTTCGCCGACCTGATCAAGCGTATCGAGGAAAAAAACGATCTCGCGGGCGAGGACGAAAAGGCCCTCAAGGACGCGATCGCCGACTGGAAGAAGAACGGCACGTACTAAGCCATGCCAGGCACCAAGGAAATCCGCGTCAAGATCAAGAGTGTGCAGAACACTCGGAAGATCACCAAGGCGATGGAAATGGTCGCCGCCTCGAAAATGCGCAAGGCGCAGGACCGCATGCGCCACGCGCGGCCCTACGGCGAAAAGATCCGCAATGTCGCTGCGCACATCAGCCACGCCAACCCGGAGTACCGCCACCCGTTCCTCGTCCACCGCGATTCGGTGAAGCGCGTCGGCCTTATCGTGATCACCACCGACAAGGGCCTGTGCGGGGCGCTCAACACGAACCTGCTGCGCATGGTGCTCAACCAGTACAAAACGTGGCAGACGGCGGGCGAGGAAGTGGACGTCTGCGCCATCGGCAACAAGGGCTTCACGTTCATGCAGCGCCTGGGCGCGAACATCGCCTCGCATGCGGTCCAGATCGGCGACAAGCCGCAGATGGACAAACTCATCGGCACCATCAAGGTCATGCTGGACGGCTATATCAAGGACAGGTTTGACCGCCTGCTCATCGGCTACACGCGCTTCCTCAACACCATGAAGCAGGAGCCGGTGCTGGAGCAACTGCTGCCGCTTTCCGGCGAGCGCCTGGGCGCCCCGGAGACGGTGTGGGACTACCTGTATGAGCCGGAGGCCAAGGCGGTGCTCGACCAGGTGATGACGCGCTATATCGAAGCGATCATTTTCCAGGCCGTGGCCGAGAACATGGCCTCCGAGCAATCCTCGCGCATGGTGGCGATGAAGGCCGCCTCGGACAACGCGCGCGACCTGATCGACGAATTGACGCTGATCTACAACAAGAACCGGCAGGCCGGTATCACCAAGGAACTCTCTGAAATTGTGGGCGGCGCTGCCGCCGTATAAAGGAACGCACCATGGCACAAGCACAAGGCACCATCGTTCAATGCGTCGGCGCAGTCACCGACATCGAGTTCCCGCGCGAAGGCATGCCGAAAATCTATGACGCGCTCAAGCTCGCAGATACCGGCGAGGGTGGGCTGGTCGAAAAGGGCCTTACCTTCGAAGTCGAGCAGCAGCTCGGCGACGGGGTGGTGCGCTGCATCGCGCTGGGATCCTCCGACGGCCTGCGCCGCGGCATGAAGGTGAACCACACCGGCGGCCCGATCTCGGTTCCCGTCGGCCTGGGCACGCTCGGGCGCATCATGGATGTGCTGGGCCGGCCAATCGACGACGGTGGCCCGATCAAGTCCGACAAGCTGCGCTCGATCCACCAGACCGCGCCCAAGTTCGACGAACTCTCGCCCTCGGTTGAGCTGCTCGAGACCGGCATCAAGGTGATCGACCTCATCTGTCCGTTTGCCAAGGGCGGAAAAATCGGCCTCTTCGGCGGCGCCGGCGTCGGCAAGACCGTCAACATGCTGGAACTGATCAACAACATCGCCACGCAACACAGCGGTTTGTCGGTGTTCGCGGGCGTTGGCGAGCGCACGCGCGAAGGCAACGACTTCTACCACGAGATGATCGAAGCCGAGGTGGTGAAGCTCGACAACCTCACCGAGTCGAAAGTGGCGATGGTGTTCGGCCAGATGAACGAGCCGCCCGGCAATCGCCTGCGGGTGGCGCTCACCGGTCTCACCATGGCAGAGAGTTTCCGCGACGAGGGCCGCGACATCCTGTTCTTCGTCGACAACATCTACCGCTTCACGCTGGCGGGTACCGAAGTCTCGGCGCTGCTTGGCCGCATGCCCTCCGCGGTTGGCTACCAGCCGACGCTAGCGGAGGAGATGGGCCGTCTGCAGGAACGCATCACCTCGACCAAGGTCGGCTCGATCACCTCAATCCAGGCCGTCTACGTGCCGGCCGATGACCTGACCGACCCGTCGCCCGCCACCACCTTCGGCCACCTCGATGCGACGGTCGTGCTCTCGCGCGACATCGCTTCGCTCGGCATCTATCCCGCGGTGGACCCGCTCGACTCGACCTCGCGCCAGGTCGATCCGAACACCATTGGCGAAGAGCACTACAACACCACGCGCTCAGTGCAGGCGACCCTGCAGCGCTACAAGGAACTGCGCGACATCATCGCGATCCTCGGCATGGACGAACTCGCGCCGGAAGACAAGCTCGCGGTGTCCCGCGCGCGCAAGATCCAGCGCTTCCTGTCGCAGCCGTTCACCGTGGCGCAGAACTTCACCGGCACCCCCGGCAAGTACGTCTCGCTCAAGGACACCATCAAGGGTTTCAAGATGATCGTCAACGGCGAGTGCGACGCCCTGCCCGAGCAGGCCTTCTACATGGTCGGCGGGATCGAGGAAGTGTTCGAGAAAGCGAAGACCCTGCAGTAATGGCCAACGCCACGATACAGGTCGACGTCGTCAGCGCCGAAGCCTCGATTTTCTCGGGCGCGGCGGAGTTCGTCGTGCTGCCCGGTGAGTCCGGCGAACTCGGCATCTATCCGCGCCACGCGCCGCTGATCACGCGCATCAAAGCCGGTGCGGTGCGCATCCAGAAGCCCGGCGGCGAGGAGGAGTTGATCTTCGTTGCCGGTGGCATCCTCGAGATTCAGCCCAAAGTGATCACGGTGCTGGCCGATACCGCCATCCGCGGCCACGACCTGGACGAGGCGAAGGCCAACGAAGCCATCAAAAAGGCTGAGGAAGCGCGCCGCAGCGCCAAGGACAAGCAGGAAATTGCGGTGGTCGAGGGCGAGCTCTCGATGCTTGCCGCGCAGCTCGCCGCCATCAGGAAACTGCGCAAAAAGTAGTTAGCGCGGTGCTGCCGCGTAAGGTTCGTCGTCGGCGACGAACTCGGTTTCCTTCACTGCATCCGCGCTCCAGGCCTTGACGCCGGTGGAATCGAGCAGCGCGCGCTGGTATTCGCGCGCCGCGCCCTTCAATTCGAAGCCATAGGTGACGAAGCGCGTCGCTACGGGAGCGTAGAACGCATCCGCGGCGCAAAAGGCACCGAAAAGGAAATTGCCCTTGGCGCCGAATTCCTTGCGTGCATCGGTCCAGAGCGCGACGATGCGCTCGATGTCCTTCGCCACATCCGGGTTCAATCCCTTGCCCGGATAGCGGCTGCGAATATTCATCGGCATCGCACTGCGGAAAGTCCGGAAGCCGGAGTGGAACTCGGCGCAGAGCGAGCGTGCCCGCGCGCGCGCGCGCGGATCGGAGGGCCAGACGCCGGCCGCCGGGAACAACTCGTGCAGCCGCTCGGCGATGGCGAGGCTGTCCCAGGTCGCGAAACTGCTGCCTGGCTCGCCTTCCCACAGGATCGGCACCATGCCCGATGGCGAAAGGCCCTTGATGTTGTCGGTCCAGTCCTGGGTATGGAACTTGATCAGCCGCTCGCGGAACGGGATAGCCAATCCGCGCAGCAGCACCCAGGGGCGCATGGACCAGGAGGAATAGTTCTTGTTGCCGATGATCAGCGTGAGAGGGGCGCTCATGCCCCCGGATTCTAGGCAGGTTTCTGCGCTGCCGGGGCTTCTGGCTTGGGACTGGCGGCCGCGATCGCGAGCCGGCGCAGGATCTCGAAGACGAAGAAGGCCGCGAAGGTGAGCCCGATGAAGAGCAAGCCGTACTTCGCCGAGCGCTCGACCGTCTGATAGAGATCGACGGGCTGGATGAACGACACCGCGAGGCTGTGCCTCTGGAATGCGTCGCGCGCGGCCTGCCGCTCCGAGACCAGGCCGCGAATCATGCCGACGGGGACCTGCAGCAGCAGCGCGACCAGGCCGATGAGGACGATTTTCCAGAGGAGCGTTCGTTGCATCAGCTTCTCGAGGGTTTGCATGCTTTGCCGAAGCGGGCGGGCAGCGCCGGGGCCGTGTCCCGATCCTCCTTTCCTGGATCCAGCGCGCCCGCCCCCGCGGTTCCTAGGCCCAGCGCCTCAGCGCAGCGATCAGTACGCTGTAAAAGCGGCGCACGCGGCTGCGCGGACGGCAGCGCGGCGGCAGCGTGACGGCCGGCAGGGCCGATTCCACACCGAGCGCGACGTTGCCGTATTTTGTTGTGCCGCTCATGCGGCGAGCAGCATCACGCCGCTGGCAAGCACGATGCTGACGAACAGTCCGATCGCGGCGGCGAGCGCGACCTGGGCTGCGACTTCGACGATGTAGGGCCTGGACCGGATCATTTACTGCCTCCTTGTTGGTGGATCCCATTACAGGCGCTGTTCGAGCGCGCAGTGGGCCGGTCCCATGGCAAGGCAGAGAAGAATTGGGGCGAAAAAATGACAGCGGCCCTTCCGGTATATTCAGGCCATGGTCCGCCGCATCGCGATCGTCGAGGATGATGCCGCCATCCGCGCCAACTACACCGAGGCGCTCTCGCGTCACGGTTACGAGGTGTCCGCTTACGCCGCCCGCCGCGAGGCGATGGAGGCATTTCGCCTGCGCCTGCCGGATCTGACGATCATCGACATCGGCCTGGGCGACGATGCGGAAGGCGGTTTCGCCCTGTGCCGCGACCTGCGTTCCCTTTCGCCGCAGATCCCGATCGTTTTCCTCACCGCGCGGGACTCGGATTTCGACGTCGTGTCCGGCTTCCGGCTCGGCGCCGACGACTACCTGACCAAGGGCGTAAGCCTGCCGCACCTGATGGCGCGCATCGCGGCCCTGTTCCGGCGCGTGGATGCGCTCGCGGAGGCAAAGCCCGTCGAAGAACGCATCGTGCGCGGCGAACTGGAGCTGGATCTGAAGCGCTTCAGCGCGCACTGGAAGGGCAGCCGGGTCGAGCTCACGCTGACCGAGTTCTGGATCGCGCATTCGCTCGCGCGCCATCCGGGCCACGTCAAGAACCGCGACCAGCTCATGCGCGACGCCGAGCTCGTCGTCGACGATGCGACCGTCACCTCCCACGTCAAGCGCCTGCGCGCAAAGTTCATCGGCGCCGATCCGGCCTTCGATGCGATAGAGACCGCGTACGGGCTCGGCTACCGCTGGAAATCGTAGGCGGTGACGTTGAACGCGCCTCCGGCGCCGTGACCCGCTTTCCACTGCGCGCCAAGCTCGCCCTGGTCGCCCTTGCGCTGCTCGTGCTGCCGTGGGCGGGCTGGCGCTACGTGCGCGAAATGGAGCGATTTCTCCTTGCCGCGCAGGAAGAAGCGCTCATGGCCACGGCGCGTGCCGTGGCCACCGCGTTGCACGAACGGCCGAAGCTGCTCGCGTACCGCTCGCGCAGCGAATCCGAATTGCGTGGCGAGGCGGAACGGGAGCTGCAGCGCCTTACCGGAGGCGTGATCGGGCGCGAGGAACCTCGCAACCAGGACGCCGACGGCGAAATCACGGCGATCTTGAAGGGACTGGAGCGTGCGAGTTCGCGCATCTGGGTGGTGAGTCGCGACTACCACGTACTCGCCCTCACCGGCAGCCTGAAGCGCAAGGACCCCGCCCCGCCCAGCCTGGTGGAACGCACGCTGGGCTGGCTGCTCGCTCCGCCTACGGAGGAATTCGACGACGCGATTGCCGAGGACGCCATCGCCGCCGGACGCGAGGTGGCGGGTGCACTGCAAGGTGCCGCAGGCACCCGCACGCGCAACACGCGCGACGGACAGGCCGTCGTCGTGTCGGCGGCGTTCCCGATCTGGGTTGGCGACCAGATCCACGGCGCGGTGGTGGTCGAGGAAACCACCAACCGCATCGCCTCGCTGCGCAGCCAGGCGCTGGAGCGGCTGCTGGTGGCGACGCTGGTGGTTTTCCTGCTGGTGGCGACAATGCTGCTGTGGTTCGCGACGCGCATCACCAATCGCATCCGGCGCCTGAGCGACGAGGCCGAGGCAGCGATTGACGCGCACGGCCGGGTGACACGCCTGACGACGGCATCGGACGCGGCGGACGAAATTGGCGACCTGTCGCGCGGCTTCACGAAAGTTCTGGGACGCCTGGCGGGCTACAACGCCTACCTTGAGGCCCTCGCGGGCAGGCTTTCGCACGAACTGCGAACGCCGATTGCAGTGGTGCGTTCTTCGCTGGATAACCTGCACAGCGCGCGCACGCCGGAAGAAACGCAAGTCTACGTCAGGCGCGCGGAGGAAGGCCTGGCGCGCCTGAGTACCATCCTGTCGCGCATGACCGAGGCGAGCCGCCTCGAGCAGGGACTCTCCGCGGCAACTCGCGAGAGCTTCGATGCCGCGGCCGTAGCGCGTGGCTGCGTCGAGGGCTACAGGCTCGCGTATGCGACAAGCAAGTTCGAACTTTCGCTGCCCGCGGAAGAGGTGGCGATACTGGGCGCTGCTGATCTGTTCGCGCAGGCGCTCGACAAGCTGGTGGAGAATGCCGCCGACTTTGCCAGCAGTGGCTCGCCGATACGGATTTCCATGGCGCTGCGCGGCGGCAAAGTCATTCTCAGGATCGAAAACCAGGGGGCGCCTTTGCCCGATGCGATCCGCGAGTCGCTCTTTGACTCTATGGTGTCGCTGCGCGGCGAGCGCTCCGGGACGGCGCCGCATCTCGGGCTGGGCCTGTACATCGCGCGGTTGATCGTGGAATTTCACGGCGGCGCGCTGCGGGCGGAAAATCTGCCAGGCGGAGGAGGCGTCGCCTTCGAGGTGGAAGTGTCGCGCGCCGTATAATTTCCCGTTTGCGACCGCACGGACCCCTTGGAGAATAATTACGACCTGCTGGTCGTGGGCGGCGGCGTCAATGGCGCCGGCATCGCGCGCGACGCTGCGGGTCGCGGCCTGTCAGTGCTGCTGGTGGAGAAGGACGATCTTGCCTGCGCCACCTCGTCCTCGTCTTCGAAGCTGATCCACGGCGGACTGCGCTACCTCGAGCTCTACGAGTTCAGGCTGGTGGCCGAAGCCCTCGCCGAGCGTGAACTCCTGCTCAAGATCGCCGCGCACTTGGTCTGGCCGGCGCGTTTCGTCATGCCGCACGTACAGGAACTGCGGCCGCGCTGGATGATCCGTGCTGGTCTATTCCTCTACGACAACCTGGGAAGGCTCGGATCGCGCCGCGGCAGCCTGACGGGCTCGAAGGCCGTGCGCCTGGACGAACCGCCCTACAACTCGGGCTTGAAGGCGCAACTCAAGCACGGCTTCGCCTACTCCGACTGTCGCGTGGACGACGCCCGCCTGGTGGTCGCCAACGCCATGGACGCGCGCGCGCGCGGCGCGCGCGTGCTGACGCGGACAGAGTGCGTGTCGGCGGCGCGTGCGAATGGTCACTGGGCGGCCAGCCTGTCCAACGGCGAGCAGGTGGGCGCGAAGGTCGTGGTCAACGCGGCGGGACCCTGGGTCAAATCGGTGCTGAACGCCAGTCTGTCGCAGGCCTCGAGCGATGCGGTGCGCCTGGTGAAAGGCAGCCACATCGTGTTGCCGAAGCTTTACGACGGCGAGCATGCGTTCATCCTGCAGAACGACGATCGGCGCGTGATCTTCATGATTCCCTATGGCGAGCTGCATACGCTGGTGGGGACCACCGATGTACCGGTAGAGGACGCGAACGCGCGCCCGGAAGTGAGTTCGGCAGAGGTCGCGTACCTGTGCCGCGCCGTGAACCGCTACCTTGGTCGGCCGGTGCGCGCCGAAGACATCGTCTGGAAGTACGCGGGCGTGCGTCCGCTGTACGACGATGGTTCCGCCGATCCCTCCGCGGTGACCCGCGATTACACGCTGCGCGTGGACGACGAGGAGGGCGCAGCCCCCGTGCTGTCGGTGTTCGGCGGCAAGATCACCACCTACCGGCGGCTGGCGGAGCAGGCGATGGACCGGCTCGCCCCTTACTTTCCCGGACTCAGGCCGGCGTGGACCGACCGGGTTGCGCTCTCGGGCAGCGATTTCGGCGGCGTCGCACGCGTCGAGGCGCGCGATGCATTTTTCGCCAGCCATCCGCACATCGCGGAATCAATGCTGCGTGGAATCTTCCGCCGCCACGGCACGCATGCGCAGGCGGTGGTCGGCGACGGCGACCTCGGCGAAGACTTAGGCGCCGGACTTTGCGAGCGTGAAGTGCGCTACTGCGTCGCGCAGGAATGGGCGCAAACGGCCGACGACGTGCTGTGGCGCCGTACCAAGGCCGGCCTGCTGATGAGTCCCGCGCAGCGCCAGCGCGTGGCGCAGGTCCTGGGCCGCGCATGAAGCCGCTGGCCGAATGGCGCGATGCGCATCGCATCCGCGGCCTGTTGTTCGACATCGACGATACGCTCACAACGGAGGGCAAGCTCACGCTGGAGGCTTACGCGGGCCTGGAGAATCTCAAGCGTGCCGGCCGGATCCTCGTCGCGGTCACCGGGCGGCCGGCGGGCTGGTGCGATCACATCGCGCGCCTGTGGCCGGTGGATGCGGTGGTCGGGGAAAACGGCGCATTCTATTTTTGTTTCAAGCAGGGAAAACTTCACAAGAGGTTTCACGACGCGGACGAAGCCCGCGCGCTCAAGCGGGCACGGCTCAAGGCGATCGGCGAGCGCATTCTCGAGCAGGTTCCCGGCTGCGCGCTTGCGTCCGACCAGCCGTACCGTGAAACCGATCTCGCCATCGACTATTGCGAAGACGTGCCGCCGCTGCCGGTCGAGGCGGCCGAGCGCATCGCGGCGCTGATGCGCGAGGCGGGCCTCACCGCCAAGCTGAGTTCGATACATGTCAACGGCTGGTTCGGCAGCTACGACAAGCTCGCGATGACTTTGCTGTTGTGTGCCGAGCAACTCAGGATTCCTGCGAACCTGCTGCGGCAGGAGTTCGCGTTCGCGGGCGATTCGCCGAACGACGCGCCGATGTTCGCGGCTTTCGACTGCTCCGTCGGCGTCGCCAACATCGCGCGCTTTGCGGGCAGCCTCAAGCCTGAGCCGAAATACGTCACGCGCGGCGCGGCCGGCGCCGGCTTCGCCGAACTCGCGGCGCATCTGCTCGCGCGTCCTTCCGGGCACGGCTGATGGAGTGGTGGTGGGCCTACCTCGCCATCGGCGTGACGGTGGGCTTCCTCGCCGGCCTGCTGGGCGTGGGTGGCGGCATGGTCATGGTGCCGATGCTGGTATTCGTGTTCACGGCGAAGGGCTTTCCCGCCGAGTACCTGATGCATCTCGCGCTTGCGACCTCGATGGCAACCATCGTATTCACTTCGGCTGCCAGCGTGCGCGCGCACAACCGCCACGACGCAGTGGACTGGGCCGTCGCGCGCGCCATGGCGCCGGGGATCGTCGCGGGCGCGCTCCTGGCGACGCTCGCGACGGGATTCGTGCCGACGCGTCCGCTCGCTATCTTTTTCACCGGCTTCATGTTCTACGCCGCGGCGCAGATGTTCTTCGAGGCAAAGCCGAAGCCCGCGCGCCAGCTGCCCGGCCGTGCCGGCCTGTTCGGCGCCGGGGCGGCGATCGGCGGCTTTTCCGGCGTGCTTGCCGCTGGCGGCGCGTTCCTTTCGATCCCGTTTCTCACCAAGTGCAATGTGCCGCTCAAGCGCGCCATCGGCACCGCGGCAGCGAACGGCTTCCCGATCTCGCTTGCCGGCACGCTCGGCTATGTGCTGAACGGCCTGCGCGTCGAGGGGCTGCCGGCAGGCAGCCTGGGCTATGTCTATCTGCCGGCGCTGGCGCTCATCGTCGTTGCGAGCATGCCGGTCGCACCATTGGGCGCGCGGCTCGCGCATCGGCTGCCGGTCAAGCGACTGCGCATCCTTTTCGCGCTCATGCTCCTCGGCCTTGCGCTGCGCATGCTGGCGAACCTCTGGTAGATTGCCGCACCTTTCCAGTTCAGGAGCAGTTCATGGCAGGACCATTGGCGCAGGTGCGAGTGCTCGATTTGTCGCGCGTGCTGGCTGGCCCCTGGGCCGGGCAGAATTTGGCCGACCTCGGGGCCGAGGTGATCAAGGTAGAACGGCCCAATGTCGGCGATGACTCGCGCGCGTTCGGACCGCCCTGGGTGAAGGACAGCAAAGGGCGCGAAACCAGGGACTCGGCCTATTTCACTTCGGCCAACCGCGGCAAGAAATCCATCACCGTCAACGTGGCCGCGCCGCAAGGCCAGGCGCTGATTCGAGCGCTGGCGCGCGAATGCGATGTACTCATAGAAAACTACAAGCACGGCGATCTGGCGCGCTACGGCCTGGGCTATGAGGACTTGAAGAGCGTGAACCCGCGCCTGATCTACTGCTCGGTCACCGGGTTCGGCCAGACCGGACCGTACCGCGAGCGGCCGGGCTACGACTTCATGATCCAGGGCATGGGCGGGATGATGAGCATAACCGGTGAACCCGATGGCATGCCGGGAGGCGGACCGCAGCGTGCCGGCGTGCCGATCGCCGACATCATCACCGGCATGTACGCGTCGATCGCGATCTGCGCTGCGCTCGCCAGCCGGGGGCAGAGCGGCGCCGGCCAGCATCTCGACCTCGCGCTGCTGGATTCGCAGATCGCGCTGCTCGCCTACCAGAACACCAATTACTTTTCGACCGGCAAGGCGCCCGGGCGCATCGGCAACCTGCATCCGAACATCGTGCCCTATCAGCCGTTCCGCTCGAGCGACGGCGAAGTGATCGTCGCCTGCGGCAATGACAACCTGTTCCGGAAATTTTGCGATGCGGCGGGCTGCCCTCAGCTCGCGACCGACGCGCGCTTCGCCAGCAACGGCAAGCGCGTCGAGAACCGTGCCGAGCTGACCCGCCTGATCCAGGAAATTTTCGGCAAGAAGACCACCGCCGACTGGCTGTCGCTGCTCGAATCCGCCGGCGTGCCGAACGGCCCGATCAACAACATCGCGCAGGTGTTCGCGGAGCCGCAGGTCAAGGCGCGCGGCGTGAAGATCGAACTGGAGCACGCCACCGCAGGCAAACTGCCGCTGGTGGCGAGTCCGATGCGTTTCTCCGGGACCCCGCTCGAGTACCGCCTGGCGCCGCCGGTGCTCGGCGAGCATACCGACGAAGTGCTGCGCGGGCTCCTCGGCAAGAGCGACGCGGAAATCGCGCAGCTGCGTGCCGAGGGCGTGCTCTAGGCCTAGTTGTCGACCTTCGCGCCGGCGTCCTTGACGACCTTCGACCACTTGACGATTTCACTGCGCACCAGCTTCACCATCTCTTCGGGCGGCATGCCGCCCGCATCGGCGCCCTGTTCGGCCCAGATTTTCTTCAGATCCGGCTGGTTCATCGCGATCACCACTTCCTTGTACATGCGGTCCTTGGCTTCCCTGGGCGTGCCCTTGAGCGCCCAGATGCCGTACCAGGTGCGCACCTCGTAGCCGGGCAGGCCGGCCTCGGCCATCGTCGGAACATTCGGCAGCACGGGATTGCGCGTTGTGCTGGTAATGGCAAGGGGAATCAACTTGCCCGCCTTGATTTGCACGGACGACGTCCCCATGCCGTCGAAGGCGAGGTCAACCGTGCCTCCCAGCAGGCCGACCATCAGCGGGCCGGCGCCCTGGTAGGGGATGTGGACGATGAAGGTGCCAGTCATGGTCTTGAACAGCTCCACCGCCAGATGGTGGGTGGTGCCGTTCCCCGCGGAGCCGTAGTTGAACCGTCCCGGATTCTTCTTCAGGTAGCCGATGAACTCGCCCAGGTTCTTGAACTTGTCGGCATGCTTGGGATGCACCACCACGACGTTCGGCACGAACGCGGCAACGGTGATCGGTTCGAAATCCTTCTCCAGGCTGTAGGGCAGGCGCGCATACAGGCTCTCGGCGATGGTGTGGTGCACGGCGCCGAAAAAGAAGTTGTAGCCGTCCGGCGCGCGCTTGGCGACGTTGGCCGCTCCCACCGTGCCGCCGGCGCCCCCCTGGTTCTCGACGAGGAACTGCTGGCCTGTCTGTTGTCCCAGTTTGGCGGCGATCGGTCGGGCAAACGTATCGGTTCCGCCGCCAGCCGGGAACGGGTTGAGGAAAGTGACCGGCTTAGCTGGCCAGGATTGCGCGTGAACTGCGAAACTGGCTGCCGCGAGCGCGACGGACAAAAGGGTTCTAAGCATTCTGTCTCCTCCTAAGGGTATCGATCTGCGGAGCCAATAATAGCTCAGGCCGCGGCACGCGCCGGATTGGCGTGACATTCGGCAAGGTAGGTCATCGCCGCCTGCACGCCTTCCATCTTTGTCGGTACGCCGGCGAGCTGTAATCCCATTTCGCAGCCCGCGAGGGTGCCGATCAAAGTCAGATCGTTGAAATCGCCCAGGTGTCCGATACGGAACACCTTGCTGGCGAGCTTGCCCAGGCCGGTGCCCAGCGACATGTCGAAGTTCTCGAGAATAATTTTGCGCACGCGATCCGCATCGTGCCCGGCCGGCATCAGCACCGCAGTAAGCGAAGCCGAGTACTCCGCCGGATTCTTCGCCAGCACCTCGAGCCCCCAGGCGCGCACCGCGCGCCGCGTCGCCTCGGCGTGCCGTTGATGGCGGGCGAATACGTTTTCCAGGCCTTCCTCTTCGAGCAGCATTTTGAGCGACTCGCGCAGGCCGTAGAGCAGGTTGGTCGCGGGCGTATAGGGGAAATAGCCGTCCTTGTTGCTGGCGAGCATGTCGCTCCAGTCCCAGAAACTGCGCGGCAGCTTCGCAACCTTCGCGGCGGCAAGCGCCTTCGCCGAAAGCGCGTTGAAGGAAAGCCCTGGCGGCAGCATCAGCCCCTTTTGCGAGCCTCCCACCGTGACGTCCACGCCCCACTCGTCGTGCCGGTAATCGATCGAGGCCAGCGATGAAATGGTGTCAACGAGGTAAAGGGCGGGATGCCGCGCCACATCGATCGCGCGGCGCACATCGGCGATGCGCGAGACTGCGCCCGTGGCGGTTTCGTTGTGCACCACGCACACGGCCTTGATCAGGTGCTGCGAGTCCTCGCGCAGGTGCGCCTCGATTGCCTGCGGGTCGGCGCCGCTGCGCCAGTCGCCCGCAATGAATTCGGGTTCCAGGCCCAGGCGCTTGGCCATCTTCTGCCACAGCGTGGCGAAATGCCCCGTCTCGTACATCAACACGCGGTCGCCCGGGGAAAGCGTGTTGACCAGTGCCGCCTCCCAGGCCCCCGTTCCCGAGGCCGGGTAGATGACCACGGGACTGGCGGTTTTGAAGACGCGCTTCATGCCTTCCAGGACTTCCTTGCCAAGGGAAGCGAAGGCCGGACTGCGGTGGTCCATGGTCGGGAAATCGATGGCGCGCAGCACCCGGTCAGGAACATTGGTTGGTCCGGGTATCTGGAGAAAGTGGCGTCCGGCAGCTCGAGTCATCTTCGCTTCCTCATCATGCATACAAAAAGATAAATTGTGCGCAGCAGAAGGGCTAGCTAATGCACTAACCCTCTAATTTTTGTATTCTGCATACAAAATGGACGATCCGCAAGAGCCTACCCCCATCGTTCGACGTCCCCTCCACGAGGAGGCGACCGACCGCCTGCGCGACCTGATCGTGCAGGGGCGCCTTGCCGCAGGTGCCCGGCTCAACGAGCGCCTGCTGACGGCCCAGCTGGGCGTATCCCGCACCCCTCTGCGCGAAGCCTTCAAAGTACTCGCCACCGAAGGCCTGGTCGAGTTGCTTCCCAACCGCGGCGCCATCGTCTCGCAGATGGATCCGGTGCGCTTGTCCGAATCGCTTGCGGTCATGGGCGCACTCGAGGCCCTGGCCGGTGAACTTGCGTGCCTCAGCGCCACCGACGCCCAGATCAACGAAATCCGCGCCCTGCACTTCGAGATGCTGGCTTATCACGCGCGCGGCGATCTCGCCGGCTATTTCAAGTTCAACCAGGCGATTCACCTGAAAATCGTCAAGTACTCGGGCAACGCAGTGCTTTTCAACACCTACCGCCAGATGAACGGCAACGTGCGCCGCGCCCGCTACATGGCGAACCTGTCGAAGGAGCGCTGGGACGCAGCGGTGCGGGAGCACGATGCGATCCTCGCTGCGCTGAGTGCGCGGGATGTCGTGCGCATCAAGGCGCTGCTATCGGACCACCTTGCGCACAAGCTCTCCAGTGTGCTGGCGGAACTCAAAGCGCTGACCACGCGCCAGGCGGCGTGAACGCGCAGCCGTTTCCGCTCAAGGTTGTGGCGGCGAAGCCAGGGGAGTCCTCGCTCGCGCAGCGCCTGCGCAAAGACGTCGACGGCGAGGTGCTGTTCGATGCCGCCTCGCGCGGGCGCTACTCGACGGACGCTTCGATCTACCAGGTGGAGCCGATCGGGGTGGTGGTGCCGCGCAGCGCCGAAGCCGCGCGCGCGGCGCTGGCGATCGCCGCCGAAGCAGGGGTGCCGGTGCTGCCGCGCGGCGCCGGCAGTTCGCAGTGCGGCCAGGCGGTCGGCGCGGCGCTCGTCATCGACGACTCGAAATACCTCGATCAGGTCCTGGCGGTGGATGCCGGGGCGCGCACTGCGCTTGTGCAGCCCGGCGTGGTGCTGGACGCACTGAACGCGAAACTGCGTCCTCTCGGCCTGTGGTTTCCCGTGGATGTATCGACCAGCGCCCAGGCGACGCTGGGCGGCATGGCGGGAAACAATTCCTGCGGCTCGCGCTCGATCGCCTACGGCAACATGGTGCACAACGTGCTCGCCATCGACGCGGTGACTGCCGAAGGCCATCGCTGGCGATTTGGTCCTTTGAATGAAAGTTCTTCAGACAAGCAATACGAAGAACTGAAGAAAAAATTTCGCGCGCTGTACGAACGGGAGAAAGCCGAAATAGAAGCTCGCTTTCCGAAGGTCCTGCGCAAGGTCGCCGGTTACAACCTCGATCACCTCGGGCCGCCGCATGCAAATGCCGCGCACCTGCTGGTCGGCTCGGAGGGAACGCTCGCCTGGTTCGAGCAGCTGCAGCTCAAGCTCTCGCCGCTGCCCGCGGCGCGCGTGCTGGGTGTGGTGCATTTCCCCAGGTTCTACACCGCGATGGATTTGACGCAGCACATCGTCAAACTGGGGCCCTCTGCGGTTGAGCTGGTGGATCGCACCATGATCGGCCTGGCGCGCGACATCGCCGCTTTCCGCCGCACCGTGGATGCTTTCATCAGAGGCGATCCGGAAGCAATTCTTCTTGTCGAATTTTCAGGGGAAGATATTTCTTTTCAGAAGAAAAAACTCAAGGAACTGACCCAATTGATGGCCGACCTCGGCCTGCCGGACAGCGTGGTCGAAATCACCGACGCGGCGCGCCAGAGGGAGCTCTGGGAAGTCCGCAAGGCGGGCCTCAATATCATGATGTCCATGAAGGGCGACGGCAAGCCCGTGTCCTTCATCGAAGATTGCGCGGTGCCGCTCGAACACCTGGCCGAATACACCGATCGCCTGACGCAGGTGTTCGAGAAGCACGGCACCCGCGGTACCTGGTACGCGCATGCCTCGGTGGGAACCTTGCACGTGCGACCCGTGCTCGACATGCGCCGCGATGGCGCGGAAAAAATGCGCGCGATCGCCGAGGAAGCCTGCGCCATGGTCAGACAGTACAAGGGTGCCTACTCGGGCGAGCACGGCGACGGCCTGGTGCGCTCGGAATGGATCGCCCCCTTCTTCGGCCCGCGCCTTACCGCCGTGCTGGGCGAAATCAAGTCGTTACTCGATCCGCGTGGGCTCATGAATCCGGGCAAGATCGTCGCGCCCTCGAAGATGGACGACAAGACGCTGTTCCGCTTCAAGCCGGGCTACGCGACGACATTGCCGCCGTCGGCGCTCGATTGGTCGGAATGGGGCGGCTTCGACAAGGCCGTCGAGATGTGCAACAACAACGGCCACTGCCGCAAATTCGACGCCGGCACCATGTGTCCCTCGTTCCGCGCCACGCGCGACGAGAAGCACCTCACCCGCGGCCGCGCCAATACGTTGCGGCTCGCCTTGTCGGGACAACTGGGAGAACAAGCCGATGCCATGGTGAAGGACGCGCTCGACCTGTGCGTCTCTTGCAAGGGTTGCCGGCGCGAATGCCCGACTGGCGTCGACATGGCGCGCATGAAGATCGAAGTCCTCGCCCAGCATCACAAGACCACCCGCTTGAGCTTGCGCGCGCGCGCGGTGGCGTACTTGCCGCGCTATGCGCAGTTCGCGGCGAGCATGGCGCCGTTATCCAATCTCGGCGCGCGACTCTTGCGCGGCTTTGCCGGATTCGCCTCCCAACGCCCGTTGCCGGCCTGGCGGCGCGATTACTTCGTCGACCGGGCCTGGGGCAAGAGCGGCACGCGCGAAGTGGTGCTGCTGGTCGATACCTTCAATCGCTATTTCGAGCCCGATAACGCGCGCGCCGCGATACGAGTGCTGCAGGCTGCGGGCTATCGCGTGCATGTGGCGGCACCGGTCGAAGGCACGCGGCCGCTGTGCTGCGGCCGCACTTTTCTCTCGGCAGGGCTGGTGGACGAAGCGCGCATCGAAGCAAAGCGCGTACTTGACGCGCTCACGCCTTGGGTCGCGCATGGCATACCGATCATCGGCCTGGAGCCATCGTGCTTGTTGACGCTGCGCGACGAGTACGGCGTGCTGCTCCCCGGCACCGACGCGCTGGCAAAAAACTCGTTCCTGTTCGAGGAGTTCCTCGCCAGCGAGGCCAGCGCCGGCCGGCTCAAGCTCGATCTCAAAGCGGTCGAGTCCGAAGCTTTGCTGCATGGGCACTGCCATCAGAAAGCGTTTGCGGCGATGGATGCGGTCGAACAGGTCCTGCGCCTTGTGCCGGGCCTGAACGTCAGAACTATCGAGTCCTCGTGCTGCGGCATGGCAGGCAGTTTTGGTTACGAAGCGGAGCACTACGAAGTATCGATGAAGATGGGCGAAGCGAACCTGCTACCGGCGGTGCGCGCCGCCAGGCCCGAGGCGCTGATCGTCGCCGACGGCACCAGCTGCCGCCACCAGATCGAGCACGGGGCCCATCGCACAGCACTGCACGTCGCCCGCGTTTTGGAACGGGCGCTGGTTTAGCGCCTTACCAGCGCTGCCGCAATCACTTCCACAGGTCCACCTTCTCGCCACGGTCACGCATGCGCTCGGCGCGCGCCTGCAGGAAACGCTGGAACGAGGGTTCCTTGCGGTACGCGCCGCTCGCAACGTACTCGAGCGCGCCGGCGACGTGGAAAGGACGCACGTAGGAGTCGATGCGAAACGCCTCTTTGCCGCGGTCCAACAGCACGAGTGTGGGCGTATAGGCGACGCGCAGTTCCCGGGCTTGTGGAGCCGAAAGAGTGAGACGGTAGACCGTGAACTTTTCGATCAGCCGGCGCACTTCCGGCCTGCGCAGCGCATCGCGGTGCAGCTCGTCGCAGCCGGCGCAGTATGGCGTCTCGAACAGCAGCAACACCGGCTTCACGCCGCTTAGAACGACGGGTGGCGCGGCGAAAAAGGCTTGGTCGTGAAGCGTCGCGCTGGCCGGTTCCTTGATCACCGTCTTGATGTATTCCTCGTAACGCATCCCCTTGCCCCCGAGTCCCGCGGCATAGTCGAGCGCCGCTTCGAAGCGGTGGGGCGGCAGGTAACCGTTCAGGCGCAGCGCCACCGCGCCCTTCTCGTCGAGGAACAGCAGGGTCGGTGTGAACTGCACGCGCAGCTCGCGGCCGAGCGCTTTCTCGCTCATGCGCCGTCCATCCGTCCAGGCCACCTCCCGGTCGCCCCAGAGATTGAGCGCGATGGCGACGAAATGATGCTGCGTCTTCTCGGCAATGGTGCGTTGGCTGAAGTTCGTCTGCATCAGCGCCGTGCAGTAGGGGCAGCCGTCCTGGCCGAAGTAGAGCATCACTCGCTTGCCCTGCGCCGCAGCCTCGCGCACGTCGTCGCGCAGTTCGAGGAAGGTCTCGCTAAACCAGCGCGGAATATCGATTGCCTGCGGGCTTGGTGCCTGCGCTTGAGACGGCGCCGCGATCGAGACCGCGAGCAGCAGTGCGAGTAGTCTCATCTGTGCCGGCGACTCCCGGCAAACAGCCAGATCCCGGCCACGATCATCGGCAGGCTCAGCCACTGTCCCATCGACAAGCCAAGGGCGAGGAGGCCGAGGAAGCTGTCGGGCTCGCGTGCGAACTCGCAGATGAAGCGCGCCGCGCCGTAGCCGATGAGGAACAGCGCCGAGACCTGCATGCGCGGGCGCGGGCGCGAGGAGAACCACCACAACAGCGCGAACAGGGCGAGACCCTCGAGCGCGAGTTGGTAGAGTTGCGAGGGATGGCGCGGCAGGTCGCCTGCGCCACGGAACACCATGCCCCAGGGCGCATCGGTCAGGCGTCCCCAGAGTTCGCCGTTGATGAAGTTCCCCAGCCGCCCCGCGCCGATCCCGAGCGGTACCAGCGGCGCGACGTAGTCCATCAAATCCCACCAGTTCACGCGCTGTCGCCAGGCGACGAAAGCCATGGCGGCAAGGACGCCGAGAAAACCGCCGTGGAACGACATGCCGCCCTGCCAGATGGCGAAGCTCTCGAGCGGATGCGCCAGGTAGTAGCCGGGTTTGTAGAACAGCACGTAGCCCAGGCGCCCGCCGAGAATCACCCCGACAATGCCGCCGAAGAGCAGGTCGTCGAGCTGCTCGCGCGTGATCGGGGCAAGTCCTGCCGCGATGCGCCGCGTCCCCAGCCACCAGAACGAAGCAAACGCGAGGAGGTACATGAGGCCGTACCAGCGCACGGCCAACGGGCCGACCGAGACCAGGACCGGATCGAAATTCGGATGAATCAGCACGGTAGAATTCGATTTTAGCGTTCATGAAGGTATCGCATGGCTGACAACCGCAGGAGCCGTCTCATCACGCAGGGCCCGGCCCGCTCGCCCAACCGCGCCATGCTGCGCGCGGTCGGCTTCGGCGACGGCGACTTCGACAAGCCGATCGTGGGCGTGGCCAACGGGCACTCGACCATGAACCCCTGCAATGCAGGCATCCAGCCGCTGGTGGACAGCGCCATCGCCGCGCTGCACGCCGCGGGCGCCAAGCCGCAGGTATTCGGCGTGCCGACCATCACCGACGGCATCGGCATGGGCACCGAGGCGATGAAGTACTCGCTCGTGTCGCGCGAGGTGATTGCCGACGCGATCGAGACCTCCGTCAACGGCCAGGCGATGGACGGTGCGCTGGTGGTGGGCGGCTGCGACAAGAACATGCCGGGCGGCATGATGGCGCTGGCGCGCATGAACGTACCGGCCATCTACGTCTACGGCGGCACCATCAAGCCGGGCAAGTGGAAAGGGCAGGACCTCACCGTCGTCTCGGTGTTCGAGGCGGTGGGCGCGTTCAGCGCGGGGCGCATGAGCCAGGAGGATTTCACCGGCATCGAGAAGAACGCCTGTCCGTCGGTCGGCGCCTGCGGCGGCATGTTCACCGCGAACACCATGTCGTCGTCGTTCGAGGCGCTGGGGATGAGCCTGCTTGGTTCCTCGCAAATGGCGGCGCCCGACGCGGAGAAGGCGGATTCGGCCGCCGAGTCGGCAAAGGTACTGGTCGAAGCCGTGCGCAAGAACCTCAAGCCGCGCGACATCATCACGCGCAAATCGATCGAGAACGCGATCGCCCTGGTCATGGCGACCGGCGGCTCGACCAACGCGGTACTGCACTACCTCGCGATCGCTTCGGCGGCCGGGGTGAAGTGGACGATCGATGACTTCGAGCGCGTGCGGCGCAAAGTGCCGGTGCTGTGCGACCTGAAGCCCTCCGGAAAGTATGTCGCCGTGGACTTCCACCGTGCCGGCGGCGTGCCGCAGGTGCTGAAGATCCTGCTTGAGAACGGAATCCTGCACGGCGAGTGCATGACTATCCATGGCAAGACGATGGCGGAGATGCTCAAAGACGTTCCGGCGCAGCCGCGCAAAGACCAGGAAGTGATCCGGCCCTGGTCCAATCCGATCTACAGGCAGGGCCACCTTGCCATCCTCAAAGGCAATCTCGCCCCCGAGGGCTGTGTGGCAAAGATCACCGGGCTGAAGAAAATCTCGATCACCGGACCAGCGCGGGTGTTCAATTCCGAACCGGATGCGATGAAGGCGATCCTCTCCAAGAAAATCAGGCCCGGCGACGTGCTGGTGATCCGCTACGAGGGCCCCAAGGGCGGCCCCGGCATGCAGGAGATGCTGGCGCCGACCTCCGCCCTGATCGGCCAGGGTCTGGGCGATTCCGTCGGCCTGCTCACGGACGGGCGATTCTCAGGTGGCACCTGGGGCATGGTGGTCGGTCACGTCGCACCCGAGGCCTACGTGGGGGGCACTATCGCCCTCGTGAAGGAGGGCGATTCGATCACCATCGATGCGAAAAAACTGCTCCTCCAGCTTAACGTGCCGGCAAAACTGCTCGCCGCGAGGAGGAAGAAGTGGCGGGCGCCCAAGCCACGCTACACCAGGGGACTGCTGGCGAAGTACATGCGGCTGGTCTCAACCGCCAGCAAAGGCGCGATTACCGATTCAGAAGCTTGAACCGGGCTGCTTGAGGAACTCGATCTCCTCGGGCGTGCTTGCGCGCCCGAGTGCCGCGTTGCGGTGGGGAAATCTGCCGAAGCGGCGGATGATGACG
Source organism: Nitrosomonadales bacterium (assembly GCA_005240145.1). Taxonomy (GTDB): domain Bacteria; phylum Pseudomonadota; class Gammaproteobacteria; order Burkholderiales; family SG8-39; genus RBG-16-66-20. Next base: position 4,625 of record SBAS01000095.1, on the reverse strand, counting down.
AGGTGTGCCTCGGCCCATTTGGGCATGTCCGCGGTTTCGGCGCACTGCGAGATCTCCCGCATCAAGGCGAGACAACGTTCCTGATCCGCGAGCAATTCGGAGTGCTCGAAAGGCAGGTAGGCGAACATGCGCTCGTCGGGTGTCATGGCCCTGTCCCAACCCTGTTCCAGGATGACGCGCGCCGTGGCGCGCGCGAGAGCATCGGCGGCAAACGCCCGAGCTGTGCCGCGGAACATGTTGCGCGGGAACTGATCGAGCAGGATAACGAGTGCCAGGCAGCTTGCGGGCTGCGCGCGCCAGGTGCCCAGTTCTTCCCTGATGCCTTTTTCATAGAGCTGCAGGAAACGACCGCGGATCTGCTCGTCGAAAGCGGGATTCTTCTCAAACCAGGCCTTGCGGTCGGCGCCGAACCAGAAATCGAGCACGTCCTGCGCGGTCATGGCGTCATCATGCCCCAGCGTCAACGGCCCCGTACGGTGGGGCGTTACTTGCCTCGACAGCATCGCACCAGTAGCATGGTCAACCCCTCACGTTACAGGAACCTCATGAAATCATTGATTCTTTCCGCTGCCGCCCTGGCCTTGGGGGCGACACTTCAGGTGCAGGCGAGCGATGATCTGGCGAAGAAGCACCTGTGCACCACCTGTCATGTGGTCAAGGGCGCTAAGACCATCGGACCCACCTATGTGGATGTGGCCAAGAAGTACGCCGGGCAAAAGGACGCCGAGGCCAAACTCGCCGAAAAGGTAAAAAAGGGCGGCCAGGGCGTCTGGGGCCAGGTGCCGATGCCGCCTAACGCTGCCGTACCCGACGGCGATATCAAGGCATTGGTGAAGTGGGTCCTGTCGGCCAAGTAAACGGCCCGGAAAACCACTTTAATACAGCGAAAAAGGCCGGCTACAACCGGCCTTTTCGTTTTTCTGGCCCGGGAGTATCATCCGCCCCCTGCCTTACCCCATTAAAACAACCCCCATTTCTGGAGAGATCTATGAAGCGCGCATTCGTTGGACTTACGGCTATTGCGGCGGCTGTCGCCCTGATCGGCTGCGGCAAGGAAGAACCCAAGAAACCAGCAGCCCAGGCGCCTGCGGCGCCAGCGGCCGCGCCTTCGATCGAGATCAAGATCGGCCACGTTGGGCCGCTCACCGGGGGTATCGCGCACTTGGGCAAGGACAACGAAAACGGCGCCCGGCTCGCCATCACCGAAGCCAATGCGGCAAAGATCAAGATCGACGGCAAGGACGCGAAGTTCGTGCTGGTCGCGGAAGACGACCAGGCGGACCCGAAAGTGGGCACCACGGTGGCGCAGAAGCTGGTTGACGCCAAGGTTGCCGGCATTGTCGGCCACCTGAACTCCGGCACCACCATTCCCGCTTCCGCGATCTACAACACTGCTGGCATCCCGGTGATCACCGGCTCGGCCACCAACCCGAAGCTGACAGAGCAAGGCTTCAAGGTCGTGTTCCGCACCGTCGGCCGCGATGACCAGCAGGGTCCGGCGATCGCGAGCTATCTCTCGGACACGAAAAAGCCGAAGCTGGTTGCCGTGATCGACGATGCCACCGCCTACGGCGAGGGCATTGCCAACGAAGTCGAGAAGACGCTCAAGGCGGCGAACATCAAGGTGCTGCCGCGCGAGAAGGGCACCGACAAGACCACGGACTGGAAAGCGATTCTCACCAAGGTCAAGGGCAAGAACGCCGACGCCGTGTTCTACGGCGGCATGGACGCCACCGGCGGACCGCTGCTCAAGCAGGGACGCGAACTCGGCATCAAGGCGGTGTTTTCCTTCGGCGACGGCGCCTGCACCGACGACATGACCAAGCTTGCCGGTGCCGCGGCCGATGGCCTGCTGTGCTCGCAGGCCGGCCTGCCGCCACAGGCGGCCGACAAGAAGTTCCTCGAAGCCTACAAGAAAGCGTTCAACGTCGATCCGATCCTGTACGCGCCGTTCACCTACGATGGCGCGAATCTGCTGATCAGCGCGATGCGCAAGGCGAACTCGGCCGATCCGGCGAAGTACCTGCCGGAACTCGCCAAGAGCGACTTCCAGGGCGCGACCGGCAAGATCGCGTTTGACGCCAAGGGCGACCGCAAGGACGCCGAAATGACGATCTTCACCATGAAGGACGGCAAGCTCGGACCGGTCGCGATCATCAAGGGCGGCAAGACCACCGACTACGCCGAGTTCATGAAGGCGGCGTCGCCTGCGCCCGCTGCGGCCCCGGCCGCGGAGCCGGCGAAGGCGGAAGCGAAGAAGTAATCCTCGCAAGCTGAGGAGAGAAAACGGCACCTTCGGGTGCCGTTTTTTTTGCTAGTCTCGCTACGCCGTGGATATTTTCGTCCAGCAGATGGTGAACGGCCTGACACTCGGGGCCGTGTACGCCATCGTGGCCCTGGGTTACACCATGGTCTACGGCATCATCCAGCTGATCAATTTCGCGCACGGCGAGCTGGTGATGATCGGCGCCATGGTTGCCTTCACCGTGATCAACCTGCTCGCGGCGGCGGGGATGCCGCCGCTGATGGTGGTGCTGATCGGCACGGCCTGCGCGATACCGGTGTGCATGCTGGTGGGCTACGCGATGGAGCGCCTCGCCTATCGTCCCCTGCGGCATGCGCCGCGCCTCGCGCCGTTGATCACCGCGATCGGCGTTTCCATCATCCTGCAGCACCTCGCAATGCTGGTCTGGAGCCGCAACGTGCTGGCGTTTCCGCAGATCATCCCGCTCACGACGTATTCGTTCCTTGGCGCGGTTGTCACCGGGGTGCAGATCACCATCGTCGCGCTGTGTTTCGCCATGATGGCCGGACTCGCGCTGCTGGTTTACCGCACGCGCCTGGGCACCGCGATGCGCGCCACTGCGCAGAACCCGCAGGTCGCGCGCCTGATGGGCGTGGACGTGAATCGCGTCATCGCCGCCACCTTCGTCATTGGCGCTGCGTTGGGCGCGGTGGCGGGGGTGATGTTCGGGACCTATTACGGCGTCGCCCAGTACACCATGGGTTCGGTCCTCGGCCTGAAGGCGTTCGCGGCCGCAGTCCTCGGCGGCATCGGTAATGTTCCCGGCGCCATGGTCGGCGGCCTGCTTCTGGGCGTGGTCGAGGCGCTGGGCGCGGGATACATCGGGGAAATCAGCGATCTGTGCCGCTACGACATGCTTGCGGCTTCGCTCGGCGAGCGTTGTGCCGACGGCGGTCATTTCGTCCTGTTCGGTTCCAACTACCAGGACGTATTCGCCTTCGTCGTGCTGATCCTGGTGCTGGTGTTCCGGCCTTCCGGCCTGCTGGGCGAACGCGTGGGAGATCGGGCGTGAACCGCGCCAAGCTGCTCTGGCCGGGCATCGCGCTGATCGCAATCAGCCTGCTGCTGCTGCCTTTCGCGCTTTCCTACGCGGGCACCGCCTGGGTGCGCATCGCCAACTTTGCGATGCTCTACGTGTTGCTCGCGCTCGGCCTGAACATCGTGGTCGGTTTTGCCGGCCTGCTCGACCTGGGCTATATCGCCTTTTATGCCGTCGGCGCCTACGTCTACGCACTGCTGGCGAGCCCGCAGTTCGGCCTGCACCTGCCATTCTGGGTGATCCTGCCGATCGGCGCCGCGGTGGCGGCCCTCTTCGGCGTGATGCTGGGAGCGCCCACGCTCAAGCTGCGCGGCGACTATCTCGCCATCGTCACGCTCGGCTTTGGCGAAATCGTCCGCATCTTCCTCAACAACCTGTCGCAGCCGGTGAACATCACGCGCGGTCCGCAGGGAATAGCCGGCATCGATCCGGTGCGCGTCGGCAGCGTCGATTTCTCGCGCAGCGACAGCCTGCTGGGGGTGGTGTTCACCGGGTCGATGAAGTATTACTACCTGCTGCTGCTGCTGCTGCTGGCGATCGTGCTCATCAACGTGCGGCTGCAGAACTCGCGCATTGGCCGCGCCTGGGAAGCGATCCGCGAGGACGAAGTCGCGGCGCGCGCCATGGGCATCGATACCACCGGCATGAAGCTGCTTGCCTTTGCCATGGGCGCGAGTTTCGGCGGCATCGCGGGCGGCATGTTCGCCGCGATCCAGGCGTTCATCTCGCCCGAGAGCTTTGTGCTGGTCGAATCCGTCATGGTGGTCTCGATGGTGGTGCTGGGCGGCATGGGCAACGTCGCAGGGGTGATCCTTGGCGCGCTGCTGCTCGCCTTCGTCCCCGAGATCCTGCGCTGGACGGTGGAACCGGTACAGCAGGCGCTCTTCGGCAAGATGCTGGTCGAACCCGAAGTGATCCGCATGCTGATCTTCGGCCTCGCGCTCGTGCTGGTGATGCTGTTTCGTCCCGCGGGCCTGCTGCCCTCGGCGGTGCGCAAGCGCGAACTGACCCATGAGCGAACCGAGCCATGACCGCGCTGCTTGAAGCGCAGGGCGTCGGCAAGCGCTTCGGTGGCGTACAGGCGCTCTCGGGCGTATCGTTCGCCATCGCGCAGGGCGACATCTACGGCCTGATCGGCCCGAACGGCGCGGGCAAGACGACGTTGTTCAACCTGCTGAGTGGCATCTACGCGCCCGACGCCGGTTTCTTCGTTCTGGGCGGAGAACAGATCTCCGGCCTGAAGCCCGATCAGATAGCGCGCAAGGGCATTGCGCGCACGTT
>SBAS01000006.1 GCA_005240145.1 Nitrosomonadales bacterium | reverse complement strand
TCGGGCGTACCGAGCAACCGGTTGATCGGCACAGCCAAGCCGCTTAACCTATGCACCCCGCCACCCCAAAACCTTCAACTAACAACGGGACACCGCCGAAGGACTGATCACTGCAAAAGCAGCCAAAAGCTGGAGGCAGCGGATCTGGGCGAAGTCAGAGTATCGGACGTGGTGACAAGATCGATTTCAATGTGCTGAGGTTTAGCGCATGTAGCCATCCGACACGCCCCTTACGCCTTATTTTATGGCGACTGGCTAACCTGATTCAGCCAAGCTATGACCTGCTGTACCGATTGCTCGGGTGTGTTTCCATGATTGGCATTGATTTCCAAATACACATTCATTGGATGCGAAGGAAGTCGTTCGAATACCGCGGATCGGAGAACGGGAAACGCAACATCATCTGTGCCCACGACAATCAAGGTAGGGATCGATTCTTTGTAGTTTGATGCCGTGAGGCGCATGTTGCCAAGCCCGATTGGATCAAAATAACTAAACAGTGTTTCAGCCGTCATACGAACGGACTTGCGACGACCTTGGTTCATATCATCAAAACCAAGCTTCTCATCTTTCTTGTTTGCATTGATTAACTCTTTTGCAGAATCGACTGCTTGACGTGACATGCCGTTAGCGTACATGACATTAGGAGCGTGCCCCGGAGCAAGGGCAATGACGCTATCAATCTTTTCCCTGACGCTCGAAGCATAGGCAAAGCCCGCATTAGCCCCGAAGCTATGTCCGGCGAGCAAAATTCGCTTGTATCCCTGAACACGAAATTCTTTGACTTGGCGTTCTATTTCATTGAGAGCATCGGGATAAGGCACATCATAGTCACGGCGACCCGACCAAGGCATTTCCAGAAGTTTGACGGCACAGCCTTCCTCATACCGCTTGGCAACGAAGTACAGGCTCTGGGGGCTTGCCCACTTGCCATGCATCAGCACCATGGCGCATCGCTTAGCGTCGCTTTGCGCCATCACTGGCAGGGAAAATAAAGCCAGTATGACTACGATCAAAAGGTTTAGCGTGGGTTTGGCAGGTAGCATGATTCACTTCCCTATATTGTGAAAAACTGCTCCGAGGTAGGTCAATGGTACGGCAGAGCTCGCGCAACCGGTTGCGCTCGTTGGCCGAGAGGCCTGCCGGATCGAAGCGGTAGCGCTGGTGCAGTTGCAGTGCGGCGATGATTTGATCTGTCGCCTGCGCGGGCAGTTCGGCGGCTATGCGCTCTATCCACGCGGCATGGGTTTCGCCGGGTGAGCGGGCGGTGAGGGACTGCTCCAGCGCATAGAACTCGGAATCCTCGCCGGGATAGCGTCGCCTCGTGAGGGCGGTCTCCACGTCGCCCGGACGCGCGATGCGCCGGCCGCCGAACATGCGCCAGCCGAGAACCAGCGCGAGGACGGCGAGCACGCCGTACCAGGCGTCGCCCATGGTGAATTCCTCGCGCATGATCCAGCGAAAGCCCGCCCAGCGCGCGAGGTCGGCAAATCCCTGCCAGAAAGGAGCCTCATTCGCTTCCGCGGCAAACCAGTCGGGCGGCGTGGCGTCCAGGTCGACCCAGCGTCCGTCGACCCAAGCGCGCGTCCAGGCGTGGGCGTGGCGGCTGCGCACCACGTAGGCGTCCTCCAGCGCGCTGCGCTCCATCACCGCGTAGCCGGTGGCGTAGCGCGACGGTATGCCGGCGGCGCGCGCGAGCAGTGCGGCGGCGGCGGCGAAATACTCGCAGTGGCCGGCGCGCGTGCGCGTCATGAAATCCCCCAGCGCCGTCTGGGCGAGGGGCACCGCCTGTTCGCGATACAGCGAGTAGGTGAACTGCGCCAGGTGATGATGGATGCGCCGCAAGGCTTCTTCCGGCGCCACGTCGCGCAGTCCCAGTTCGGCCGCGACGCGCTCGAACACGAGGCGCTCGCGCGAAGGCAGGATCGAGTCCGCGGCGGTGGGCGCCGAGTACGCTTCGATATCCGCGCCGCCTTCGGCTTCGTACTGGATCCAGTCGCTGCCGACATCCGCGTGCAGGGCGCCCAGCACATTGCGCTGCACCGCAGTCGCGAACAGTCCGGTGACCCGCGTGGTAGTCGCCGGCAGCGCCAGCAAGGCCTTGCCGCCATCGATGCGCGCCGCGAACTTCAGGCGCCAGGTTGGCTCGGCCGCAGGCGCCGCGAGTGCCCAGGTTGTGCCGCCCACGGCGGCAACAGGCTGCAATGGCGCCTCGCGCGCGATCCAGTTGGTGCCGGCGTAGGTGTTGTAGCTGGCGCGATGCAGGAGCCGGAAGTGCGGCTCGCCGCCCTTGGGCTGGTCCGGTGTCGCGTAGACGCGCAGCAGGATCGCGTTGTACTGCTTCAGGCGGCCGATCGAGCCGATGGCGGTGTGGTTGCGGTAGGGGTCGGTGTCCGCGCTTGGCAGGTACCACTCCATCACCCAGCCTTCGACCTGGGCCTGCAATCCCGCGATCGCCAGCTGACCCGCGTAACCGGTGCCCGCGCCGATGGCGAGCATCAGGGCCCACGCAATACGGCTGGAATGGCGCGGCCGCACCGTGTACAGCGCCCATGCCGCCACGAGGACGACGCCGGCGTAGTAAGCCGGGCCGCGCGCGTTCGCTATCCCGGCCGAGATCAGGGCGAGCGCAACGTAGACCGCGCTTACGTCGACCGGCGGATCCTTGATCTCAGGGTTACGGCGCCTGAGCTTGCGCATGTAGCGAAACAGCGCCGAGAGCGGAATGCGGCCGCTGCCCGAGAGCATCTGCGCGAGCATCACCGGCGCGAGCGCCGCCGGCGCCCAGATGAAGGCCTCGAGGAAGCCGCGCGAAACGCCGCGGTTGGCGGCCAGCAACACCGCCAGGGTGACAAAGCCGACGGTGGACAGGTCGGCGATACGCGAATGCTCCACGCTGCCCAGATCGAGGCGCAATTTCACGTAGCGCGGCGCTTCCAGCGCGATAGCGAGCGCGACGCCGACCAGCGGATTGCCTGTTTGCCAGCCCCAGAAGGCGAGTACCGCGCCGATGAGAAAGGGCGGCATGATCATCGAAGGCCCGCCAGTCCCTGCTCGATTTTTCCCGGCTGCAGTTGAAATACGCCCCGCGGCGCATCACCCTCGGCGCGCACCAGCAGGGCGCGCACGCCGAAACCCTCGGCGCGCAGCGCGGCGACAAAGCGCGCGCGCTCCTCGTCCCAGCTGACGAAAATGGCAATTACGCTGGACAGAGTCGCGCGGCGCGCCAGTACCGCGCGCGCCAGCGCGCCGAAATCCTCCGGCGCGCTCGGTCCGAGGCCGGCCAGCGCTTCGAGCATGTGCTCGGCGCGCATCTGGCCGCGGCCGGCGGTGAACGTGCGCACCTCACCGCCGACAAACAGGAGGTCGAGCAGGCAGTCCTGCGTGTCGATGGTGTAGACGAACGAGGCGGCGAGCGCGATGGCGTCTTCGAAGGCTGCGTCCTCGCCCTGGGTGCTGCCGGTGTCGAGCACCAGAGCGTGTCGCTCGAAGAATTCGTCCTGGTACTCCTTGACCACCGGCTTGCCGGTGCGCGCGAAACTCTTCCAGTGCACGCGTTGCAGCGGGTCGCCGGGCCGGTAGTCGCGCAGGGCGAGAAATTCCTCCGAATCGCCGACCGAGGCCGCGAGCGACACGCCGCCGGGCTGAAATTTGCGCCGGCCGGGCAGCGCGAGCTGGGGCAGGCGGTAGCACTTGGGCAGCGCGATGAGGCGCCCTTCCAGCGGCACCCGCGCGAGCCCGTTGACGAGGCCGAGCGGATCCGCGCGGCCGAGCGTGAGGCCGAGGAACTCGATGCGGCCGCGCCGGCGCGGCGTGAAGCCGAGCTTCAAGCTGTGCTGGGTACCTGGCGCGAGAGCGCCCAGCGTGGCCGGTACGAAGTCGCGTGGCTGGCGCCGGTCGATCAGCCAGCGCCAGCGGAAGTACCCGACCTTGCGATCGAACCAGTTGCGATGCTCTTCGCCCGGTTCGCGTGCGCGCCGCCATTCGTCGTAGGAGGGCCGCGGATCGCGCAAGCGCTCCGTGACCACGGCGCCGCCAAGCGCGCGCGTGCCGCGATTGGCGACGCTGATGCGGTAGCTGAAAGGCTCGCCGGCGGTGGCGTAGCGCGGCATTTCACGGCGCACCTCGACGCGGGCGCGAAAGAAAAGACTGACTATCCACGACAACGCCAGCAGTGCGGCGAGAAAGGCGAACGCGCGGTGGGTGACTGTGAGGTTGGTGTTCAGCCCCGCCGCGGCGGCCCCGCCCGCTGCGCCGAGCACCAGCCAGCCGGCCAGCGTGAGGCGTTCGCGCAGGCGGTGATCCAGCGCGCCCACGATACGCAGCGCGAAAAAGATCAGGCGCCGCATTTTTCCCCTTTATGCCGGGACCGGCACCTCGCGCAGGATGTCGGCGACCAGAGCCGCGCCGGTGACGCCGGCGAATTTCGCCTGCGGGTCGAGCACCATGCGGTGCGCGAGCACCGGTACGGCGAGTTCGTGCAGGTGCTCGGGACGCACGTATTCCTCGCCGTCGAACAGGGCGAGCGCCTTGGCGGCGCCGGAGAGCGCGATCGAGGCGCGCGGACCGCAGCCAAGTTGCACCTGCGGCGCGCTGCGCGTGCGGCGCACCAGCTCCACGATGTAGCGGCGCAGTTCGCCCGCGATCCGGACGTGCCGCACGCGTTCCCTGAGGATGAGCATTTCCTCGCGCGTCGCGACCGCGCGCAGCGCCGCGAGCGGGTGCCCGAGGTCCTGCGCCGCGAGGACCTCGGCCTCCACGTCTGCCCCGACATAGCCCAGCGCGATACACATCGCGAAACGGTCCATCTGCGCTTCGGGCAGCGGATAGGTGCCGCGGAATTCGACCGGGTTCTGCGTCGCGACGACGAAGAAAAGCTCGTCGCTGGCGTGGGTGCGGCCTTCGATCGAAACCTGGCCTTCGGCCATCACTTCGAGCAAGGCGGACTGGGTGCGCGGCGAGGCGCGGTTGATTTCGTCGGCGAGCAGGATCGAGGTGAACACCGGGCCCTGGCGGAACTCGAAGGTCTGCTCTTTCTGGTTGAAGACCGAGACGCCGAGGATGTCCGAGGGCAGCAGGTCGGGCGTGAACTGCACGCGCGTGAAGCGGCAGCCGATGGATGCGGCAAGGCTCTTGGCGAGCGTGGTTTTTCCGGTGCCGGGAAAGTCCTCGATCAGCACATGGCCGCCCGAGGCGAAGGCGGCCAGGAGCTTGCGCACGCCGTCGCGGCTGCCGCGCATCACCTTCTCGATGTTGGCGGTGATGCGGCTGAACACCGCGCTCGCTTCGCGCGCGGTCATTGACGGCGCGTTCGCCTCCCTTGCCGGAAGCAGCGGTGGGGCGGAGGCGTCCATGAACTCAGGCTTCCTGCAGTTTGCGATCCCGGATGGTCTGTGCGAACGCGAGCACCGCGCGCGCGAGCGCGGTACGGTCCTCCACCGTGCGCATCACGGTGTTCGCTACCAGGACTTCGATGCCGCTGGCGCGCACGTCCTCGGCGCCCGCGGCGTCCTCGGCGTCGATGACGAAGCCGTCGATGAGGCGCAGGTACTCGAGCGCCACGCGCCGCGCCGAGGCCTCATGGCGCAGCTCGCCCATGATTTTCGCCGCCGAACCCTTGAGCGCCCTGCCGCCGACGATCGGCGTCACCGCGATCACCGGCGCCTGGCGCTTGCGCATGAGCTCGCGCATGCCTGGAACTTCCAGGATCGGGCCGATGGTGTGATAGGGATTGGCCGGACAGATGACCACCGCTTCGAGGTCCTCCGAATCGAGCGCGTCGGTGACCTCGGGCGTGAGCGTGGCCGAATCGGCGCCCGCGTAGTTGAAGCCGCGCACCTCGGGTTCGCAGCCCAGCGTGGTGAAGTATTCCTGGAACGACACTTCGCCCTCGTCGGTGCGCACGTAGGTGCGTATCGGGTCGTCGCTCATCGGCAGCACGCGCGCGCTGATGCCAAGCTGTTTGCAGAAATCCAGGGTGATCGCGGTCAGGCGCCGGTCCTCGGCCAGCCAGGCCGTGCGCAGCAGCGGCGCCGCCAGCGACTTGTCGCCGAGGGTCAGCTCCTGCGGCCCGCCGAACTGCTTCAGGGTGGCGAAGAGCGAGTGGCTTTCGGCGGCCGGTTCCCAGGGCGCACCCGGGCTCGCCATGCCCGAAAGCACGTAGAGCACGGTGTCGATGTCGGGCGAAAACCGCAGCGTCAGGTGATCGTAATCGTCGCCGGTGTTGATGATCGCCGCGAGATCCTTGCCGCGCAGGCGATAGAGCCCGTCGACCAGCTTGGCCCCGCCGATTTGCCCCGCCAGTGCGACGACTGTTCCCATGCCCCTAGTGTACGTCTAAGCCTTCCTTGCCACTGCCTAAAGGTTGAAGCAAAGGAAGTTCAGATGGACGGTAACTTGAGAATACCGATATCGAGTCCGCTGTTTTGCAAGTTCCTGCCTATTTCTTGTACTGGGGGTCAATTGACCAGTTCACTTTCCCAATGGGACGTCCAATCTCCGTTATTTCACCTACGAGTTCGGGAAGCTGTCTAGCTGCTCCACCTATCGCCACCGCCAATTTTGGATACTCGACCTGGAGGTCAGGAAAATTCTCAACAATCCACTTCGGAACTGTCCGCGACTCCAGCAATTTGAAATTCATGCCGTGGACATTTACAACACCAACGGCGAGGCTCTTGATCATCGGGAGAGCCGAACCTGACCTTGCCCCCGAAAAACGTATCCCTTGCTGGGCGACTAAACTTTGAGCAAGGGGGGCGGAAATGTCGAAGGCAAAGAGGGCGCTGTACACGCT
>SBAS01000083.1 GCA_005240145.1 Nitrosomonadales bacterium | reverse complement strand
GCAAACCTCTGCAACCCGTGCAAACCTCTTTTTTCGGTCAGACGCTACGCGTTTCTCGCGCTCTTGCCCCCCGCATGGGATTTTGCGAGGGAAGGACCCATCAATTTCCTAGGCTGATGGCGTCCCGCGCTTCTTTCCTGACTGTAGCCGAGACTCTACCCTTAACTCGGCTGTAATGCTGCATGCCGTTTGGGGCGTTTAACCCGCAGGTTCACCCGCTTGCTGAAGTAGCGCCGCGCATTGGCGCTAAAACACGCACAATTGCGTTGCGGCTTCCAAGACGCGAATCAAAGAACGGCCTCAAGACCCTTGCGATCAAGCAGGCTAAGCAATTTCATTGATGGGCCACTGGGGTGCTTCTCGCCAATCTCCCATTTGCGCACAGTCGACAAGCTCGTGTTCAGCACCGCCGCAAGCACCGACTGGCTTACCTGCAGATGATCACGCAGGGCGCGGATCTTCCGGCTGTCGTAATCCGGCACCGGATCCAGGCACAGCACATCGAACTTGCGCATTTTGCGTTGATCAATAAAGCCCAGGCGATGCAAATCACGGGCAGTCTCATGCACGGCTTTGAAAATCTGGCTCTTGGCTTTAGGCTTTTGGGTCATGACAAATCTCCTGTAACGAACCATCATCAACGGCTTGATCGAGTTGGTGACCCGTTCTGGCCAGCAACTCCCGGGCAATGTCCTGCAACCCCTGGAGTTCATCGTCCGTAATATTGGTTCGATCGTTTTTCTCGAACCCGTAGACGAAGAACCACCGATTGCCCTTGTTGGTCGCGATTAACGTTCTGGCACCACCGCGCTTGCCACGACCGGCAAGCCCGATCCGCTTCTTCACGATGCCGCCACCCAAATCAGCGTCAATCAGGCCCTGAACCATTTCCGCAACCGCACTGCACAGTGCGCCGTCGTTCAACTCGGTCTTACGCATCCAGCGCGTGAAATGACGGGTCTTGAACACTCGGGCCATTTGGTCATTATGCCACCTAGTGTCGTAGTTGGTCAAAGTCATGATTTCCCGCCCGGCAACTTCAGGCGCTCTGCCACCCGCTCCATCACCCGCTGCCAGCGCCGCCGCGCGGTGTTCCGATCGCACGCAAACCGTCGCCCGATCTGCTGCCACGCGTAGCGCTCGGCACGCATCCACACGAGATGGCGCTGCTCGACGTCGAGCCACTGCACCCAGCGCATGACTTCGAGCATCCGGTCGACTTCCGCTGGCGTGGGCCGAAACACCACGCGCCGAGGTTCCTCGCAGGCCATTCGCTCGAACTCGGTGCGCAGAATCGGCGGCCAGACGTTGAAGTAACCCTGGACGCGCACTGGAGGCAGGCGATGCGCGGTACGCGCTGCCTCGCAAAACCGCGCAGCTACATCGTGAATCGTCCACTCAGCCATGACGCCATCCGTAGAGCCGCTCGCCTAAGCGGCGCACGATCTCGCGTTCGATGAAGTCCAGTCGTTCATCCGTTTCGGAGATAACGAGGATGTGCTGCTCGCGCCAGCCCTCACGCTTCACATCCTCGGCATCGACGGGACTGGGCTGCAGGCGCCCGAGGGGTGAGCGGTAGGGGTGATGAGGGATTTTCATGAAACCTACTGCGTGTCGATCGCCCAGTGCAAAATCGCCAAGGCATCGGCCTCGTTGTCATCGCTGACCGCGTGTCCGCGTGCACGCATCGCAGCAATCATCTCGTCCTTGCCGGCGTTGCCTTTGCCGGTTGCGTGTTTCTTGATCGTGCCCACGGGCACGCCCTGATACGGGATCTCGTGGTGCTCGCACCAGGCGCTGAGCGTGGCAAGGAGCCCGCCGTAGACGTGCGCGGCGTCCACCCCCATGTGCCGGCGCACCTCTTCGAAGTAGACGGCACCAATGCCCTGTGGGGCGGCCACAGTGGCCTTCAGATCAGTGAGCCAGCGGCGAAACTTGAGGTAGCGCATCCCGCCACCTTCGAAGCGTTGGGACTTGAAACTCACGAAGCCGTGGGCGATCTGCCCTTCGGGTGCGCGCAGTGCCCAGCCGGTGGTGGTCCCCAGGTCGAGCGCGAGAATGGTGTGTGCGGTCATGGTCAGTCCTGGTTCATGGGCGGGACTGACGGGTTTGACGGGGCGCTACAAACCCTTTCTTTACCTGCGCGCGCACGCACGCGTAGAAGAATCATGTAGAGCATCGTCAAACCCGTCAGTCCAGCCGTTTTTTGTTCAGTTGTTGTCCGAATACGGGTAATTGCGCGGCTCAACGGGCACCTTCAAACCGATGCCTTGCAGTCCACGCAGTCCGCCGCTGTTGCGCCACTTTTGAATACCGCGTGACTGCAACAATTCCGAAAGACGCTTCTGGGTACCCACAAATTCGCCCGCGGTTTCGGCCCATTGCTTCCAGTCGGCGAAGAGCTCATTGGTCAGTGAGCGCGCGTTCGTGGCTCTTACACAGCGCTCATCGATCCACCGTCCCAGAGAGTCCTCCGACTCGAAATACTCATCCGTGGCTTCGCGCACGCTGTGCGGCGGACACAGTCCGCTCTTTAGCCACTCGGCGCACCCCTCCAGCGCCCACGCAAAGATGCCGTCTCGCTCCAGCCGCAGCTTTTGCTGCAGGTCCTTGTCGCGCTTTTCAGGGGGAACGGTGATCGTGAAGGGGATCAGATGCATGCGCCGCCGGATCGCCTCATCAATGTTGCGCAGTGCCGGCTTGTGGTTTCCGGTGAGCATCGGCTTGAACTGCGGCGGGTAGGTAAAAAACTCCTGGTAAAGATTGCGCGCCGTGATGAGGTCGCCGCCCGTGAGTTCCTTGATCCGCGATTCGTTCCAGCTACGCCCCTGCTCGGTCTCGGCTGCCACCACCAGACGCGCCCCACGGAGCATCGCAAGTTCGGTCGGATGACGATCGTTACGCGAAGACATGAAGGTTTCCATCGGCGCGTTCATGCCGTAGTCACCAAGAACGTCCAGCAGCGCGTTGACAAACACGCTCTTGCCGTTCGCACCCGTGCCGTGCAGGAAGATGAGCGCATGCTCCCGCGTGGAACCGGTGAGGCAATAGCCACAGACTCGCTGAAGGTACGCAACCAGTGCCGAGTCGTGACCGCAGACTTCGTCCAGAAATCGCCGCCATGTGTCACACCGACTGTTCGACACCAAGGTGCCGTTGGTCATCTTGATCATGAGGTCCCTACGCTGGTGTGGCCGGATCGTTCCGGCGAGCGAATCAACGACGCCACCCGGGGTGTTGATGGACCACGTATTGGCATCCCATTCGCCCGTGGTTGCGGCGTGACGCCGATCCATGCGTGCCAGTCGCTCAACGCTAGCGACGGTACCGGCGCTCGCGAGCTTCGATGCGACGCGGTGGGAGTCGGCCTTCAGGGCAGCCTCCCGCCCGATGGCCCGCATGAGGTGACTGACCAGCAAGGTGTCGTCGACTTTCCATTGCCGTCCGGTCCACATCAGCCACCGGCTCCAGGTCGCGCAGTAGCGCCAATCCTCGCCGTAGCAGCTGGTGAACTCCAGCGCCAGCGCATCATCGGTCGCCCAGACCGACGATTCTTTGCCCGTGACATTTGATGCGGCCTTGATACTCATGCGCGGTCCGGCGGCAATGAACCCGGCCACATCGAAGGACTCGGCCAGTGCGTCAGCCACATCCCAGCCCTCAGGTTTATCTTCGGCAGGCAGGAGCGCGTGGCAGTCGAGAGCACCTGCCGCCAGTGCGGCCTGCGCCGCTTGCATCGCGTACTCCCACCCCGGCTTATCCCTGTCGGGCCAGATCAGCACCGATTTGCCTTTGAGCGGCGACCAGTCGGTTTTATCCACCGGTGCGCTCGCGCCGTGCATCGCGGTGGTCGCACAAATGCCCGCGTCAATCAGGGCCTGCGCGCACTTCTCACCTTCGACGAGGACTGCCGTGTCGGATTTCGTGAGGCCCGGCTGGTTGTAGAGCGGGCGCGGATCGGGCGGGGCCATCTTGCGGCGCTTCGCATCCCACGGCCGGAACTCTTTTCGCTGCCCGGGCGGATCGTAGCGATAGACCACCGCGATCAGTTGGCCCTTGGGATCGAGGTAATCCCACTTGGCGGTGGCCTTGCCCAGTTCATCCATGGCAGCGCCGCGCTTGGTCTTGCGTGCCGGGGCCGGCGCGGTCGGTGCGCGACCGGCGAGATGGGCGCAATACGCAAGTAGCCGCGCAAACTCGCCCTTCGCGTCGATGCCCTGATTAGCGCCGATGATGGCGAAGATGTCTCCGCCCGCACCGCTTTCGCGGTCGGTCCACAAGCCCGCCTTCTCCCCAGTCAGCACAATTTCCAGGCTGTCGCCGGGGCTACCCAGAACGTCACCGATAGTGAACTTTCCCCGTCGGACCTTGCCCGCAGGAAAGAGCGTGTAGAGCACCGATTCGAGATGCGCGAGCAACGCGCTACGAATCGCCTCACGCTCGACCGAGCGATCTTTTTCTGGGGGCGGCGCGTCTTCGTTAAAGTCCAGCGGGTCGCGATCGCTTTGATCAGTCATGCACCACTGCCTCGCCAGGGGTGCGCGCACCACGGATCGACTGCCACTGGGCGAGCTCAGACACCTTGAAGCGCACCAGGCGCCCGATCCGGTAATGCGGGATCTTACGCGCCGCGGCCCAGTAGTAGAGCGTGAACTTACTG